>URBH01000009.1 GCA_900546075.1 uncultured Eubacteriales bacterium | reverse complement strand
TTCGTTGGCTGTTTTTTCGCTTACGCTTAAACAATCCATTATTGTCCAAGGTGTTATTTCGTCTTTGCGTTATTCAATTTACAAGATACAGCGCGCTCACCGCACTCGCGGTTAGCTTGTTCAGTATACCACGCTCGCAGGCCTTTGTCAAGAACTTTTTTCGATCTTTTTCAAATTCCTTTGCAAGTGCTTTCCCTTCGCAGCCGCCCCTCTCGGAACAGCTTGCATATATTACCACTTGTGTCAGCGTTTGTCAAGCGGTTTTTGGGTTTATTTCTGATTTTTTTCATCTTGCGGGCGGAGCTTCGGATCCCGCGTCTTTTCCTTCTTCAGGCGTTTCCTAAAAAGCCCCCTGTTGCCGGGAAACGGCGTCAGATAGCCCACATCCAGACACTTGAGACTCGCCAGGTGGGCGATCAGAAGCACAAGTCCGGCAATCAGCCCCTTGATGCCCGCAAACGACGCCGCCACGCCCAGACCGAACCGCCAGACCCGAATGGCCTCCGCCAAGTCTCTGTTTGGCAGGACAAAGCCGCACACCCCCGCCGTGCTGATCACCACCAGTGCCACGGGGGATATCAGGTTTGCTTCCACCGCCGCCGTTCCCACCACAATGCCGCCGATGGTGGAGACGGCCTGTCCGACGGCCTGAGGCAGGTGGATTCCGGATTCCTGCAACAGCTCGTAGGCGATGAGCAGCCCCAGAACCTCTGCCGCCGTGGAAAACGGCACCATTTCCTTATTCAGTAGGATAATGTTCAGCAGCTGCTGGGGTATCCAGTCCTGATGGAAGCTGACGAAGGCAATATAAATTGCCGGCAGCAGCAGCCCCGTCAGCAGCGCGCCGTAGCGAAGAATGCGGATGCAGGAAGCCAGCACATAATCCCGCCCCCTGTCCTCCGGGCTTTCCAGCAGATACCCCAGTGTCGCCGGGGCAAGATAGGCCAGGGGCAGACCGTCCACCAGCAGCCCGACCCGGCCGTCCAGCAGTCCCTGGCAGAAGCGGTCAGGGCGCTCCGTGTATTGCAGCAGCGGGAACGCCGTGGCGCGGGAGCCGGTGACGTACTCCTCCACCGCCGACGGCGACAGAAATCCGTCAATATCTATGGTATCCAGCCGCCGCTTCATCCGCTTCACCAATTCCGGGTTTGTAATGCCCTCCACCCACGCCACCGTCACGTTGGTCAGTGACCGGCGGCCTACCTTTGTTTCGTACAATCGCAAATCGGGCGTCCGCAGGTGGCGGCGGATCAGGCTGGTGTTGACCCGGATGGTTTCCACGAAGGCGTCCTTCGGCCCTTTTACCGTGTTCTCCACTTCGGGAGAGGACGGCCCCCGCTGGACGCCGGTTTTTACCTCAAAGGCGAGGGCGCCCGCGCCGGGGAACAGGACGATGCAGAAGCCGTTCACCAGCTTCAGCGCCACCTCGTCCACGTCCCCGCAGACGGACACCGCCGAGTTATACACAGCGCCGTGGAGGGCGGCGTCGTAGGCTTCCTCCATGTTTCCGGACAAATTCTCCGAGATAGGCTTGAATACATACTCCGAAATATCACCGCCGGAGGTCAGGCCGTCGATGTAGTAGGCATAGAGGGGATTCCCGCCGCAGCACAGGGTGCGGGTTACGAAATCCCCGGCTTCGGCAAACCTGCTCTTAATTTGTTCATCTGTCATGGCTTCCCCTCCTCTAGGGAACCTCTGATTAAATCGGCGAGGGCTGACAGCGAGAGATTTTTCACCAGATGAAGGTGTCGAAAGTGGAGGAATACTGTATGTATTTCCCACTTTTGGCACCGAACAGCTGGGGAAAAAGATCCGCTGTTCAGCCGAAGACGATTCAATCAGAGGTTCCCTATGGAAGTATGCCCGGAATTTGAGCGGAATATCATTGCTTTTTTGATTTTATAATGATATAGTAAGGTATTATGGATTTTAGGAGGCGTCCGCAGTGAGCCGAATCGGAAACATCAAAAAATTGTCTGATACCCGGTTTCTGAACTTTTATGAATTCGAGGCCGTCCACCGGGACGGAATGTCCGCGCCCTATTTTGTCGCCTCCCGGGCAAAGAAAATCGAGCAGCTCAAGGCCGTTTCTCACGAGAACAAGCCCGACGGCGTCGTTCTTTTCGGCGTTTACGGGGAGAAAAAGGACAGGGTCGTCCTCGTCCGCCAGTACCGCTACCCCCTGGGGGACTACGTCTACGAATTTCCCGCCGGTCTTGTGGAAAGCGGCGAGGACACGGCAGCCGCCGGTATCCGGGAAATGTACGAGGAAACCGGGCTTACCTTTACCCCGGTGGACGCGGGCGCCTGTTCCCGGCCGTTTTTCACCACCATCGGCATGACCGACGAAAGCTGCGGCACCGTATTCGGCTATTGCAGCGGCGAACCCACCTCGGCGCATCAGGAGTCGTCGGAGGACATTCAGGTGATCCTCGCCGACCGGGCGGAATGCAAGCGGATTCTTCGGGAGGAAAACGTGGCCATTATGTGCGCGTACATGCTGATGCACTTCATTGCCGATGAGGGCGACCCTCTGGCATTTTTGCAGAAAGAATAAGGGAGGTTTCCCAAATGGACGTCAACATTCATCCGATGCGCCCCGAGGATACCAACGGGAAGGGTTTCGTACACTGGAAAAGCTGGCAGGAAACCTACACCGGCCGGATGCCGGAAGCATTTATCGCCCGTCAGACGTTGGAAAAATGTCAGGAGAATGCCCGCCGCTGGCCGGAAAACACCCTCGTCGTCCGGCTGAACGGAAAGATTGTGGGTTTCAGCTGCTACGGTACAGACGATTCCGGTGCCGGTGAGGTATTTTCCATCTATCTATTGAAAGAAGCCCAGGGTCTGGGTCTTGGTCGGAAGCTCATGGATGCCACGCTGAGCTGCCTTGACCGCCGCTCCCCTGTCACACTCTGGGTGTTGGAAAACAACGACCCGGCCATCGGTTTTTATGAACATTACGGCTTTCGCATGGACGGTGCGCAGAAAAGCGCTCCGTATGGAACGGTATGCCGGATGACCTATCTCCGAGCGTAAAATCAAATCAGGAGGCTTTTTATGTCCCACGTGATTGCCGCCGTATCCACCGGCGCTTCCGTTTCCGCCATCGGCATCATCCGCCTGTCGGGTGACGGCTGCATTGCGGCTGCGGATAAGGTATTTACATTGAATAGCGGAAAGTCCCTGGGGGACACCGCCGACCGCCGTCTGGTTCTGGGGGCTCTTCACGACAAGCAGCGTCGGGTCATTGACCAGTGCATGGCGGTGGTCTCCCGCGCCCCTCACTCCTACACCGGCGAGGACACCGTGGAATTTCATTGCCACGGCTCCCCTGCCGTGCTGGCGGCGGGACTGGAGGCTTTGTATCTCGCCGGGGCGCTTCCCGCCAAGCGGGGGGAATTCACCAAACGCGCCTTCCTCAACGGGAAAATGGATCTGACCCAGGCGGAGGCCGTCATCGATCTCATTGAAGCGGATACCGCCGACGCCGCCGCCAACGCCGCGGGGCAGGTGGGCGGCAGGCTGCAAAAGCAGCTCGCGCCCATTTACGACGATCTGACCAATCTGTGCAGCCATTTCCATGCGGTGCTGGACTACCCAGACGAGGATATTGAGGATTTTGGCCTTGAACAATACAGGAAAAGCCTTCGGGGCGATGCCAAAGCGCTGTATGCCCTGCTGCAAACCTACGGTCAGGGTCGCATCCTCCGGCAAGGCGTGGCCGCTGCCATCGTAGGCAAGCCCAATGTGGGCAAATCCAGCCTTCTGAACGCGCTGGCCGGGTTCGACCGCTGTATCGTCACTGACGTTCCCGGCACCACCCGGGATACCGTGGAGGAAACGGTGCTGCTGGGTTCCACCCGTCTGCGGCTCATCGACACTGCCGGTATCCGGGAAACCGCCGATACCGTGGAAGCCATAGGCGTCCGGCGCTCCCGGGAAGCGGTGGAGAACGCCGATCTAGTGATTTTCGTCTGCGACGGCTCCCAGCCGCTGGACGGGGAGGATCAGGCCATCATCGATCTGTGCATGGAGCAGGAGAACGCGGTGGCGCTCATCAATAAAACAGACCTTGGCAGCGCCGTGGAGCCCGGGGAGCTGCCCTTCCTGAACGTCATTCCCATCTGCGCGAAAACCGGCGAGGGGCTTGACCGGCTTGCGGACGCCGTTGACGCCATGTTTGAAAACGAAACGCCCTGCGACGGCTCCATTCTCACCAACGCCCGGCAGTTTGACGCCATCCGCCGGGCTTACGAAGCCATGCTGCGCTCGCTGCAGGGCCTGCAGCTGGGGGTTACCCCCGACGCGGTGCTCACCGACGTGGAGCAGGCCATGGAAGCCATGGGCGAGATCACCGGCGCAACCGTCCGGGAGGACATCACCGCGCGAATTTTCGAGCGGTTCTGCGTGGGAAAATAACCGAAAAAGGATGATATCCGTATGATTTACCTTGACAATTCCGCCACCACCCGTCCCTGCCCGGAAGCGGTGGAGGCTATGACAAAGGCGCTGACCGAAAACTGGGGCAACCCCAGCGCCCTGTACGATTTCGGCATCCGCGCCGCCCGGGAGCTGCGCACCGCCCGCCACGCCGTCGCTGCCGCCATGGGGGCGGAGCCTGACCGGGTGTTCTTCACCTCCGGTGGCACGGAAGCCGACAACTGGGCCGTGTTCGGCACCGTGAAGCGCATGGGCAAGCGGGGAAAGCACATCGTCACCACCGCCATTGAGCATCACGCCATTCTGAACTGCATGAAGGAATTGGAAGCCCGGGGCTTCTCCGTAACCTATTTGCAGCCGGACAGTCTGGGGCGCATTTCTATGGACGCGCTGAAAGCCGCTCTGCAGAAGGACACCATTCTGGTTTCCGTCATGATGGTGAACAACGAGGCCGGTTCCGTCATGCCCATCCGGCAGATGGCGCGGCTGACCCACCGGCTCTGCCCCGACGCCCTTTTCCACACCGACGCGGTGCAGGGCTTCCTGAAGGTTCCCTTCGCCGCCAAGGCCCTGGGCGCCGACCTGATCTCCGTTTCCTCCCATAAAATCCACGGCCCCAAGGGCTGCGGCGCGTTGTACGTTTCTCCCCGGCTGAAATCCTTCCCGGCGCTGCTCCAGGGCGGCGGGCAGGAGGGCGGCTACCGCAGCGGCACGGAGGCGACCCCGGCCATTTTCGGCTTTGCCGCCGCCTGCGCTGCCCTGTCCGCCACATTTAACGCGGACGCCGCCCGGGAAAGGGCGCTGCTTTCGCATGCCGTTTCCCAACTTTCCGAGCTGGAGGGGCTGGTCGTCAACGGCGCTCACGACGCGCCCCACATTCTGTCCCTGTCCGTCCCCGGCGTCCCCACCCAGAACACCATCAACATTCTGCAGGATCATGGCATCTGCGTTTCCGCCGGTTCCGCCTGCGCCAAGGGGCACCGTAGCCACGTGCTGGAAGCCATGAATCTTTCGCCGGAAATCATAGACGGCTCCTTCCGGGTTTCTCTGAGCCGGGACACCACCGCCGAGGAGCTGGACGCCCTCGTTTCGGTCATCCGGGAGGAGATCCTCCCCCGGGCAAGATGACGGTTTCCAATATTCCAAATCTCCTTTCTTTCCGCCTTCGGGGATTGGCAGTTTTGTGGAAAATGCAGTTCTGCGACGAAAAAGTTGCAGATACCCCTTGTTTTTTCCGCCCGGTTCTGTTACAATTCGGGCATACCAATCTTTCATGGAGGGACATTTGTTCATGAGTTATGTTGACGAGACCCTTGCCCGGGTCAAAAAGCAAAATCCCGACCAGCCCGAATTCAATCAGGCGGTCTATGAGGTTCTGGAATCTCTGCGTCCCGTGATCGAGAAAAACGAGGACGCTTACCGCCGGGACGCTCTGCTGGAGCGCCTGACCACCCCTGAGCGTGCCGTTCTGTTCCGGGTTCCCTGGGTGGACGACAAGGGTCAGGTTCAGGTGAACAACGGCTACCGCGTCCAGTTCAACAGCGCCATCGGCCCCTACAAGGGCGGTCTGCGCTTCCATCCCAGCGTTACCTTAAGCGTCATCAAGTTCCTGGGCTTTGAGCAGGTGTTCAAGAACAGCCTCACCGGCCTGCCCATCGGCGGCGGCAAGGGCGGCTCCGACTTTGACCCCAAGGGCAAGTCCGACCGGGAGGTCATGGCCTTCTGCCAGAGCTTCATGACGGAGCTGTATAAGTACATCGGCGCGGATACCGATGTTCCCGCCGGTGACATCGGCGTGGGCGGCCGGGAGATCGGCTACCTGTTCGGCCAGTACAAGCGCATCCGCAATCTGTACGAGGGCGTGCTCACCGGCAAGGGTCTTTCCTACGGCGGCAGCCTTGCCCGTACCCAAGCCACCGGTTACGGCCTGCTGTACCTGACGGACGAAATGCTCCGCTGCAACGGCAAATCCCTGGAGGGCAAGACCGTTGTGGTCTCCGGCGCGGGCAACGTGGCGACCTACGCAATCGAAAAAGCCTGGCAGCTGGGCGCCAAGCCCGTCACCTGTTCCGATTCCACCGGCTGGATCTACGATCCCGACGGCATCGATGTGGCCACCCTCATCGACGTCAAGCAGGTGCGCCGCGCCCGTCTGACCGAGTACGCCAAGGCCCGTCCCAACTCCGTCTACCACGAGGGCAAGGGCGTGTGGACGGTGAAGTGCGACGTGGCGCTGCCCTGCGCCACCCAGAATGAGCTTCTGCTGGACGACGCCAGGACGCTGGTGGCAAACGGCTGCTTCGCCGTGGCCGAGGGCGCGAACATGCCCACCTCTCTGGACGCCACCGCCTACCTGCAGGAGCACGGCGTTCTGTTCTGCCCCGGCAAGGCCTCCAACGCGGGCGGTGTCGCCACCTCCGCGCTGGAAATGACCCAGAACTCCGAGCGCCTCAGCTGGACGTTCGAGGAAGTGGACGCCAAGCTGAAAACCATCATGGTGAACATCTTCCACAATCTGGATGCCGCCGCCAAGGAATACGGCATGGAGGGCAACTACGTTGCTGGCGCCAACATTGCGGGCTTCCTGAAGGTTGCCGACGCCATGACCGCCCAGGGCATCGTGTAAGAATTCAATATCTCTACAGCCCCAACCTGACGGTTGGGGCTGTACTTTTTTATATTGGGCTTCAATCGGGCAGCGTGTCCCCCAGATTCCGGAGGAATGCCTTGACCTCCTTCCGGTTTTTCAGAACGATCGCCTTGGCGTGCTTCGTCTTGGCGAGGTACATGTAATTGCGCACCCGGTTGTTTTTGTTGTAATCCCAGATCCACTTCACAAAGGACGGATCAAACCGCTCGGGGCAGCCCTGCGGCATGTCGGGACGCACCTTCCCGTAATTGCCGAACACCCGCTGGCACATCCCCCGCAGGCACGCCCAGCGGTTAAAATCCAGATAAATAACGGTGTCGCATTTCGCCAGCCGCATTTCCATGGTGCGGCTGTAATTTCCGTCGATGATCCATCCGTCCATGTTCATCGCCATGGCCAGCCGGGAGTCAAATTCCTCCCGGGTCACATTACGCCAGCCCTCTTTCCACCACAGCTGGTCAAGATGCACCACCGGCAAGCCCAGCTTTTCCCCCAAAGCCACGGCAAGGGTGGATTTTCCGCTGCCGGAGCAGCCAATAATCAGAATTTTCTCCATATTCCTCCATATTATGTAAACTTACGGCCTCAGAAGCAGGTCTGCCTTTCAGCAGACCTGCATTTTCGTCTATTGCTTCTTAGTACGCTACGCCCCAGTAAATCATGTGCTTGGCGGGCTTTCCGCAGCAAGCGCAGGTGTCGCCCAGATGCTCCTGCTTGAGCGGCATACACCGGGAGGACATGCCGGCGACCTCTTTCATCTTCAGCTCGCAGGCTTCGTCGCCGCACCACATGGTCTTGATGAAGCCGCCGTTCTTCTGCTGAAGCTCCTTGGCCTCCTCAATGGAGTGCGCCTCGAAGATGTGCTCCTCCAGATTCTTCTTTGCCTTCTCGTACATGCCCTTCTGCACCAGCTCCAGCTGGGCTTCCACGGCCTGTTCCAGGTCTTCCAGCTTGATCACGGTCTTCTCGCCGTCGTTCCGGCGCACCAGAATGCACTGGCCGTTTTCCAGATCTCTCGGGCCGCACTCTACCCGCAGCGGCACGCCCTTCATCTCGTACTCAGCGCACTTCCAGCCCATGGAGTTGTCGGAATCGTCCACCTTCACCCGGAATCCGGCGTTCACCAGACGCTCTTTCAGCTGCGCCGCCGCTTCCAGAACGCCGGGCTTATGCTGGGCGATGGGCAGAATGATAACCTGAATGGGGGCGATCTTGGGGGGCAGAACCAGGCCGTTGTTGTCGCCGTGGGTCATGATGACCGCGCCGATCATCCGGGTCGTGCTGCCCCAGGAGGTCTGGAAGGGGTACTGCTGCTTGTTGTCCCGGCCGGTAAAGGTGACGTTGTAAGCACGGCTGAACTTGTCGCCGAAATAGTGGGAGGTCGCGCCCTGAAGCGCCTTGTGATCCTTCATCATGCACTCCACGGTGTAGGTCGCTTCGGCGCCGGCGAACTTCTCCTTTTCGGTCTTCTGGCCGGGTACCACAGGAATGGCCAGGACATTTTCAAAGAAATCGGCATAGCAGTTCAGCTGCTGCTCCGTCTCGGCCTTGGCCTCCTCGGCGGTCTCATGGATGGTGTGACCCTCCTGCCACCAGAATTCCCGGGAACGAAGGAAGGGGCGGGTGGTCTTCTCCCAACGGATGACGGAGCACCACTGGTTATACAGCATAGGCAGCTGCCGGTAGGTTTGCAGAATGTTCGACCAGTGGTCGCAGAACATGGTCTCGGAGGTGGGACGGAAGGCCAGACGCTCTTCCAGCTTCTCACTGCCGCCCATGGTGACCCAGGCCACCTCGGGGGCAAATCCGTTGACCAGCTCGCCTTCCTTTTTCAGCAGGCTCTCCGGGATCAGCACGGGCATTGCCACGTTCTCATGGCCGGTTTTCTTGAATTCGCCGTCCATGATCCGCTGCATGTTCTCCCAGATGGCGTAGCCATAGGGGCGCAGGATGGTAAAGCCCTTGACGGAGGCGTACTCCACCAGCTCGGCCTTCCGGCACACGTCCGTATACCACTGCGCAAAATCGACCTCCATGTCGGTGATCTGCTCCACCTTTTTCTCTTTTGCCATATTCCTCATCCTCGATTCCCAAATCTAGATATCTTATTATAGCACCATTGTCAAGGGTCTGCATAGGATGGAGCAGAGGTTTTTGAGAAATTTTTTCGACCCCAGGAGGCGCTTATGACGAAGGTAACACTGTACTTGGAGCCTACCGTGGCTCTGTTTTATTCCCGGGTCGCCGCCTGGGCAGGGCTGCCATTGGAGCAGGTGCTTTGCGACAGCCTTTACAAGCTGGCGGGAGAGCTGAGCCTGGAAGCGCTGCAAAACCGGGAGGAAAACCCATTGTAATTTCCTCCCGAATTTGTTATACTAAAGAAAATAGTACTCCGCCGGTTTCCCGGCAGATATAGAAATTCGGAGGTTCCTCTATGAAATCCATCCGTGAAATTTACAAAACCGGCAAAGGCCCCTCCTCCTCCCATACCATGGGGCCGGAGCGCGCCGCGAACTATTTTAAGGGCGCCCATCCCCAGGCCGACGGCTTCCGGGTGATCCTCTACGGCTCTCTGAGCAAAACCGGCGTGGGTCACGGCACCGACCGGGTGCTGCGGGAGGTTCTTGCTCCCGTCCCCACGGAGATTGTCTTCTCCGACGAGGCGCTCCCCGCCTCCGCCCACCCCAACACCATGGATCTGATCGCTCTGGAAAACGGGGCAGAAACGGACAGGCTGCGGGTGGAATCCATCGGCGGCGGCGACATCCGCATCCCCGGCCGGACGGACGCCGAAAGCGAGGAGGTCTACGTGGAGCATTCCTTCGCGGAGATCGCCGATTTCTGCAAGTGGCGCTACATCCAGACCCTCAGCGACTACGTAGAGCTGAACGAGGGACCGGAGATCTGGGCGTTCCTTCTGGACGTCTGGCAGACCATGAAGCAGTCCATCGACGAGGGTCTTTCCAAAACCGGCGTGCTTCCCGGCGGCCTGAACGTCCAGCGCAAGGCAAAATACCTGTATGAGCAGCACCCCGATGACGAAAATCCGGCCATGAAGGAGTTTCAGATGATCGCCGCCTATGCCTACGCCGTCGCCGAGCAGAACGCGGACAACGGCACCATCGTCACCGCCCCCACCTGCGGCGCCTGCGGCGTACTGCCTGCCGTCCTCAAATACGCCCAGGTGACGAAGGGCTTTACCGACGCGCAGATTTGCCGGGGGCTTGCCACCGCCGGCATCATCGGCAACCTGACCAAGACCAACGCCTCCATCTCCGGGGCGGAGTGCGGCTGTCAGGCGGAGATCGGCACCGCCTGCTCCATGGCCGCGGCGGCGCTGGCGGAGCTGTACCATCAGGATCTGGATCAGGTGGAGTACGCCGCGGAGGTCGCCATGGAGCATCATCTGGGTCTGACCTGCGACCCCATCTGCGGTCTTGTGCAGATTCCCTGCATCGAGCGCAACGCCGTGGCCGCAGTGCGGGCGATGAACGCCTGCAACCTGAGCTATTTTCTCACCGGCTCCCGGAACATCAGCTACGACATGGTGTGCCGCGCCATGCGGGAAACCGGCGTCAATCTGGATCACCGCTTCCGGGAAACCAGCGAGGGCGGCCTTGCCAAGCTGTACAACCGGCGAAGGAAGCAATAATATAGTGCAAAAACCCGCTGTCATCCACCGGAATCGGATGACAGCGGGTCGTTCACTTTTTGCAGCCGCCGCACCGGGAGCAGTCCCCGCAGCAGCCGTCCTTTTTCTTTCTGCGCAGCAGTAAGTACACGCAGTACCCGCCGATCAGGGCGAGCAGCAGATAATCCATCCAGCTCATGCCAGCAGCAGCCCCACATGGTAGACCACAAATGCCGCCAGCCAGGCCACCAGACACTGCGCAAACACGATTCCCACCGTTTTCCAGCCGGATTTCAGCTCCGTCCTGATGGTGGAAACCGCCGCCACGCAGGGGGTGTACAGCAGGCAGAAGGCGAGGAAGCTTGCCGCCGACGCCGTGGTAAACAGGGAATGCAGGGCAGCGCCAAGCTGCTCCGTGCTGACCCCCAGAATCACGCCGAAGGTGCTGACCACCGCTTCCTTCGCAGTGAAGCCGGACACCAGTGCCGTTACCATCCGCCAATCGCCGAAGCCCAGGGGCGCAAAGATGGGCGACACCAGCCGCCCCAGGGCGGCGAGAATGCTGCTTGCGCTGTTTTCCACCACGTTCAGCCGGGTATCAAAGGTCTGCATGAACCAGATGATAACCGTCGCCATGAAAATCACCGTAAACGCCCGGGTCAGGAAGTCCTTCGCCTTCTCCCACATCAGCAGAACCACGGATTTTGCCGAGGGGAAGCGGTAATTGGGCAGTTCCATCACGAAGGGAACGGGATTGCCCTTAAAGGCGGTATTTTTCAGAACCAGCGCCACCAGAATGCCCACCAGAATGCCGCCGAAATACAGTGCCAGCATCACGAGCAGCTCATGCCCCGGGAAAAACGCGGCGGCAAACAGGGTGTAAATAGGAATTTTCGCCGAGCAGCTCATGAAAGGGGTCAGCAGAATGGTCATTTTCCGATCCCGGTTGGAGGAAAGGGTTCTCGTCGCCATGATGGCGGGGACGGAGCAGCCGAAGCCCACCAGCATGGGCACGAAGCTTCTTCCGGAAAGGCCGATCTTCCGCAGCAGCTTGTCCATGACAAAGGCCACCCGCGCCATATAGCCGCTGTCCTCCAGGATAGACAGGAAGAAAAACAGCGTCACGATCAGAGGAAGGAAGCTCACAACGCTGCCAACGCCGGCAAAAATGCCGTCGATGATCAGGCTGTGTACCACAGGGTTGATGCCGTAGGCCGTCAGCGCCCGGTCGGCCAGAATGGTCAGTCCGTCAATGGCGTAGGCCATCACGTCGGACAGGAACGCCCCCACCACGTTGAAGGTCAGAAAGAACACCAGTCCCATAATGGCGATAAACAGCGGAATGGCGAAAATCCGGTGGGTCAGCACCTTGTCGATCTGCATACTGCGCCGGTGTTCCTTGCTCTCCTTCGCCTTCACCACGCACTGGTTGCAGACCTTCTCGATGAAATTATAGCGCATGTCCGCCAAGGCGGCATTTCTGTCCAGCCCGGTCTCATGCTCCATCTCGATGATGGTGTGCTCGATCAGTTCCTTTTCGTTCTGGCTCAGCTCCAGTGCGTCGAAAAAGTCCTGCTCGCCCTCAATGAGCTTCATGGCGCAGAAGCGGCGGGCGATGTTGACACGCTGGGCATGATCCTCAATGATGTGGCACACCGCGTGGATGCACCGATGCACCGGCCCCTCGGGGCAGAAATCCTGCACCTTGGGGGTCACCCGGCGGGAGGCGGTGTCGAGCAGCGTATCCACCAGCTCGGTGATGCCCTGATTTTTCGCCGCGGATATGGGAACCACCGGAACGCCGATGGCCTCCGACATTTTCTGCACGTCCACGCTGCCGCCGTTGCCCACCAGCTCGTCCATCATGTTCAGGGCGATCACCGTAGGCACCTGAAGCGTCAGGAGCTGAAGCGTCAGATAGAGATTCCGTTCCATGTTGGTGGCGTCCACGATGTTGATAATGGCGTCGGGCTTGGACTTCAGGATAAAATCCCGGGTAACGATCTCCTCCTGCGTATAGGGACGGATGGAGTAAATGCCGGGCAAGTCCACCACCTGGTGGTCGGTTCCCTTGATTACGCCCGCCTTCTGATCCACCGTAACGCCGGGGAAATTGCCCACGTGCTGATTGGAGCCGGTGAGGGCGTTAAATAAGGTGGTTTTGCCGCAGTTCTGGTTTCCTGCCAACGCAAAAATCATACCGTCTCCTCCTTCAGCGCGATTTTCCGGGCATCCTCCCGGCGGATGGTCAGCTCATAGCCCCGCACCTGGATCTGGATCGGGTCGCCCATAGGCGCGATTTTTTGGAGTGTAACCTTCGTTCCGGGAATCAGCCCCATGTCCAGAAACCGCAGGCGCAGCGGCCCCTCGCCGCCCACCTGAGAAATCACGCCGGACTGGCCGATGGTCAAGTCGTCAATGGTCATCTTTCTATACCCCCAGGCAATCAATTTGCGCAGATTTTTTCGGTTCCTTTATCATACTCTATTTCCCGCCGGTTTGCAATATTCCTGATGTACTTTCCACGGAAATCAATTTCTGCGCATATCCCACAAGACAACAACCACCCTACATCCGTGAAATTTCAGGAAAGAATGTTTATTCAGCTGTATTTGCATGAATTACGCTAATATTCATTTGTGGAGTGTTCTCTTAATGCTATCTGTTCCTCAACAAATAAGGTTCTTGTGCAACTCGACGTAAAATTGATTTCCGTGTGTACTTTCCGAAAAACATTTGCTGTGCCCTCGATTGTGGCGTTGACGATATTCTGGAATTTATACCGAACGAAAAGGAGAAGGAAAACCATGGTTGATACAAAGAAAGAACAAGAGCGTGACGAACTGCATCGTGCGATATGGGCAATCGCTGATGAACTTCGTGGTGCCGTTGACGGCTGGGATTTTAAGAACTATGTTCTCGGAACCATGTTTTACCGTTATATCTCCGAGAACCTGACCAACTATATCAATTCTGGTGAACAGGAAGCCGGAAATACCGATTTTGATTATGCCAAAATGCCCGATACCGATGCGGAAGAGGCTCGTGACAACTTGGTAGAAGAAAAGGGCTTCTTTATTCTTCCGTCCGAGCTGTTTTGCAATGTCAATCTCAGAGCCAACAACGATGAAAACCTGAACGAAACCTTGGAGCGTGTATTCAACCACATTGAAGGCTCTGCAAAGGGATTTTCCTCCGAAAGCAGCTTTGCCGGATTGTTCGATGATTTTGATGTAAACAGCAACAAACTCGGTTCTACCGTTGCAAAGAGAAATGAACGCCTTGCAAAACTTCTGCATGGTGTAGCTGATATGAACCTTGGTGATGTGAAGGATCACGATATTGATGCCTTTGGCGATGCCTATGAGTATCTGATGACCATGTACGCATCTGGGGCGGGAAAATCCGGCGGCGAGTTTTTTACCCCTGCGGATGTTTCCGAACTGCTGACCAGACTTGGCACGGTGGGCAAGACTGAAATCAATAAAGTCTATGATATGAAAACACCGGGATTGATACAATTTAATTATTTCTCCGCCGATTTTGCCGCTTGAGGGGTAAGTTGGCATTTGAGGGGTAAGTTGTGGAAGTCGGGGTGTCCCGGCTGTTTCTATCGGTAGAAATGTTCATACATCGCCGGTATAATAGACGGCGAAAAAATTGAGTTTTTTCTGTAAAATGGTTAACACTAAGGAACCTCTGAATAAATCGTCTGCGGCTGTGAGCGGATCTTTTCCGCCCACTCTTCGGTACCGAAAAAGCTCCGCTCACAGCTCTTGCCGATTTAATCAGAGGTTCCCTAGATCGTATTGGTCTGTAAAACAAGTGGTGCATCGAGCAGCAACGCCTGCTTTGCACCGCGAGGATGAGCCATTCGCCAGAATAGCATCTCAGCGGCCTTCTCCCCCATCAAGCCAGGATCCCGCTCTATATGATTATACTTAATACCCAGAGTTTCTGTCATTTCAAGATTATCCAGGCCGATATGGGTGATCTGTTCTGCCGTAACCTTTGCTTCGCTAGCCGCTTTCATAAATCCCTGAGAAAGAAGGTTGTTACAGGTTATGACGGCTGTCGGCCTGCTCTTGGAACGGAGCAATTCCTTGGTTTGCCGGTATCCGGACTCCAGAGAATACGCCCCCTTCGCATAAATCAACTCTTGGTCTGCCTCCAGTCCGGCTTCCCGGATTCCATCCAAATATGCACAAAGTCGGTTATCTGACAGAGCGTTCTTCTCATCGCTGTTAATAAGTGCAATTCTTCGATGGCCGCTGGCTGCCAAAGCATGGACAGCTTTCTTGATCGCCTCATAATCATTGAAGAATACGCCATCAAAGGGTATTTCATCCCAGCAGACTTTGCGGTCTACCAAAACCACGGGCGCACACAGCGCATCGATAAAATGCTTGAGCTTTTCTGTTTTTGAATAGTATGAATAGTCTACCGCTGGTGCGTAAATCAGGCCGGCTACCCGCTGTTCTCTCATGGCATTAAGTGCGCGAAAATCACTATTCATATTATCGCTGTTATCCATACAAATAAGCATGTAGCCTTCCCTGTCGCACACCGTGAGGACACCCTTCAGCAATTGGCTGAGAAAGGGGTTTGAAATATCAGCAACGATTGCTCCTATGATAGTAGACGAGGACTTTGATAAATTCCGGGCTACCGCCGATGGCACATAATGGAGCTCGTTCATTATACGCTCCACTTTTTCTCGAGTGGCAGGATTGACAATGGATGGATTGTTAAGAACCCTCGAGACAGTCGCCGGGGATACCCCCGCTTTTTGGGAAATATCCTTTATTGTTACAGACTCCATTATGCCACCTTCATACTATACTTCAAATTGCTCCCTAAGATATTTTACAGAATCGGCTGCTTGTTTGTCAAGATAATCCGCGGATAATTCCGGGAAAAGATTACGCCAGACATGGACATCCCTGCCGACACTTCCGCCGGGGACGACAAACGGCTCCATGACCACGCAACCATCGTATCCGATTCCTTTCAGTGCCTTTCCAATTTCGCTCCAAGGCATACGCCCGGGTCTGGGAGGCTTTCTATTCGCTTCGCCAACATGAAAATGACCCAACCGCGATCCGGAAGCAGTGATTGCATCGATTAGCGAGTCCTCCTCAATGTTCATATGAAAGGTGTCCAGCATAACCTTCACGTTTGGCTTGTTGACGGCATCCACGTAATCCACACATTCCTGGCACGTGTTAATCAGATAACCCTCAAATCTGTTAAGAGATTCCATGTTCAAAATAATCCCGTGATCCGCCGCTATCTCTGCCAGCTTTTGCATTCCGGCAACACTACGTTCAAAATCGGCCGGCTTGTCCAAATCACCGTCAAATTGAACCGGCCAGTAGGAATACAGTGCGCCACCCAAGATGCGAATCCCAGCCAGCTCCATCTGTTCAAACATTCGCTTGTAAAATTCCAGAGCATGCCGCACGTTATCCGGTTTGGAGGCACCAATGTTATTTTCTACGCTGGGTCCATAACCACCCGTGAGCAAGATGCCATTGTATTCAGCCGCTTTACGCATCTCTGTAAAGTAGTCATCAGGTTTTCCAGCGAAGTCAGCTGTAGCCACTTCCAGCACGTCAAAGCCCAGCCGCTTGACCCGCTCAATATATCCAATAGCGTCTCCGCCCCATTCTTTTTCCCAATACGGGTAGTAGATTCCAAATTTCATATAAATTGCACATTCGG
Source organism: uncultured Eubacteriales bacterium (assembly GCA_900546075.1). Classification (GTDB taxonomy): domain Bacteria; phylum Bacillota; class Clostridia; order Oscillospirales; family Oscillospiraceae; genus Faecousia. Next base: position 31,612 of record URBH01000009.1, on the reverse strand, counting down.
CCGCGGTGCTTTCACACAAATAGGGGTGAACAAGTGCAGGCAAACGGCCGCCTTTCTTGTAAAATAGATTTAAGATGAATATAATGTATGGTGAATCCCCGGTTTCCTTGGATTCTCTTTTTCGGTTGGCGTAGTTTACGAGTTTGTCGTTACGCCTTCTTCCTTATGAAGAACTTAAGCGTCAATACCGCCAACAGGAGAAGTCCCCAAACCAGGTTCTTTAGATACGAGGAAGCGGAAAGATTGAGAATATTCAGGCCGGTTGACAATACCTGGAGCGACATGACCGCAAGGACAACTCCCCAAACTTTTCCTTTTCCGCCACTTGGACTAATGCCTCCCAAGACTACGGCAAGAATCGCCTGAAGCTGGTAAATAGAGCCATAATCCATTTTTGCTGACATGGCACGACTAGTCACTATAATGCCTGCAATGGCCGAGAGAAGCCCCCCAATGGTGTATGTCAGAATAACGACGGCGGTATTGTTGATTCCACTGTATTCTGCGGCCACAGAGTTTGACCCGAACATATATATTTTAAATCCTAGTGCAGTGTAGTCCAGTATGTAGTGTAGAATGACCGCAATGACAAGAAACGCCAGCATTGTAATCGGAATGATGTCGGCAACTGTTTTCGCTCCAATCTGGGAGAATAATTCCGGAAGTCCCTGTACCGATGAGCCTTGCGTCAGAATCATGGATACCCCGTTGAACATCTGCATACTGGCCAATGTCGCGAGCATAGGAGGAATTCCAACAACGGCTACGGAGATTCCGTTCAATGCACCGCAGAACGCCCCCACCGCCAACGCTATCAGCAAACCCGTCAGAACAATCTGCAGCTGTCCGGGCACCTGCGATTGAGACATCCGCCAGATCATATAATTGCTGGCAATAATGCTTGCCAAATTGCCGGCACTCACGATTGACAAGTCAATACCGCCGGTGAGCATTGCCAGCATCATTGCAAATGCGTATATTCCAAACTCCGGCAGCTGGACAAATAAGGACCTCATAGTGCCCATGCTGAGGAATATCTTGGGTGACAGTACCGACATAACAAAGAAAAACGCAAGGAATACGCCAGTCAGAACCAAGGTATTACCGGAATCTTCTCTTGTATCTGCTCGAGCAAGCTTACGAACGTTCATGAATGATCCCTCCCCACGTCATTGTCCTTTGTGTCAATCTCACGTACCTTCTTTTTTTGTATTTTGCTTTTTAAGGCAATCGCCGAGGCATACATATACATCGCCACACCCAAAGCAAATGTCTTCCAATAGGAGCTGAGTCCAATCAGGATAAGACTGTTATTGATTACAATAAAGAATACCAGTCCGAGGGTCAGTCCCAAAATACTGCCTTTGCCGCCGGCAATATCAATGCCACCCAGAACTGCAATTGAGATGATTGTCATCTCCAGTCCCAGCAGGGCCGCGGGATTTCCCTGCCTCGTCATAACCGTGTACACAACGCCTCCCACAGCAGCGATTACCCCTGCAGCGCTGTAGAGCAGCATCTGGATCGTCCTGACTTTGAAGCCGACCCTTGCGGCAGAGACCTTACTTCCGCCAATTGCATAGATTCCTCTGCCCACCAAGGTGTATCGAAGGACGAATACCGCAATCAAAAGTACGACGGCAAGAACCGCAAAGTACTGTGGAAACATGGACGTCATCCCGGACTCATCCACAACGGAGAAAAAACCGGCTTTGGAAAAATCGTTTATATACACGGGCAGGGAGGTGAGTCGTTTACTGCCAAGAAAAACGTACTGAATGCCGTAGTAAATGCTTTGCGTTGCCAATGTGACAATGAGCGGCGGAAACTCAAAGTATGCAATAAACACACCGTTTATCGAGCCAAGAATAAAGCCAATAGCGCAGGAAATAATAAAGAACAGCGGCAAGCTGCCTGGGATGTTGCTGTTGATCAGTATCAAAAGTGTGGCGTAAGTACTGAGTGTGGCGATTGCCGGAAAAGAAATATCTATGCCGCCGGACACGACCACCATCATAATTCCAACAGCAAAAATCCCATACGGTGTGGCCGTACGAAAAAGGTCTACAATATTGCCGGCGGCGAAGAATGTGTTATTGATTGCTCCGATGGTCACACACACTGCCAGCAGAATTGCAAATAGATAGAACTCATTTTTCGATAATAGGCGTTTCATTATTGAGTCTCCTTTCCGCGTATCATCTCATTAAGCTCACGTTCGCTCGTCTCGTCGGTTTTTACTTGTTTTACTATGCGCCCGTTGCTCATGATGAATATTCTGTCGCAGCAGGCCAATATCTCCGATACGTCGTCTGACGCCAAAATAATACTCATCCCGTCTTCCGCCAGCGAACGAATAAGCTGAATGATATCCGTTTTCGCGCCAATGTCCACGCCGGCTGTTGGCCCGTTCAGGATCAGCACCTTGGGGTCTGTCGCAAGCCATTTGGCAATTACAATTTTCTGCTGATTTCCACCGGAAAGCGTCCTTGCAGGTTGTGCGCCAGTTTGCGCCTTTATATGAAGTGCGTTGATCCAATCTGCCGAAAAAGATTTGACACGGCGGTGATCAATGCTTCCAATTTTGGTCTTAATCTTGTTGAGAACCGTAATGACAATGTTTAAGTCAATGCTTTGGTCTAAGAACAGGCCCTCTGTAAGCCGATCCTCAGGTACATAGGCTATCCCGTGTCGAACGGCGCTTCGTACGTTCTTGAGATGAATTTCCTGATCGTCTAATAGAATTTTACCCGAATCGATTTTACGAATTCCGAAAAGAGCATTGGCCAATGCCGTACGGCCGGAACCCAAAAGACCGGTTATTCCGATTATTTCATGCTTTTTCAAATCAAAGCTGATGTTGTTAAAGCCGCCTTTTTGGCTTATATCCTGTACGCGCAGCACAACGGGAGCTTCCTCTCTGGGAGTTGGGCTGTTAATGCCCTGAGAAATATGACGGCCTGTCATACAATATACAAGTCGCTCCTTCGAAAAGGACGAGCTTTCCCCTTCCGCAACCTGTTCTCCATTTCGGATGACAATGATTCGATGAGAAAGCTGCATGACCTCATCCATTTTGTGGCTTACAAAAATGACACTGATACCGCTTCGGTTCAGCCCCTTCACCACAGAGAAAAGCGCATCCACCTCTTTCTTTGTGAGTGCCGTTGTAGGCTCGTCCATGATCAGGATTCTTACGTTGTGCGCTAAAGCGCGGGAGATTGCAATAAGCTGGCGGCTTGCGACCGGCAGCGTCTCCACCATTGCATCTAAAGGAATCTTTACGCCAATCTTGTCCAGCGCAGCCTGAGCCTGTTCCGTTACGCTCTTCCAATTTACGAGCTTTCGCCGTTCTGTTATTTCGGTATTGAGCACGATATTCTCAGCTACCGTCAAATTGGGGAAAACCGAAAAATCCTGGTAGATTACCTCAATGCCCCCGTTCATTGCCTCCTGAGGCGTCATACGTTTCACCATGCGGCCATCCAGCTCGATCGTTCCGGCATCGGCTGAATACACGCCGGAAATAATTTTAATCAACGTAGATTTTCCGCATCCGTTTTCGCCAGCCAAGCAATAAATTGTACCCGGAAGAATTTCCAGACTGATGTTGTTCAGCACCTTGACCCCTGAGAATGATTTGCTTATTCCTGTCAGTTTTAAGATGGGTCTATCCATAGTATTACCTCACTCATATCCGTCAAAGAGCAGGGCAACGCAGCGTTTTTGTCGCTGCGCTGCCCGTAAGCTTATATCGATCTACCTGATAACGCTTATCAGAAGCCCAAGCCGGACACATCATCGCCGGCATAACAGCCCATCATGGCATTACCGACAACATAGACCTTATCGTGAACGGAGCAGCTATTGTAGCCTTCAATCCCAAGGTCAACGCCATCCTCAAAAGTCGTCGTGCCGTCAATAACCATCTGCGCCAGCTTGCACATTGCATATCCCGCATTGGCAGGATCCCAAAGGCCGATCATAGACACGCTGCCGGACTCCAGATACTGTGCTGCATCAGCAGGGGATGTACAACCAACCGAAGCAATTTTACCAATCATACCCTTGTTTTCAATTGCGAGACCCGCACCGACAATATCGGCGGAACCGGTACCCATGATGCCTTTGAGGTTGGGGTAGGTTTTCATGAGCTCCTCACAAATACTCTGAGCCTGGCTCACATCAGCATTTGTTTCATTCTTGGAGCTGACACAGGTCATGTCCGGATAATTTGCAACCTGATAGGCAATGGCGGAATCTGTCCAAATGTTATGATTGGGGTTCATAAGGGATTCGATAATGGTTGCGTATTCACCTTCGTAGTTCATTGCTTTGGCAAGGCTCTGCATGAAAAATTCGCCGAACGCTTCATCGGTAAAAGCTTCCACATCCGCATCGGTATTTTTGAGGGTAGGTGCCTCATGGCTCACAACAATGATTCCCTGATCCCGTGCTTTTTGCAGTACCGTTTCCAGCGCTTCAGTAGATACGGGGATAATACCGATGACATCAACCTGCTGTGCAATCAGGTCTTCAATATAGGCCACCTGCTGGGATGCATCCGGCGAAGAGGGGGCGTAGAGATTGATCGTGCAGCCGCATTCTTCTGCATACCGCTGGAGTCCCTGGTTCAGCCGATCAAACCAGGGTACGTCAACCTTAACTACAACACCCATGGTGAAGCCGGACTTTGCGCTTTCAGTTTCCGTTTTCTCGACAACCTCTTCAGTGGCTTTCTCGGTGACAGGCTTATCGGACTGTCCGCAGGCACAGAGAGAAAAAACCAGCATCAGGGTAAGGCAAATTGCAATTACTCGTTTCATAATGATATCTCCTTTATTACTATATAATTGATAATTGTATCGAAAATATGGCAGTCAGCTACGAGACGAGGTCTCTCGCTGCCTGAACCGGCAGAGCCACATGTTCGTGTCATCACGCAAACAGAAGTCTTTCTCAGAGATTGACTTCTTATTTGCAGGCTTTGTTGAGCGTGCTGTTACACCGACGACTCGCTTTGCCAGTGAGTTCTGCCCAGACGGATGCTCAATTCTTACAAAATCTGCCAATGATAAACTTGGCAAATTCTTCACTGCGAACGCCGAGTGCAACACGGCAGTTGGGCGGCAGTTTCTTGGGTACCGTGCGGAGAATGTCGTCCCGAACAATAAGCTCTCTGGGAATGAACGTGGGGCCGTACTCGATATCAATGTGGAGGTCAAACAGATCCACAAAGTCCCTGTTGATCAGTGTTGCCACACACAGCGGATCATGCATCCAGAGGTCCGTGTGCTCGGTCGGTACGCCACCACTGATATACAGTATTTTTTCCTGCTCCGGCCAAACCTCCAGCATACGATAAGCCGCTTTTGCGATTGGTCTATCACAATCCTTGAGCATCTGCACATATGTAGGCGGAACAGGAACCTTCAATGTGACATCGATGGGGATGATTGTCAGATTGACACCGGATTTGAATACAATCTCCGTAGCGATTTTGTCACAGTTGAAGTTATATTCCTCAATGGGAGAACGGGAGATTCCCATTTTATCCACGATAGGGACGATCACGCCGCCCATCGAGATTACCTCCTTGAGATTTTGCGCAATCATCGGCTCTTTGATCAAGGCGACCGCCAGGTTCGACAGCGAACCCAAGGTAATCAGCGTGACCTCCCCGGGGTTAGCCATAACTGTGTCAATAATGAAGTCTACTGCATGCTTCTTTTCAGGTTCCAGCGCGTCATTGCTTTCATCACCTTCGTCGAGAATTCCGCCGCCTTCATATCCGTACCAGACGTTCTCACTTTGATCGATAGGCTTGCTGATTCCGGCAAACACCGGAACATCCTCTCTCCCGGCAATTGCCAGCACCTTTTTTGCGATTCTGGCTCTCTCATGTGCTCTTGACCAGACGGTCGTTACGCCCAGAAAGTCAACCTCCTCGCTGACCCCGGCAAGCAGGACGGCAAATGCATCGTCGAAATCCGTTCCGATGTCGGTGTCGATAATCAGCTTCTTTTTCTTCATAATATCATCCCCTTGTTTTTGTAACCGATTTCTATTCAATACAATTATTTCATTTTATTCCAAATAAATCGCAGTAATATTTATCATTATTTCTACATATTCCATTGAAAATCAGAAATAAAACGTTAATTAATTGATGAAATCGGTTTCATTACAGCTATATTATATGCAGGCTTCCGCCTTAAGTCAATACATTTTTTATTTTTCGTCTCTATTGCTAAAATGCCTATTGTATTTTTAGTGCTTTTGCCATTACGCATACGCTTTTCGTCGAATTCTAAGGAAGCTTTGAATCAATCCGCCCTCCGGCCGTGAGTGGAGATTTCATCAGAGCTTCCCAAAAAGCCGCCGGGAGCAATCCGTTTCGGACTGCTCCCGGTTTTTCTGTCAATATCCAAACATCCGGCTGACCACGTTGCCGTCGATGGCGTTCAGGGTCAGCATGGGCTGGGTCACATAGTTCGCGCCCTTTTTCATGGACTCCGAGGCGTTGTCTCCGGGCTCATACCAGTCCCACGTTCCCCAGAAATCCCACACGGGAACGATCGTCCCCTGCAAGGAGCCTTTATCCCGGATGCGCATCAGAGACAGGGAGACCTTCGTGATCTCCACGTCCATGTATGTCTCGTCGCCGTTGATCTTGTCGATCTCCACGAGACTGCGGGCTTCCGACGGTCCGATGACCACCACGGGCAGCATGGTGTTTGCGATGGACGCAATGTCCTCAAAGGGCATACGGGCGGTCTGCGTTTCCCTGATAACCGGCTCGGTGCTGGGAGCGTCCCACTCGAAGGAAAGAATGCCGTCCCTCCCCACCGTGATCCAGACGCTTTCCATGTACCAGGAAACGGTATCCGCGTTGGTCTCCTCTGAGCAGCGGTAAGTCCAGTACTGATGATCCTCTCCGATGGCGGGATCGCTGAACACACGATCCTCCCGGATGCCGGGAATGGGCAGGCCGTTTACGCTGGGGGTATAGTAAAGCTCCCAGGTGCCCTTCCGTTCGCCCTCTCTGGGCGTCTGCGCGTCGGCCAGAACCATATCGCTAAGACCCAGCTCCTGCATCACCTCATCCGCCCTGGCAATGGCGTCCTCCTTGGAAATGCTGCCCCAGTCGGTGCTGCGGTAATACTTAAAGTCGCTGTTGACAATCGTCGCGTTCGTCAGGTATCCGCCGAGGCGGTTCATGATGATGACTTCGTACTTGGCTCCGTCCACGGTCGCATCGCCGCTGACCTCATTGGGCGTTCCGGAATCCTCAAAGCCGTGGATGATGGGCTTTTCCTCCGGTGCCTTTGCCATTTCCGCGGTGTAATAGGCGATTAGCTCCTTCCGGCGTTCTTCCAGCTGCTCCGGCGTCTGTTCCGGGGCGTCCGGGTCGGCGTGCCATTCGGGGGAATTGACATAATCAATGGAATCCTGACACTCCTGCTTCGTCATGACAGTGCTGTAGAGCGGCTGTCCCTTCAAAAGCACCCGCAGGAGGGTGTCCACGTCCTCCTGTGTAAAGTCTCTGGGCGTCACGGTAGCGGTGGGAAGCACCGTCCCCAACTCCGCCACCACCTGTGCATCGGCGTGGATGGTAAGTCTTCCCTCCTGACTGACCCAGTCCCCGGTGAATTTCTCCGGGAAGGTGTACTCCGTCTGCTCTTTGGCGCTCTGCTCAAGCAGCATCGCCTGATTGACGGTGGTGGGTTCGGCGGGTGTCCGGCCTTTGCCGCAGCCGGGCAATATGGCAAGCGCCAGAGTGAAGGCGGCGAACCGCAGTGTTTTCTTTTTCATGGTAACACGTCCTTTCTTTGGATGGTTTCATCGTACCACAATTCGCACGGAAAGAGGTTACCGGCACGTTACCGTTTGATTACCGATGACGATTCGGGCGGTCGTCCCCTCGCCAACACTGCTTTCCAACATCAGCGTTCCGCCGTGGACGGCGGCAATCTCCCGCACCAGCGCCAGCCCCAGACCGAAGCCGCCGTTTGCCTTGCTCCGGGAGGGGTCGCCCATGTAGAAGGGGTCGGTCACTCTTTGCAGGTCTTTTTCCGGGATGCCCCGGCCGCGGTCGGAAACGGTGAAGCCCGTCTGCGACGCCTGAATCCGGATGATCTGCCCCGGCGCGGACGCCTTGGCGCTGTTTTCCACGAGATTGACAAGGGCTATGCACATCAAATCCTTGTCAACGGACAGAATATCCCCGTTGCAGGTGATTTCCAGAGACGTTCCGTACTTTTCCATGACCGGCCGGGTCAGCTCCCGCACCTGTGTCAGCAGCTCCGGCACGGATACCGGCGCCATCTTCGCGTTCTTTTTCATGGAAAGCAGCGTCAGGAGCTTTCTGACCATGGTTTCCAGCCAGTGGAGCTGGGCGTCCATACTGGTGAGCAGCGCTTCCTGCTTTTCTTCGGGAAGGTAGACATTTCGCAGAGTGTTCACGTTCAGGAGCAGAGACGTCAGGGGCGTTTTCAGCTCGTGGGTGACCGCGCCGACAAAGAGCTTCTGCCGCTCGTTCTGCTCCCGCAGGGTGTCCACGTGGGTCTCCACCGCCAGCGCCATCCGGTTGAAATTCTGCGCCAGAGCCCCCACCTCATCCTGAGAAACGACGGGGACACGCCGGCTGTAATTCCCGTCCGCAATGCTCCCGGCGGCTTCCGAAAGCCGGGAAAGCGGGCGAAGCGTCCGGGAAATCAGTCCGTAAACCGCCGCAAGCCCCAGAAGGCCGATGGACAGCGCCAGCAGCGCGAAGCGTCCGCTGAGCTGCCAGAGCTGGGCGTATATATAGGTGGCGTCCGCCACCAGATACACGCTGCAATCCATTTCCCGAATATCTGCGGCCTTGCTCAGAATCAGGAAGTGCTTTCCATCCACATAGGCTCTTGCCGATTGCGTGCCGCCGTAATGGGCGTCCAGATATTCTTCCGGGTCGATCCGGGTGGACGCGCTCAGGCGCTCTCCATTGACAACGAGGGTGCTTCCCGGCACGCTGCAGGAACGGAAGCAGTAGGTCAGCAGCACTTTCCGGGAAAGCGAGTCAAGGCCGTCTGTTGGACTGCGGTAGACGGCTGTCCCGAAATCATCCACCAGATCATTCAGGGTTTCCTCCGTACTTTGGAGAAGGGCTCCATAAGACTGCTCCCGCACCTGCCAGAGCATGGCCGCCGTCAGGCTCACCGCCACGGCCAGCAGCAGCGCCGCGCAGAGCGCTGTCAGTTTTGTTTTCAGCTTCATCGTTCCTCCAACCGGTAACCGGCCTTTGAGATGGTGCGGATTTCCTCGGACAGGTTCAGCTTTTTCCGCAGATTGGCAATGCGCACGTCCACGGTGCGGATGTCCCCGAAATAGTCCTGCCCCCAGATTTCGTTCAGGATGCGCTCCCGGGAAACCGTGCGGTTCTTATTCTTCATCAGCACCGCCAGTACGTCAAATTCCAGAGGCGGCAGAGGAATTTCTTCCCCGTTTCTGCTCAGGCGGCGGTTGCCGTTATCCAGAGTCAAATCCCGGAAATGGTAGACTTCCCTGAATTTTCCGCTGCGTCTGAGTACCTTTTCCATACGCACCATCAGGGCGAGCATGTCGAAGGGCTTGGCGATATAATCCTCCGCGCCGCCCCGCAGTCCCTGCACCTCGTGCTGAGCGTCATTCATGGCGGTCAGGCAGATGGCGGGGATTCCGTATTCCTGTAGTTTGGGCAGCAGCGTAAAGCCGTCCACCCCGGGCAGCATCATGTCAAGCAAGGCTAAATCGTAGTCGTGGCTTGCTTCCAGCGCGTTCCACGCGGCAAGGCCGTTATCAAAAGCGGTCACGGTGTAGTCCGCGCATTCCAGATTCAGCCGCAGCACCTGGGCGATGGCCGCGTCGTCCTCGATGATCAGAATATGGTTGCTCATGGGATTCCCCTCCATTCGGCGTTTGGGCTATTATAGCACAGCGCCGTGCCTGTGTGTTTACCAAAATATTACTGTTTTTGCGATACTGCAAAAGCCGCCGTTTTTGCAAAACGGCGGCTTTCCAGGTGTTTTCGATTTATTACGTTCCGTTTCCGCGAAGCTCGATGATCTGGTCACGCAGTACGGCGGCGTACTCGTATTCCATCATCTTCGCCGCTTCCTTCATCTGCTTTTCCAGACGGGCGATCTCCCTTTCCTTCTCTGCCTTGGTCATCTTCACGCCGGTTCTGCCCTTGCGCTCGGCAGTTGGCGAAGAAATCTCGATCAGATCCCGCACGGACTTGATGATGGTCTTCGGCACGATTCCGTGGGCTTTGTTGTAAGCGTCCTGAATCTCCCGGCGGCGGGCGGTCTCGTCAATGGCCGCCCGCATGGCGGGGGTGACCGAGTCGGCGTACATGATAACCCTGCCTCCGGCGTTCCGGGCGGCGCGGCCGATGGTCTGAATGAGGCTGGTCTCGCTGCGCAGGAAGCCCTCCTTGTCCGCGTCCAGAATGGCCACCAGACTGACCTCCGGCAAATCAAGGCCTTCTCTCAGCAGGTTGATGCCCACCAGCACGTCGAATTTTCCCATCCGCATGTCCCGGATGATCTCCATCCGCTCCATTGCACCGATGTCCGAGTGCATGTAGCGCACCTTGATGCCCGCTTTTTGCAGGTATACTGTCAGGTCCTCCGCCATCTTCTTGGTCAGGGTCGTCACCAGAACACGCTCGTTTCTGGCGGTGCGGGCGTTGATCTCCCCGATCAGATCGTCGATCTGCCCCTCGATGGGACGCACCTCCACCTCCGGATCCAGCAGTCCGGTGGGACGGATGACCTGCTCCACCGTCTGGCCGGAGCGGGTGCGCTCATAGTCGCCGGGGGTGGCGGAGACGTAGATCACCTGGTTGATCTTCCGGTCGAACTCCGTAAAGTTCAGGGGGCGGTTGTCGTAGGCCGAGGGCAGGCGGAAGCCGTAATTCACCAGTGCGTCCTTCCGGCTCCGGTCTCCGGCATACATGGCGCGGCACTGGGGCAGGGTCACGTGGCTCTCGTCGATGAACATGAGGTAGTCCTTGGGGAAATAATCCAGCAGCGTGGTGGGGGGCGTCCCCGGCGCACGTCCCTGAATCACCCGGGAATAGTTCTCGATGCCGTTGCAGAAGCCGATCTCCGTCAGCATTTCCAGGTCATAGGCCGTCCGCTGGGCAATGCGCTGGGCTTCGATGAGCTTATCGTGGGCGCGGAAGAAGGCCACCTGATCGTCGCACTCCCGCTGAATTTCCACCATTGCCCGCTGCAATTTTTCCTTGGACGCTACATAATGGCTGGCGGGGTAGATGGCCACGTGGTCAACGTACCGCTCCGCAATGCCGGAAACGGCGTTGATCTCGCTGATTCTGTCCACCTCGTCCCCGAAAAATTCCACCCGGATGGCACGTCCCGACCAGTAGGCGGGGTAGATTTCCAGCGTGTCCCCCCGGAGGCGGAACTTGTTCCGGGAGAAGTCCAGGTCGTTTCGCTCATAGCGGATTTCCGTCAGCTTTTTCAGCACGTTGTCCAGCGGGTACTCCTGCCCCACCCGCAGGGAAATGACCATGCTCTTATAGTCGATGGGGTCGCCCAGACCGTACAGGCAGCTGACCGAGGAAACCACGATCACGTCCCGCCGCTCAAACAGCGCCGAGGTCGCAGAGTGACGGAGGCGGTCAATTTCCTCGTTTACGGAAGCGTCCTTTTCAATGTAGGTGTCCGTATGGGCGATGTAGGCTTCCGGCTGGTAGTAATCGTAGTAGGAAATGAAGTATTCCACCGCGTTTTCCGGAAAAAACTCCCGGAATTCCGAGCAGAGCTGAGCGGCCAGCGTCTTATTGTGCGCCAGCACCAGGGTCGGGCGGTTCAGCTTTTCAATGACCGAGGCCATGGTGAAGGTCTTGCCGGAGCCGGTGACGCCCAGCAGCGTCTGCTCCCGCAGTCCCCAGTTCACGCCGTTGACCAGGGCGCTGATGGCCTCCGGCTGGTCGCCGGAGGGCTTATAGTCCGATACCAGCTTGAATTTGTCCATAATAACTCCCTTCATCCAGCCGGTAGCCCGACTGCACCATGGAGACATAGTCCCCGTCCGCCACCACAATATGGTCGGCCAGCTGAATTTCCACCGCGTTCAGGGCCATGGCCACCCGGCATGTGGTCTGCACGTCCTCGCTGGAGGGTACCGCAATGCCGCTGGGGTGGTTGTGCGCCAGAACCACGGTGGTGGCGTTGGCAGCCAAGGCCGTCTCCACAATCTTCCGCACGGAAATTCCCGCGGAGTTCACGCTCCCCTGCCCCACCTCCTTGCAGCCGAGCACCTTGCATTTGGCGTCTAAGCACAGCAGAAACACCGTTTCCACCTTCCGTCCGAAGAAGAACGGCACCAGATATTCTCCGCAGGCCTGTACCGTGGGCAGAATTTTCTCCCGCATGGTTCTGTCCACCTGATAGTACCGCGCCACGTCGTTCATAAGGCTGAGCAGCAGCGCCGACTGGTCGCCCACGCCCTTGACCTTCCGCAGTTCCTCCACCGGCGCTTCCAGCACCTGATACAGGCTGCCGAAATGGTCGAGCAGCGCATGGGCGATGGGGTTGGTGTCCTGCCGGGGAACGCTGAAAAACAGCAATAGCTCCAGCACCTGGATATCCGTGAAGCTCTCCAGCCCCTCCTCCAGGAAACGCTGCTTCAGCCGCTGGCGGTGTCCGTCGTGAATCGACATAATTTTCACCTCGTAGTTCTTCCCCCTTGCTATTTTGTCCCGTTTCCGCTAGAATGAGAATTGAAAAGAACGTCGAATCTTGCCGGGAAAGTTTTCACCCATTCTGCGCATGATAAGACTGCTAGGAGGATCGTCATGGAAGAAAAGAAAGATACGCTGGGGATGCTGGATCTGGTGATTCGCCCCGGCTTCTGCGTAAAAAATAATCAGATCGTCAAGGTCAATCAGGCCGCCGAGAGCCTTTTTATCACCCCCGGCACCGATATCCGCCCGCTGCTTCTGACCGGCGCTGAGGAATACGCCGCGTTCACCGGCGGGTGCCTGTATCTGACGCTGAGCCTGTCCTCCCACAGCTGCGGCGCGTCGGTCACACGGGTGGAGGACACGGACGTTTTTCTGCTGGAACAGGAATCGGACAACGGCGAGCTTCGCTCCATGGCGCTGGCCGCCCGGGAGCTGCGGGAGCCGCTGACCAACGTCATGATCACCGCCGACAGTCTGTTTCCCCTCTGCGCCACGGAAGACAGTCCCCATGCGGCGGAGCAGGTCGCACGCCTGAACCGGGGGCTGTTCCAGATTCTCCGGATCATCGGCAACATGTCCGACGCCGAGCGCTGCGCCGCTGTCTCCCACCAGGAAACGGTGGACATTCCGGCGCTGTTCGCCGAATTTTTTGAGAAGGCGGAGACGCTCATTTCCCATACCGGCATCACCCTGACCTATGAAGGACCAAATCAGCCGATCTACGGTCTTGCCGACCGGGAGCAGCTGGAACGGGCGGTGCTGAACATTCTGTCCAATGCCATCAAATTCACCCCGAAGGGCGGAACCGTTGCGGCCAAGCTGACCCACAGCGGCCGGATGCTTCGCCTGAGCGTGACGGACAGCGGCTCCGGCATTGCCCAGAACGTCCGCAGCAGCGTCTTCTCCCGGTATCTGCGTCAGCCCGTCCTGGAGGACAGCCGGTACGGCATCGGCCTCGGCATGGTGCTCATCCGCACCGCCGCCGCCCACCACGGGGGAACCGTCCTCATCGACCAGCCGGACGGCGCAGGTACCAGAATCACCATGACCATGTCCATCCGTCAGAGCAAGCAGGCAACGCTTCGCTCCAACGTCCTGCGGGTGGACTACGCCGGAGAGCGGGATCACGGGCTGATCGAGCTTTCCGAGTGTCTTCCCACAGAATTGTACGAATAATTTCTCCGTCCGGTCTGCTGAGCAGACCGGACAATATTTTTACAAATAAGACTTGAGATACTGTCCCGTATAGCTTTCGGGAACCTGCGCCACTTCCTCCGGCGTACCGGCCGCGACCAGGGTTCCGCCGCCGTCGCCGCCCTCGGGGCCGAGGTCGATGAGATAGTCCGCCGTCTTGATCACGTCCAGATTGTGCTCGATGACCAGAACGGTGTTCCCCGCCTCCACCAGCCGCTGCAAAACCTCAATGAGCTTATGCACGTCGGCGGCGTGGAGGCCGGTGGTCGGCTCGTCCAGAATATAGATGGTCTTTCCCGTGGAGACCCGCGCCAGCTCCGTCGCCAGCTTCACCCGCTGGGCTTCGCCGCCGGAGAGGGTCGTGCTGGACTGCCCCAGCTTCACATAGCCAAGTCCGACCTCCACCAGCGTCTGGGCTTTTCTGCGGATTTTGGGCAGATTCTCGAAGAAATCCACCGCTTCCTCCGCGGTCATGTCCAGCACCTGGGCGATGTTTTTCCCCTTGTAGCGAACTTCCAGCGTCTCCCGGTTGTACCGTGCGCCGTGGCAGACCTCGCAGGGGACGTAAACGTCCGCCAGGAAGTGCATTTCGATTTTCACCAGGCCGTCGCCGCAGCAGGCCTCGCACCGGCCGCCCTTGACGTTGAAGCTGAACCGTCCCGGCCCGTAGCCCCGGATTTTCGCCTCGTTGGTGGACGCGAACAAATCCCGGATGTCGTTGAACAGCCCTGTGTAAGTGGCGGGGTTGCTGCGGGGGGTTCTGCCGATGGGGCTTTGGTCGATGTCGATGACCTTGTCCAGATACTCCATGCCGTCGATGCCGTCGCAGAGACCGGGGCGGGTGCGGGCATGGTTCAGCGTGGCAAGCAGGGTCTTGTTCAGAATTTCATTGACCAGACTGGATTTTCCCGAACCGGATACGCCGGTAACGCAGACGAAGGTTCCCAGGGGAATGTCCACATCCACATTTTTCAGATTGTTTTCCCGTGCGCCGCGAATGCGCAGGAAGTTGCCGTTCCCCGCCCGCCGGGTAGCGGGAACCGGGATTTTCTTCACGCCGGAAAGGTACTGTCCCGTTACGGAACGGGGGCAGTTTATGATATCCTCCAGCGTTCCCGCCGCCACGATCTCGCCGCCGTGACTGCCCGCCCCGGGGCCAACGTCTACGATAAAATCGGCGGCGCGCATGGTGTCCTCGTCGTGCTCCACCACGATCAGGGTGTTGCCCAAATCCCGCAGATGCTTCAGCGTCCCCAGCAGCTTATCGTTGTCCCGCTGGTGCAGGCCGATGGAGGGCTCATCCAGAATATACAGCACGCCCATCAGAGACGAACCGATCTGGGTAGCCAGCCGGATCCGCTGGCTCTCGCCGCCGGAAAGGGTTCCCGCCGACCGGGACAGGGTCAGGTAGCTCAGTCCCACATCCGTCAGGAATTGCAGGCGGGACTTGATCTCCTTGACGATCTGCTCGGCCACCATGGCCATATTGCCCTCCAGACGGAGGTTTTTCATAAATTCCAGCTCGTCCCGGACGCTCATGCGGCAGAAATCCATAATGCCGATGCCGCCCACCGTCACCGCCCGGGCGATCTCCGACAGCCGGTCGCCGTGGCACTGGGGGCAGGGCGCGGTGGCCATGCACTCCTCCAGCTCCTTCCGGGCGGCGTCGGACTGGGTTTCCCGGAACCGGCGGGAAATGTTGTTGAGAATGCCCTCAAAGGGCTGCTCCAGCACGCCCATGCCGTTGCCCCGGTTATAGCTCATGCGCAGCTTTTCCCCCTTGGTGCCGTAAAGAATCACGTCCATCACGTCCTCGGGCAGGTTCTTCACCGGCTCCGTCAGGGAAAAATGATATTTCTGCGCCAGCGCCTCAAAATACATACGGAAAATGGAATCCGTCCGGGCGCTCTGCCAGCCGGACGCCTGAATCGCGCCGTCAAAAATAGACTTATTCTTGTCCGGAATCACCAGATCGGCGTCGGCAATCAGCTGAAAGCCCAGACCGGTGCAGCTGGGGCAGGCCCCCGCCGGGTTGTTGAAGGAGAACATTCTCGGCTCCAATTCCGTCAGGCTGATGCCGCAGTCCTCACAGGCGTAGTTCTGAGAAAAGCTCAGCTCTTCCCCGGTGGCGGGCAGTTCGATGGTGACCAGCCCGCCGGAGTGGCTGCAAGCCGTTTCGACGGAGTCCGTCAGGCGGCGGCGCAGACCGTCCTTCAGCACCAGCCGGTCGACCACCAGCTCGACGGTGTGCTTTTTGTTCTTCTCGCAGGGGATGTCCTCCGTCAGGTCGTAGAGAATGCCGTCCACCCGCACCCGGGCGAAGCCGGATTTCCGGGCGTCCTCAAACACCTTCTTGTGTTCGCCCTTTTTCCCCCGGATGACCGGAGACAGGACGATAAACCGGGTTCCCTCTCCCAGGGCTTCCACCCGGTCCACGATCTGATCGATGGTCTGACGGCGGATTTCCTTACCGCACCTGGGGCAGTGAGGAACGCCCACCCGCGCCCACAGAAGGCGGAGATAATCGTAGATTTCCGTCACCGTTCCCACGGTGGAGCGGGGGTTTTTCGAGGTGGTCTTCTGGTCAATGGAAATGGCCGGGGAAAGGCCGTCGATGGAATCCACGTCCGGCTTGTCCATCTGCCCCAAAAACTGACGGGCGTAAGAGCTCAGGCTTTCCACATACCGTCTCTGCCCCTCGGCGTAAATGGTATCGAAGGCCAGACTGGACTTGCCGGAGCCGGAAAGTCCGGTGAAAACCACCAGCTTGTCTCTGGGGATGGTCAGGTTCACGTTTTTCAGATTATTCTCCCGTGCGCCCTGGATGATGATCTTGTCATTCATATTTTATAATGCTCCTGAATGGGTAAAAAGTCTGTACCCGTTAGTATATCACAGATTCAAAAATCTCTCAAGATATTTTACAAACAAAATTTCGTTTTCCATCTTATTCCGGAATTCTGTTTTCTTCGCCAGAAACACCTTGATTTTCTCCGCTTTTTTCGGCAATATAACACATTTATTCATGTTGCATTTTCCTATGGTGGAGTGATATAATGGGTGTGTAAGTTTGCGTCCGAGATACAGCCGGGGGCAGAAAAAAAGAAAAAGTGAGGTATTCATCCGATGATTGCTTACGGTGAAAACATCCAGGTTTTCTGCGGCAATTCCAATCCCCAGTTTGCGCAGACCATCTGCAAAGAGCTGGGTGTACCCATGGGTAAGGCTATTGTGACCCACTTCGCCGACGGAGAGGCTTCCGTCACCCTGGAGGAAACCGTCCGCGGTTCCGACGTGTTCCTCATCCAGTCCACCTGTAAACCCGTCAATGACAATCTCATGGAGCTGCTGGTGATGATCGACGCCTGCCGTCGTGCGTCCGCCGGCCGTATCACTGCCGTCATCCCCTACTTTGGCTATGCCCGCCAGGATCGGAAGGCCAAGTCCCGTGACCCCATCTCCGCCAAGCTGGTGGCCAACATGCTCACCGCCGCCGGTGCCAACCGCATTCTGACCATGGATCTCCACGCCGCCCAGATTCAGGGCTTCTTCGACATTCCTCTGGATCACCTGCTGGGCAACGTTACCTTCGTTGAATACTTCATGAACAAATTCCCCGAGAGCGAGTACAACCACGAGGACTTCGTGGTGGTCTCTCCCGACGTCGGTTCCGTCGGCCGCGCCCGGAATTTTGCCACCAAGGTGCACATGGGTCTTGCCATCGTGGACAAGCGCCGTCCCAAGGCCAACGTTTCCGAGGTCATGAACATCATCGGCGACGTCCGGGGCAAGAGCTGCATCCTGTACGACGATCTGGTGGATACCGCCGGTTCCCTGTGCAACGCCGCCAAGGCTCTGATGGAGGTCGGCGGTGCCAAGGATGTCTACGCCTGCGCTACCCACGGCGTTCTCTCCGGCTCTGCCTACGACCGCATTGAGGCAAGCCCCATCAAGGAAATGGTGCTGCTGAACACCATTCCCGAGGTCGCCAACACCCCCAGCCACAAGATCAAGTTCCTGGACGTAGCCCCCGTGTTTGCCCGTGCCATCGGCCACATTCACGGCGCCACCTCCATCGCCGACCTGTTCTGAAGCCGTGTTTTCCAAGCAAAGTAGCGACAGCTGGCTGGTCGTCGGTCTGGGCAATCCCGGCCGGGAGTACGAGAAGTCCCGGCACAACACCGGCTTCCGGGCGATGGACATTCTGGCCGAAAAGCTGGGCGCCAAGGTGGACAGGCTGAAATTTCAGGGTCTGTACACCCAGGTGAATTACAACGGGAAAAAGCTGTTTCTCCTCAAGCCCCAGACCTATATGAATCTGTCCGGGCGCTCCGTCTTGCAGCTTTCCGCCTATTTTGGCATCCCGCCCCAGCGGATCATCGTGATGTTTGACGACATTTCTCTCGAGCCGGGACGGCTGCGGGTACGCGCCGAGGGTTCCGCCGGTGGGCATAACGGCATCAAATCCATCATTCAGGAGCTGGGCAGCCAGGATTTCCCCCGGGTCAAGATCGGGGTAGGTGCCAAGCCGAACCCGGAATACGATCTTGCCGCCTGGGTGCTGTCCACCTTCTCGGCAAGTGAGGAAAAGGCGCTGGCCGTGTCCCTGAAAAACGCCGCCGACGCCGCCTTAAGCATCATCGACTATGGCGTGCCGGAGACCGCCAACCGGTTCAACGGCAGCCACCCATAAATCACAGTATATTGTCACAAAACCACGGAAAGGGGGTCAAGTCCCCCTTTCCGCGTTGCCACGTTGTGTATCTTCTTTTTGAGGTAATATATGGAACAGCTTCTGTCTCTACTGAAAACCATTCCCGAATACGCCGCCATGGTGTCCTCCCTGCAAGGCGGTGAAAGCGTTGCCGTCACCGGCATCGGGCAGATCAACCGCAGTCACATGATTGCGGGGCTTTGCCGCAGCTTAAGCCGCCCCATGGTGGTGCTGTGTCAGGACGATCTGGCGGCGCGGCGGCTTCAGGAGGAATTGAAGGGCTTCCTTTCGGACACCGCCCCCATTCTCCCCGGCCGGGATCTGACCCTTTACGACGCCGCCGTGGTGTCCAGAAGCTGGGAGCAGAAGCGTCTGCGGCAGCTGTATGACCTGGCTACCGGGAAGACATGCCTGCAAATCATGACCTGGGAATCTCTCAGCCTGCGCACCATGCCCAAGGCCGCGCTTCTTTCCGCCGCCTTCTCTCTGGAGGTTGGCCGGGAATACGCCGTGGAGGATCTGACCTCCCGCCTCACCGCCGCCGGGTACAACCGCTGCGGCATGGTGGAGGGGCCGGGACAGTTCGCCGTCCGGGGCGGCATTCTGGACATTTTCTCCCCCGCAGAGGATCAGCCGGTTCGGGCGGAATTCTTCGGCGACGAGCTGGACACCATGGGCTTCTTTGACCCGGCGACCCAGCGACGCAGTGAGAACATCACCTCCGTCACCGTCCTGCCTGTGGCGGAGACCCAGCCGGGACTCCATCCCGGCGGCGTGGCGGGGCTGTGCAAAGACATTTCCTCCCTGATCTCCCGCCAGAAGCGGCGGAAAAACATCAACGAGCCCCTGATCGCCACGCTGGAAAAGGACCTGAATAAATACGAAAGCGGCCTGCACAATCCCGCTTCCGACCGGTATATGGCGCTGATTTATCCGGAAATGGCCACCGCCGCCGATTACATTCCGGACGGTGCGGTGGTCGCCGTCTGCGATCACGGAAACCTCCAGCGCGCCGCCCGCAGCCGCTGCGACGAGATGGGAATGCAGCTGGACAGTATGCTTGGGGCCGGTCTTGTGGCAGGCGAGCTGTGCGACTATGTGTGCCAGTGGGAGGACTTCTGCAAAAGTCTCCGAAAGAACACCGTCGTTTATTTTGACGCCTTCGGCGGCACCTCCTACCCGGAGGACTGCCCCCCGAGGCAGCTGTATCCTCTCACCGCCAAGCAGCTTCCCGGCTACGGCGGCAATCTGGACACCGCCGTCTCCGATTTAAGCCACTACCAGAAAATGGAATTTGGCAGTCTGGTGCTTTGCGGCACCCGCCGCCGGGCGGAGCTGTTACAGCAGCTGCTTCACGAGAAGGGGCCGTCCGCCTTTCTGTGCATTCCCCTGACCACCCTGCCCAAGCCCGGGCAAATTCTTCTGACGGAGGGGACACTTCCCTTCGGCATGGAGTATCCCCTGTCCAAACTCGCCGTCCTGACGGAGGGGCAGCTGATTGCCCGGGGCGAGCCGAAGCGGAAGCCCGCGAAAAAAACCGGCTCCACCAACCGTCAGAAGCTGAATTCCTTCACCGACCTGACCCCCGGCGACCTGGTGGTTCACGAGAATTACGGCATCGGCCGGTTCGTGTCTATGGAGCAGATTCGGGTGGACGGCGCGGTCAAGGACTATATCAAAATCGCCTATCAGGGCAGCGACACCCTGTTCGTCCCCGCCACCCAGCTGGATTTGGTGAGCAAATACATCGGCGGCGGCGGAGAAGACAGCAGCGTCAAGCTGAACAAAATCGGCTCCGACGCCTGGCAGAAGACGAAGGCCAAGGCCCGCAAGGCCGCCAAGGATATGGCGGGAGAGCTGATCCAGCTCTACGCCGCCCGGAAGCGTCAGTCCGGCTACGCCTTCTCCGCCGACGCCCCCTGGCAGAAGGAATTTGAGGATAACTTCCCCTACCCGGAAACCGGCGACCAGCTGCGCTGCATTGCGGACATCAAGCACGACATGGAGTCCCCCATTCCCATGGACCGTCTTCTCTGCGGCGACGTGGGCTTCGGCAAAACCGAGGTCGCCCTCCGCGCCGTGATGAAGGCCGTGATGGACGGCAAGCAGGTGGCGATCCTGGTTCCCACCACGGTGCTTGCCCAGCAGCATTATCAGACCGCCGTGGCGCGTTTCCGGGGCTTCCCCGTCACCATCGACGTTCTCAGCCGCTTCCGCACCCCGAAAATGCAGCAGCAGACCTTGCAGAAGCTCCGCGCCGGTTCTGTGGACTTAATCATCGGAACCCACAAGCTGCTGCAAAAAACCGTCCAGTTCAAGGATTTGGGGTTACTCATCGTGGACGAGGAGCAGCGCTTCGGCGTCAGCCATAAGGAGCGCCTGAAGGAAATTTCCAAGGGCGTGGACGTACTGACCCTCTCCGCCACTCCCATTCCCCGGACGCTGAACATGGCGCTGTCCGGCATCCGGGACATGTCCACCATCGAGCAGCCCCCCGCCGACCGCTATCCCGTGCAGACCTTCGTGATGGAGTACAGCGAGCCCATCATTGACGATGCCATCCGCCGGGAAATCGAGCGGGGCGGGCAGGTCTATTACCTCCACAACCGCACGGAAACCATCGACCAGTGCGCCGCCGCAATCAAGCGCCGGATTCCGGGCATCAGCGTGGGCGTCGCCCACGGGCAGATGGGCGAGGACGCCCTGGGGGACGTGATGCAGTCCATGGCGGAGGGCGAGATTCAGGTGCTGGTATGCACCACCATCATTGAAACAGGGCTGGACATTCCCAACGCCAACACCCTGATCATCGAAAACGCCGACCGGTTCGGCCTGAGCCAGCTCCACCAGCTTCGCGGCCGGGTAGGACGCTCCACCCGCCACGCCTACGCCTACTTCACCTACCGTCCGGAAAAGAATCTCACCGAGGTCGCCGAAAAGCGGCTTTCCGCCATCCGGGATTTTGCCGAATTCGGCTCCGGCTTCAAAATCGCCATGCGGGATCTGGAGATCCGGGGCGCGGGCAACCTTCTGGGCGCCGAGCAGTCCGGCCACATGTCCAGCGTGGGCTACGACATGTACCTCAAGCTGCTGGACGAGGCGGTTCTGGAGGAAAAGGGCGAAGCCCCCAAGGCGCCGGAATGTACCGCCGACCTGAACGTCACCGCCAACGTGGACAAGGACTACGTCTCCCGGGGGGAGGAACGGATGGACTTGTACCGCCGCATGGCCGCCATCCGCTCTCAGGAGGACGCCGACGACCTGCTGGACGAGATCGTCGACCGCTACGGTGAGCCGCCAAAGGGCGTGCTGAACCTCATCGACATCGCCCTGCTCCGGGCAAAGGCGCGGCAAGTCGGCATCAAGGACATCCGCCAGAAGTCCGGGGACGTGCTGTTCACTCTGAGCAATCTGAATTTCGAGGCCGTAGGGGCGCTGTGCTCCGACCCGGATTACAAGCAGCGGGTCACCTTCCTGGCCAGCGCCAAGGAGCCGACCCTCCGCTTCAAGCTCGCCAACGGCGTGGACAGTCTGAAACAGAGTAAGCTCTTTGTGGAGCATTATACCAGCTTTTTCCAGAGCTGACGTTCTTGACATTCCGTGTTATAATAGCGTTGAATCCAACCTTCCCTCAGGAAAGGAGCAGCCTATGTCTAAAGGCAAATTTTCCAACCCCCGGCCATACCGGGAAGAAGAACGTGAAATTGAAAAGAGCTTTCGCCAGCTGACCGGTCAGGAGAAGCCCCCGAAGCCGGAAGATCCCATCTTCTCCCAAGCCTCCGTTCCCGATCTGGATGCCGCCGACCCGGAGGCCGCCGGTCTTATCTCCGAGGCCGACAGCCTGATTCCCGAAACGGACGGCCTGTTTTCCGAAGGGGACGCCCCGGTTTCCCACGAGGAACCGGACTTCTCCCTGGACGAGAAGGAGGAAGCCCCGAAGGGCGGCGCTCCGGCCTTCCTGGATAAAATTCTTTCCTTTGTGGACAGCAACCAGAAGCCCGTGATGGTAGCCTTGTGCGCCGCCGCGCTGGTTCTGATTCTCTCCCTCATCGCCATTTTCGTCGTCAACGTCTCCGGTGACCCCTACGGCAAGAAAATTCTGAACAACGTCACCGTTGCCGGTGTGAATGTGGGCGGGATGCGTAAATCCGACGCCGTCACTGCCGTCCGTGCCGTCACCGACCAGACCTACACGAAGCAGGACATGGTGGTGACGCTGGGCGATACCACATTGCGGCTGTCCCCCGGTGACACCGGCGCAAAGCTGGATGTCAAGGCCGCCGTAAACGCCGCCTATGAATACGGCAGAACCGGCACCAAGGCCGAGCGTCAGGAGGCCTACCAGGCGTCCCTCAGGAGCAACCACATCATCGGGCTGCTGCCCTACCTGCATCTGAAGCAGGATTATATCAAGGGCGTTCTGGAGGACTACGCCGGAACCGCCGGCAGTCTGCTGACCCAGACCACCTACGCCCTGGAAGGCGACGTTCCCGAGCTTGCGACGGACAAATTTGACGAAGACCGCGCCCCCCAGCTGACGCTGGTCGTCACGATGGGGACTCCCGGCGTGAATTTCAACGTAGATGACCTGTTCAACCAGATTCTGGACGCCTACAGCATGAACGTCTTTGCCGTGGAGGCGAAGGGCGCACAGGCCGAAGGCGAACCGGATGCCGTGGATTTGCAGAAAATCTACGACGAAGTCTGCGTAAAGCCCGTGGATGCCACCGTCAACATGCAGACCTTCAAGGCCGTCCCCGGCTCCTACGGCTACGAGTTTGACATGGTGCAGGCGCAGAAGCAGATCAGCGCGGCGCAGTACGGCGAGGTTGTCCGCATTCCCATGGAATATGTCGCCCCGGAAATTCTGGACGACGATGTCTTCTTCCGGGACGTTCTGGGCAGCACCAGCACGCCCCACTCTAACAACGCCAACCGCACCGCCAATCTGGAGCTGGCCTGTAAGGCGCTGAACGGCGTTGTGCTGAACCCCGGCGAGACCTTCTCCTTCAACGACACTCTGGGCGAGCGCACCACCGGGAAGGGCTACAAGTCCGCCCCTGCCTACTCCGGCGACGATCTGGTGAATCAGGTGGGCGGCGGCATCTGTCAGGTTTCCTCCACGCTGTATTGCAGCGCCCTGCTGGCCGATCTGGAAATCGTCTCCCGCACCAACCACGGCTTCCCCGTGAACTATATCAATTACGGCATGGACGCCACCGTCAGCTGGCGCTCCCCTGATTTCAAGTTCCGCAACAACACCAATTACCCCATCAAGCTCGAAGCAAGCGTCAGCAGCGGCTATGTCAATGTGCAGATTCTCGGCACCGACGAGAAGGACTACTACGTTGAAATGAGCTACGTCATTTCCGAGACCTACAAGCCCGAAACGGAATATAAGGACTTCAAGCCCGACAATCCCGAGGGCTACAAGGATGGGGACGTGATTGAGGAAGGCACCACCGGATATCTGGTCAAGACATACAAGAGCAAGTACAACAAGGCCACCGGCGTGCTGATCTCCAAGGATTTTGTCGCCAATTCCCGGTACAAGACCGTGAACAAGGTTGTCGCAAGAGTCGAAGCGGAGCCGACGACGGAACCTACCACAGTTCCCACGACCCCCTCCACCGAACCCACCACCGAACCCACGACGCCGCCCACTGTGGCACCTACGACGCCATCCACCGAGCCCCCCACCACCAGCACGCCGGAACCCAGCGGAGAATCCGGCGGCGAATAACGAACAATAGCATACACAAAGGGCGTGACCTTCCCCGGTCACGCCCTTTGTTACTGCCTTCTGATGTAGTTGTGGACCTGCCAGAACAGGCTCAGTGCCGTCAGGATGTCATGGGCTTCCCACTGTGCACTCCTTCCGTCGAATGTCCCCTTCCACGGGAAATTGTCCGGTGCGTCGAAAAAATGGTCTTCCGTCAAGTTGAGCTTGCAGACATATCTGTCCAACGGTGGAAAGGCCGTCTTGCTTTCGTAGTCCCCAAGCGCTTTCCTGACCCCCGCGTATATCAGGGGGTACGTATCTTCCGGCAGGGGCTCCCAATGCTTTGCCTTGTCCTTTACTGTGATGCAGGAAACCTCGGGCGACAACTCCAGCGCTTCTTTGTGAGACGCCGCGCAGCCGATATTGGCAATATAGGGAACGCCGGAGAAGCACATGACGCTTTCTCCGATTTCCGCCACGTGGATGCCGTTGATGAAAAACGACTCGATGGGCGGCGTGTGAATCGTGTGGGGGAAATACGCGTTTGCTTCCCCGTTTCTCGCGTGCTGCCCCACCGTTATGATCCCGTAAGGCTCCATTGCCGCCTGTCCGCGAATTCTGTCCCACAGCGTTTCCCGGTTGGGCAAATCAAAGACGCGGACGCAGGCAGGCAGCTTGTCCAGCTCGACATTTGACTCTGTGCATCCCGCAAAATGCATATCGTACAGCAGAATATCGTCGATTCCGGCATCGACTGCGGCATTGCACACAGCCAGAACGTCGCTGGTAATGCAGGGTCTGCCATAGGCTCTCCACAATTTGTACTGGGGATACAGTTCCTCATGCCGGCAGGCTTTCCTGTTGGCGTCGAAAATCCCGCTTGCCCCTTCCATATCCGCAATCACGATCAGCTGCTTCATATCCGGCATCTCCCAACGTTTTTCTCATTTTATCACATAACGGCCGAAAACGCAACCGCCGCCCGGTTTCCGGTCTTGCATTTGCCGGGAAATGCTGTATAATGAGGAAAACGCAGTTTCCGTTTTGCACCGACTTTTTTCAGGAGGAAAATCCATGTCAAAAGGCCATTTTTCCGCGGATTCCCCGCAAAAAAGCGCTTCTCCCCGCCGAATTATCACGGTGGCCGTGATCTGCGTGCTGGTTCCGGCGCTGGCGGCGGTGGGCTTCTTCTTTGTCCGCCCCGCCCTCGACCTCTATCACTGCCGGATGGCCGGCGGCGTTTCCGTCGCCGGGGTGGATGTTGGGGGCATGACCAAGGGAGAAGCCAGGAAAGCCCTTCAGGCGGCTCTGGATGAGACGCTGTACCGGGAAGAGCTGACGGTGGAACTGCCCATGGAATCCCTTTCCCTCTCCCCCGCCGACACCGGCGTTCAGGCGGACGTCCGCGCCGCCGTGAACGACGCCTACCGCATGGGTCGTTCCGACGGCTCTTTCCCCGGCGACCTGGATTTGCGTCCCTATCTGAGCGTAAACTCCGAATTTATCCGCACCGCGCTGGAAAGCTATGCCGGCACGTTTGACACCCAATTCAGCGACTCCCGCTACGCCCTCGTCGGCGACGCCCCCGACCTCGGCACGGAAAATCACGACCCTGACGCCCCCTGTCAGACGCTGGAGCTGACCGTGGGCGTTCCCGAGGCGCACCTGGATGTGGACAGCGCCTATGGTCAAATTCTGGAGGCCTACGGCCAGGCCGTAGCCGCCTGTCGGGCGGGGAAATATCGCGTCACCGTGGACATCCCTGCGGAATCTGCCCCCGCCGAGCTGGATTTGGACGCCATTTCCGATGAAATCTGCACCGCCCCCGTTGACGATTCCCTGGACATGACGGAATACCGGTTCGTCCCCGGCTCCTATGGCTATTCCTTCGATCTGGACGCGGCAAAAGAGGCGCTGGCACAGGCCAAGCCCGGGGAAACCGTCTCCGTTCCCATGACGTTTGTGGAGCCAGAAATTCTGGGGGACGCGGTCTATTTCCGGGACGTGCTGGGTTCCTGTGAAACCAAGCACGGCGACAACGAAAACCGCAACACCAATCTGCGTCTGCTCTGTGAAGCCCTCAACGGGGTCGTCGTCCAGCCGGGAGAGACCTTCTCCTACAATGAAACCCTGGGCGAACGCACGGCGGAAAAGGGCTACAAGCCTGCCCCCGCCTACTCCGGCAATCGTCTCACCGACGCCATCGGCGGCGGCGTGTGTCAGGGCTCCAGCACGCTGTACAACTGCGTGCTGCTTGCCGACCTGGAAGTCGTCGCCCGCTCCTGCCACGGCGCTACGATTGCCTATCTTCCTCTGGGGCTGGACGCCGCCGTGAACTGGGGAACCACCGATTTTCAGTTTCGCAACAATTTCCACTTCCCCGTAAAAATCGAAGCGGAAACCACGGTCGACCTGGTCAAAATGCGGATTCTGGGTACGGACGAAAAGGATTATTACATCGAAATGACCTCGGGCTACGATGACAGCAAGGAAGACGTGATCTACGCCGTCAGCTACAAGAACAAGTACAGTAAGGAAACCGGCGAGCTGATCAGCAAAGACCGGGAAGCCTTCTCCACCTACTACCGGAACGTCGGATAAGCAAAACTGCCTCCCGCTTTTGGCGGGAGGCAATTCTTTAGGCAACACCGCACAATTTGACAAGAAGACTCAGCCAGGATTTTTGTCCCAATTCAAAGTTTGAAAAATGGAGGAATACTGTATGTATTTCCCATTTTTCGAACTGAAGAAGTGGGGCAAAAAGACGGCTGAGGCTCGCAGGCACAATTGTGCGGCGTTGCCTTACAAAACCATAAGTAAGGTTCCTGCGCCGATGAGCAGGCAGCCGATCAGGGATTTGGCGGTGAATTTCTCGTGGAGGAACACAAACGCCAGCACCAGCGTGATCACGACGCTGAGCTTATCCACCGGCACCACCTTTGACGCTTCCCCGATTTGCAGCGCCCGGTAGTAGCACAGCCAGGATGCGCCCGTGGCAAGTCCGGAAAGAATCAGAAACAGCCAGCTTTTCTTGCTGATTTCCCCGATGCCCCCCTGGCTGTCTGTCAGGAACACCATTCCCCAGGCCATCACCAGCACCACCAGCGTCCGAATGGCCGTGGCCAGATTGGAATTGACGCCTTCAATACCGATTTTTGCGAGAATCGAGGTCAGTGCCGCAAACACCGCGGAGCCAAGGGCAAACAGTAACCACATACTATGTCTCTGCCTTTCCCCTTATTTTGCCCGAATATCCAGATGATAATCGATCATACCGGCTTCGGTATTTTCAATGATGATCTGGTACGCCAGATCGATGGAACCACCGTCGGATACAATGTCATAAAATACGTTGGTGGCCTTCACCGTGATCATCAGCGTTCCGTATTCCATCTGGTACAGGGAATCGTGGGCAACGCCCTCCTGGAAGAGCATTCTGGAATTCAGCGCGCCCTCCCGGTTCAGCATGACCTTCCCCGGCTCCACCCGGAAGGTGGTGACCACGCCGGCAAGGCCGGTCAGCTCGCTTTCCTCATAGGTGATGTCCCAGCCGCCGTCCCGGAATTCCATCGTCCCCTCGGTGACCAGCTCAATGGTCTCCGGCTCCTGGTCGCCATAATGCTGACGACCCTGGATGGATAGAACCACGTCCCGCTTCATCGAAACGCCTCCACAGCCAGCCGCAGCAGCTCGTCGATGAGCTGGGAATAGGGAACGCCGCTGGCCTCGAACAGCTTGGGATACATGGAAATGGAGGTAAAGCCCGGCAGGGTGTTGATCTCATTGAACACCACCCGATTTTCGTCGTGGGTCACGAAGAAGTCCACCCGGCTTAAGCCCTGGCAGCCCACGGCGTTGTAGACCTTCACCGCCGTCTCCCGCACCACTTCCTCCACCTCGGCGGGGATGCGGGCGGGGATATAGGCCTTGGAGGTCTCGGTGAGGTACTTGGCGTCGTAATCGTAGAATTCCGCGCCGGAGTCGATCTCGCCGCAGACAGAGACCATGGGGTTATCGTTGCCCATGACGGCCACCTCGATCTCCTTGCCGTTGATGAATTCCTCCACCAGAATTTTCTTATCGTACTTTCCGGCATAGCGCAGACCGCTGCGCAGAGCGTCCCGGTCGCCGACCTTGGAAACGCCCACGGAGGAGCCGGTACCGGCGGGCTTGACGAACATGGGATAGCGGAAGCGGTTTTCCAGCAAATCCAGAGTGTTCTCCATGTGATTTTCCAGCTCGCCCGCCCGAACCAGCTGCCAGGCCGCCTGGGGGACGCCCGCCTGATCTGCCACCAGCTTGGTCAGGCTCTTATCCATGGCCACGGCGGAAGCGGCAATGTGAGGGCCGACGTAGGGAATGCCCGCCATTTGCAGCAGTCCCTGCATGGCGCCGTCCTCCCCGTTCTCCCCGTGAAGCACCGGGAATACCACGTCGATGCGCTCCCGCACCACGCAGTCGCCCTCGAAGCTCAGAAGCCCCTGCCCCCGGACGGGAGAAATGGTCGCCCGGCGGTTATCGGGGCAGCTTCTCCATTCGCCGGTGACCAGCTTGGAATAGTCCTTGCCGCCGTAGAGAATCCAGTCCCCTTCCTTCGTGATGCCCACAGGGAACAGATTATACTTGCTTTCGTCAATGTGATTCAGCACGGACTCCGCCGAGCGCAGGGAAACCTCATGCTCCGGGCTCATCCCGCCGAACAAAATACAAACACTGAGTTTTTTCACGTCATCGCCTCATTCTACCTGAAAATCTGTTGCTTTCCGTAAATATATTTTTTACAATTTTCATCTGGAAATCCGAAACTTTGGTGCTATAATAGAGAGAATATAAGAGCGGCGCGGCGGCGGATACCCCGCGCTTTCCCGTGAGCGTGTTCCGCGCGTTTTTGAAAGGAGGGTATGTATGCAGATCAATCTGACACCGAAAGAATTCCGCCGGCTGCTGGATCTGGTGTACATCGGAAACTGGGTGCTGAACTCCACCCGTGGCGAAGACCGCTTCGCCGACTATGACAATCTGGAGAGCAAACTGTTTGCCCTGTCCCCCGCCCTGTCCGAGCATTGGAACGGCACCGTCGTTCCCTCCCGCGCCTATCAGGAGGGCGGGATTCACGAGGCCATCGCCTGCTACGAGGACAACGTTTTTTACGAGATTCTGGCAGAGGAGCTTTCCCGCCGGGATATGGACTATCCGGAGATCACCGACGACAATTACGACGAGATCGTCACGCGGATGGATCGGTACATGTCGGAATTTGAGCTGTCCGGCGTCGACCACCTGGTTCTGGATGAAGAAAACGCTTAAAGACACGTGCCGGTTTCCCGGCACATTTAGGCTGTCAAAAAAGGCCGCTGGCCTTTTTTGACAAAAGGATTGCAGTCTGCTACGCGCACTCCTTGGCCGCCGAAGGCGGCCAACTCGCACACTTCGCAGCCTGTAAGGTATTTTCTGCCAGGTACACGCCCCGGCAGAAAATGATTCCGACTTTATTTGCCGCCTGCGGGCGGCAAACTCTGCGAGGCTTTTTTAATATACCGTGACGTGCCGGTTTCCCGGCACGTTTTTTACTGCTCTCCGTTAATCAGCGCCTCACCGGCACGGAAGATATCGCCCGCACCCATGGTGACCACGATGTCCCCCTCCCGGACGTTCTCCCGCAGATAGGCGGTGACGTCGGGCAGGGTCTCGCAGTACACCGCGCCGGGGATCTGTTCCGCCAGCTGGGCGGAGGAAATGCCGATGGTATTCCGCTCCCGGGCGGCGTAGATTTCCGCCAGAACCACCACGTCGGCTTTTTTCAGCTCCCGGACGAAGTCGTCAAACAGCGCCTTGGTGCGGGAATAGGTATGGGGCTGGAAGGCCAGCACCACCCGCTTGTAGCCCATGGAGCGCACGGCTTCCAGAGTCGCCTTCAGCTCGTCGGGATGGTGGGCATAATCGTCGTAAACGTCCGCACCGTGGAACTTGCCCTTGAACTCCATCCGCCGTCCCGCGCCGTGGAAGGATTGGATGCCCTTGGAAACCGTCTCCCCGGGAATGCCCATCATCCAGGCGGCGGCCGACGCCGCCAGCGCGTTCATGGCATTGTGCCGTCCCAGCACGCCCATGTCCAGATGGCAGTAGTATTTCCCGTCGCAGATCACGTCAAAGTGCCGCCAGTCGGGATGCATGTTGGCCGCGTGAATGCGGTTGCCTTCCCCAAGGCCGAAGGAAACATAGTCGATGCCCTCCATGGCCTGCACCGTATGGGGGTCGTCGCCGTTGGCGACCACGCCGAAGGTGGCAAGCGCTGCGAACTTGTGGAAGGACTTCTGAATGTCCGCCAGGTCTTTGAAATAGTCCAGGTGATCCGCCTCCACGTTCAGCACGATTGCCAGGGTGGGAAAGAAATTCAGGAAGGAATCGCAGTATTCGCAGCTCTCCAGCACGATGGTGTCCCCGTGGCCGACCCGATGACCCGCGTGGAGCAGGGGCAGATAGCCGCCGATCATGACCGTGGGATCCATATTCGCTTCCATAAGGATGTGGGTCAGCATGGACGTGGTAGTAGTCTTTCCGTGTGTGCCGGAGACGCAGATGGCGTTATGGTAGGACTTCATGATCTCGCCCCATGCCTGCGCCCGCTCAAACACGGGGATGCCTGCGGCACGGGCGGCAGCGATCTCCGGGTTGTCATTGTGGGCGGCGGCAGTGCGGATGATGCAGTCCGCGCCCTCAATATTCTCCGCCCGGTGTCCGATGGCGACGGGAATGCCCTGCCCGATCAGCTCATCCGTGGACACGGATGCGTTCATATCCGAACCGGTGACCTCCATGCCCATGCCCTTCAGCACCAGACCCAGCGGCCGCATGGATACGCCGCCGATTCCCACAAGATGCACATGATGGCCGGGCGTCAGATATCTCGTGATTTTCTTACTATTCAGCATGTATGTCAGTTCCCCCACAGGTGATTCCGCTCCGGAATTTCGTCGCCGGAGCATAGAATGAAATTTTCCGCAACTCATAGCATTATACACCATTGCCTTATATTTTACAACCACAAAAAGTTACTGAAGGGATGTTTTTCGTCATAATCTTCCTGATTTCCCGAAAAATCCCCGGTTATGCCCTCCGGATCACGCCGCAGGCGATCTTTTTTGCCCGTGTTTCCGCGAATGACCGCCGGGGAGCGCAGATGGAATTCTCATACGAGTTTTTAATAAAACGCTTAAAAGCGTTTTATTCGGCCGCAGGATTGCGG
>URBH01000008.1 GCA_900546075.1 uncultured Eubacteriales bacterium | reverse complement strand
TGAATTGGGACAAAAATCCTGTCTGAGACTTCTTGCCGAATTGTGCGGTGCTGCCTTAAATAAAATGATGAAATCATTTTATTAAGAAATAGTATTATATCCGGGCAAGCAGCGCTTTTGCGGCGCTTGCGACCTGGGGCAGAAGATATTGTTCCAGTTCGCCGGGCGCTGCCCAGCGGCAGGATTCGATTTCCTTGGCCTGGAGCCTCGGCTCACCGTGAACCTCGCCCAGGAAGAAAACGACCCGCTTTCTGGCGGCGGAGCTGAGGCGGTATTCCGTGGTGGCTTTGGCGCCGGGAATCAGCCGCGTCCGGAATCCGGTTTCCTCGAAAAGCTCCCGGAGGGCGGTTTGCTGCTCCGTTTCCCCGGCCTCCATGTGACCCTTGGGAAAGCTCCATGTTCCGGAACCCCGCTGGAACAGGAGCAGAATTTCCGCGTTCCCGCCAAGCCGCCGGAAGGGGACAACCCCGCAGGATTTTTGAAATATGGAATCGATGGTGCTGATAAAATACTGCTCTTGAAAACGGACGGCCTGGGCAATCTGCCCCTGATGGAGCGAAAGCCCCTCCGGCGCGACCACCAGCTTGTCCTCGCAGTCGTTGTGCCGCCGGATGACGGCGATGACCCGGCCGGTAAAGCTTGACAGGGGGGTGTCCACGCCCAGTATGTAGGCGTCCTGCTCCTCGCCGTCGCCGCCCATCAGCCCCGGAACAAATCCGTAATTGACGGGGTACAGGATATCGCCGTGAAGATACCCGATGGGACGGTCAACCTGCACCGTTACGATTTTTCCCAGCAGCTTCCGGGTGCTTCTGCTTCGCCAGTCCATGGCAGCCCCTCTCTTTCTTTCCGGAAGTTCGACAAAACGGTGCCATTTTACACGGAAACCGGCAAAAAGTCAAGGCTTTTGCGCCATTTTCCGAAGACGGGGAGAGGGTTACATATTTTTTACAGATCGCTTGTTTTTTTCGGGGAATCACGCTATAATGATAAGGAATATATTTTGGAGAGGATTGTATGGCAAATAAAAATCAGGACTGGGATGACCTGGGGAGAAGCATTCAGGACATTGTGGACAAGGCCGTCAATTCCCACGACTATCAGAAGCTGAACCAGACGGTTTGCCAGGCCGTGGGCAAGGCCGTGGATATGGGAAGCGAGGCCGTCCGCAAGGCGATGGAAGCCGCTGCCCGCCCTGCGCCCCAATCTGCCAGACCCGTTTACCGGGAGGTCGAGGCCACGGTCGTGGAGGAAAAGAAAGACCTTCCTGTGCTTTATGCCGGAACCGGCGGCGAGACCGCCGTGGGACTGGTGAAGATCGTAGGCGGCGGCATGGCGCTGCTCACCGGGTTCGTGTCCTTTATTTCCCTGCTGGTCAGGCTGATCGTGGGAGCCGGTCTGGGGGTCGCGTCCACCGTGATTACGGCGGGCGGCGTCATCGCCGGAATCTGGCTGATCGTCAGCGGCATCCGGAAACTGGGATGGGTCAGCCGGTTCAAGATGTACAAAAGAACCCTGGGAGAAAATACCCACTGCACCCTGGAGCGGCTGGCGCGGAGCGTGGGAAAAAACGTGAAGTTCGTCCGTAAGGAATTGCGGAAGATGATCGGCAAGGGGCTGTTCCTGGAAGGGCATATGGACAAAGAGGAAACCTGCCTCATCACCAGCGACGAAACCTACCGGCATTATGAGCAGAGCCGTCTGGCGCTGGAAGAACGTCAGCGGCAGGAGGCCGCGGCCAGCGCACCGAAGGTACCCAACCCCCAGGACCCCCGGGTGCAGGAGGTTCTGGATCGGGGCAATGCCTTTATTGCCCAGATTCGCGCCTGCAACGACGCCATTCCCGGGGAGGAAATTTCTGAGAAAATCTCCCGGATGGAGCTGATTGTCCGCCGTATCTTTGAGCGGGCGGAGGCGCACCCGGAGGTGGTTCCCGATTTGAAGAAGCTGATGGACTACTACCTGCCCATGACGGTGAAGCTCCTGAACGCCTATGCGGACATGGACGCCCAGCCCGTGCAGGGGGAGAACATTCTGGCATCCAAGAAGGAGATCGAGGCCACACTGGACACGCTGAACCTGGCCTTTGAGAAGCTGCTGGACGACCTGTTCCGGGATTCCGCCATGGACGTTTCCAGCGACATTTCCGTTCTCAACACCCTGCTTGCCCAGGAGGGACTGACGGAGGACGGCTTATCCCAAGTGAAGAAACAGCAGACATTATAAAAAACTAGGAAGAGGAGATCAATTATGGACGCTGAATACAAGGATATGAACGAATCTGCCCCCATCCCCAGCCTGACTCTGGAGCCGGAGCTGGAAAACACGCCCAAGCTGGTTGTAGCCGAGGAAACGAAGCTGCAGCAGACCAAGGCCGCCGAGCCGGTGCTGACGCCCCAGGAGCAGCAGATGGTGGATGATTTTGCCCAGAAGATCGATGTGGAGAACACCGCCCAGATCTTGCAGTACGGCGCGGGAACCCAGAAGAAAATGGCCGATTTCTCCGACGCCGCCCTTGCCAACGTGCGCACCCAGGACTTGGGTGAGGTGGGCGACCTGATCGTCAACGTGGTGGGCGAGCTGAAGGGCTTCGACGCCGAGGAGGAAAAGGGCTTCCTTGGCTTCTTCCGCAAGCAGGCGAACAAGCTGGAGGTCATGAAGAGCCGCTACGCCAAGGCGGAGGTCAACGTGGAGAAGATCGGCGACGCCCTCCAGCAGCATCAGGTGCGGCTGCTCAAGGATTCCGCGATGCTGGATAAAATGTACGAGCAGAACCTTGCCTACTTCAAGGAGCTGAGCATGTACATTCTGGCAGGCAAGAAGAAGCTCCAGGAGGTACGGGAAGGCAAGCTCAGGGAGCTGGAAGCCACGGCGCAGGCCACCGGCCTTGCAGAGGATGCCCAGGCGGCAAAAGACCTGGCGGACAAGTGCAACCGGTTCGAGAAGAAGATCTACGATCTGGAGCTGACCCGCACCATTTCCATCCAGACCGCGCCCCAGATCCGGATGATTCAGAACAACGACAATGTGATGGTGGAGAAGATTCAGACCACGCTGATGAACACCATCCCCCTGTGGAAGAACCAGATGGTTCTTGCGCTGGGCATTGCCCACTCCAACGAGGCCGCTCAGGCTCAGCGTCAGGTCAACGACATCACCAACGCCCTGCTGAAGCAGAACGCCGAGAAGCTGCACATGGCGTCCGTGGAGACCGCCAAGGAAGCCGAGCGGGGCATCGTGGACATCGAGACCCTGAAAAAGACCAACGCCGAGCTGATTCAGACGCTGGACGACGTGATGAAGATTCAGTCCGAGGGCCGGGAGAAGCGCATTGCCGCCGAAGCGGAAATGGCGAAGATGGAGAACGACCTCAAGGGAAAGCTCCTGGAAATCCGCGGCGGCGTATAACGCTACAAAAGACGCAGTACCGGAAATTTTCGGTACTGCGTTTTTGGACATGACAAAAAAGGCGACCCCGCAAAACACGGGATCGCCCAAGGCTACAAAATTTCCTCAGCAGCCGAAACCGCACAGACGGCTCAGCAGCTGCCAAATGGAGCTGCAATCAGAATTGTTGGTGCTGCAATTGAAAAAGAACATCTTGCCAACCTCCTGTTTCAGTATTTGCCTCGCGAAGACAAAAGGATTGTAACCGATTCGTAATCAATTTTCAAGCTGTAAATTCTGGAAATGGATTAAAATGAGATTATTTGAAGGAATTATGAACGATAAAGTGGAAAAATGCAATATCCCATACCGCGTTATCCGCAGCAGCCGCAGAACCGTTTCCCTGCAGATCGTCCCCGGGGGTGAGGTGCTGGTGCGATGCCCAAAGCGGATGTCCAATGGGGATATCCGGCGATTTGTGGAAAGCAAATCCGGTTGGATTGAGAAGCATCTGGAAAAGCAGACCGCCGCGGCGCGGCTTCCTGCCTTTTCGGACGGGCAGCTACAGGCGCTTGCCTGTCAGGCGCGGCAAACAGTACCGGAACGGGTCGCCTATTTTGCCCCGCTGGTGGGCGTGACCTACGGCAGAATCGCCATCCGCAGCCAGCATACCCTGTGGGGGAGCTGCAGCGGCAAGGGCAATCTCAGCTTTAACTGCCTGCTGATGCTCACGCCGCCGGAGGTGCTGGACTATGTGGTCGTCCACGAGCTGTGCCACCGGAAGGAAATGAACCACTCCGCCCGCTTCTGGGCGGAGGTCGGGCGGGTCTTACCGGATTTCGAGAACCGGCGGAAATGGCTGCGGGAAAACGGCACGGCGCTGATTTCCAGGCTGGAAAGGTAGTTTCCAAACGGCTTTTTCGACAAACGTATGCACCGAATCGCCTCCCGAACGCTATAATGGTTACGGGAGGTGCGATGTGGAACATTATGTCTGGTTGGCGCTGGCGGCGACACTGGGGACTTGGTTTGTGACGGCACTTGGCGCTGCCACGGTGGTCTTTTTCAAATCCCCCAGTGCCAGGGCGCTGAATCTAATGTTGGGGTTTTCCTCCGGCGTGATGATCGCGGCCAGTTTCTGGTCGCTGTTGCAGCCCGCCATCCAGCGGGCGGAAGCCGCGGGAAATACCCCTGCCTGGCTTGTGGCGGTATCCGGGTTCCTGCTGGGGGCGCTGTTTCTGTGGGGGTCGGATAAGGCCGTAGGCCTTGCCAGAAAGAGAGCGGGCATGGGAATGCCCGGGGAACGCTTGAACCGTATTATCATGCTGGTGCTGTCCATCACCCTGCACAATATCCCCGAGGGGCTTGCCGTGGGCGTGGCCTTTGGGGCGCTGGGAACCGGCGCAAGCCCGGATGGGCTGATGGGGGCGGTGTCCATCGCCGTGGGCATCGGTTTGCAGAATTTTCCGGAGGGGGCGGCGGTGTCCGTGCCGCTGCGCCGCGAGGGCTATTCCCGGCGCAGAAGCTTTCTGCTGGGGCAGGCTTCCGGTCTGGTGGAGCCGGTTTCCGGGGTGATCGGCGCGCTGCTGGTGGTGACGGTGGAAGCGATTCTGCCCTACGCCCTTGCCTTCGCCGCCGGGGCGATGATTCTGGTGGCAGTGCACGAGCTGATACCGGAGTGTCAGCAAAATCAGAAGGAGCAGCCCTACTGCGCCACCATGGGCATTATCCTGGGGTTCGCGGTGATGATGCTTCTGGACGTAATGCTGGGGTAGAAACATGACCAAACGGTCTGCTGCGGCAGACCGTTTTTTGTTGTATTCGTGCATTGACAAATCATTGCATGTTTGTATAATTGTATACATTGAAACAGAAAAGCGGAAAGGGGCTTCCTCTATGCTAGAGATTTCCAGTAAGACCAACCTGTTGGAGCAGAAATCCTACAAATATTCCCTCCAGGATGTGGCGGAACCGAATTTGCAGCGGGATGTGTATTCCTACGGCACCATTCCCAAGGTGGCGTTCAACCACCGCCGGGTGCCTATGTCCATGCCCGAGGAAATCTGGATTACGGACACCTCCCTGCGGGACGGTCAGCAGTCCGTGGAGCCGTACTCCGTTGACCAGATCGTGAACATCTACAAGCTGCTGAGCAAGCTGGGCGGCCCCTACGGCATCATCCGCCAGACGGAGTTCTTCATCTACAGCAAAAAAGACCGGGAGGCCATCGAAAAGTGCATGGCGCTGGACCTCAAATTCCCGGAGATCACCAGCTGGATTCGGGCGACAAAGGAAGACTTCCAGCTGGTGCATGACCTGGGCATCAAGGAAACCGGCATTCTGGTCTCCTGCTCGGACTACCACATCTTCAAGAAAATGAAGATGACGAGACGTCAGGCCATGGACTACTACCTTGCCACGGTGAAGGAGGCCTTTAATGCCGGCGTCATTCCCCGCTGCCACCTGGAGGACATCACCCGGGCGGATTTCTACGGCTTCGTGGTGCCATTTGTCAACGAATTGCAGCGGCTGAGCCGGGAAGCGGGGGTGCCGGTGAAGATTCGCGCCTGCGATACCATGGGCTACGGCGTCCCCTTCACCGAGGCGGCGCTTCCCAGAAGCGTGGCAGGCATTATCTACGGCTTGCAGCACTATTCCGACGTCCCCAGCGAGCATCTGGAATGGCACGGACACAACGATTTTTATAAGGGCGTGGCCAACGCCTCCACGGCGTGGCTCTACGGCGCCTGCGCCGTCAACTGTTCCCTGCTCGGCATCGGCGAGCGGACGGGCAATGTGCCGCTGGAAGCCATGGTGTTCGAGTACGCGTCATTGCGGGGATCTCTGGACGGCATGGACACCACGGTCATCACGGAAATCGCCGATTACTTCAAAAACGAGATCGGCTACCGTATCCCGCCCATGACGCCCTTTGTGGGCAGTGCCTTCAACGTCACCCGGGCGGGCGTCCACGCCGACGGACTGATGAAGGACGAGGAAATCTACACCATTTTCGACACCAAGAAAATCCTGAACAAGCCCGCCACGGTGCAGATCAGCAAAACCTCCGGCCTTGCGGGCGTCGCCTACTGGATCAACCAGACCTATCATCTGGAAGACGACAAAAAGCTGGACAAAAAATCGCCGCTGGTGGTCGCCATGAAGGAATGGGTAGACCGGCAGTACGAGGACGGCCGCCAGACGGTCATGACGGAACGGGAGCTGAAAGAGAAAATCCGGCAGCTTGCCCCGGACTTTGCCGAAAGAGGGTAAGGAGAAGAATATGAATCAATTCAAAACCACGTCTCTGGCCGATCAGGTCTTCGAGAAGCTGGAGAATGACATCATTCAGGGCGTCTATCCCCGGGGAGAAATTCTGACGGAGCTGAAGCTGGTGGATCAGCTGGGCGTCAGCCGCACCCCCATCCGGGATGCGCTGCGCCGCCTGGAACAGGAGCGGCTCATTGAGGATACCGGCAAAGGCTCCCGGGTGGTGGGCATCACCGAGGAAGACCTGGAGGACATCATGAACATCCGCCAGCGCATCGAGGGGCTTGCCGCCTACTACGCCGCGAAGAACATGACCCCCGAGGGACTTGCCGAGCTGACCCACATTGTCGACCTTCAGGACTTCTACTATGATAAGGGGGACGCGGAGCAGCTGCGGCAGGTGGACGAACAGTTCCACGACCTGATCTGCTACCTGAGCAAGCGCACCGTGATCATGGACACGCTGATTCCGCTGCACCGGAAAACCCGGCGCTACCGCCGCATTTCCATGGAGGACTGGTCCCGCACCGTCAACACCCGGAAGGAACACAAGGCGATTTTCGACGCCATGGCCTCCGGCGACGCGGATTTGGCGGAAAGCCTGATGGCGAAGCATATCGAAAACGCGAAAAAGCACATGTTGGGAGGATTCATAAATCATGGGTAAGACAATTGCACAGAAAATCATTGCATCCCATTTGGTGTCCGGAGACATGACCCCCGGCAGCGAGGTGGCGCTGCGCATCGACCAGACCCTGACCCAGGACGCCACCGGCACCATGGCCTATCTGGAATTCGAGACCATGGGCATTCCCAGAGTGAAGACGGAACTGAGCATTGCCTACGTCGACCACAACACCCTCCAGTGCGGCTTTGAGAACAGCGACGATCACCGCTATTTGCAGACCGTCACCGCAAAGCACGGCGTGTATTTCTCCCGCCCGGGCAACGGCATTTGCCATCAGGTGCATCTGGAACGCTTCGGCAAGCCCGGCAAGACCCTCATCGGCTCCGACAGCCACACCCCCACTGGCGGCGGCATCGGTATGCTGGCCTTCGGCGCGGGGGGGCTGGACGTGGCGGTGGCCATGGGCGGCGGCGCGTACTACATCACCATGCCCAAAATGTACAAGGTGAACCTGACGGGCAAGCTCAGACCCTATGTCACCGCCAAGGATGTGTCCCTGGAGCTGCTGCGCATCCTCTCCGTCAAGGGCGGCGTGGGCGCGATTATCGAGTGGGGCGGCGAGGGCGTTGCCACCCTGTCCGTCCCGGAGCGGGGCACCATCACCAACATGGGTACCGAGCTGGGCGCGACCACCTCTATCTTCCCCTCCGACGAGGTCACGAGAAAGTTCCTGGCAGCGCAGGGCAGGGAAGGGGACTACGTTCCCCTGTCCAGCGACCCGGACGCGGAATACGATAAGATCATCGACATTAACCTGAGTACCCTCAAGCCCATGATCGCCTGCCCCCACAGCCCGGACAACGTGGTTGCTGTGGAGACGCTGAAGGATGTGAAGGTCGATCAGGTGTGCATCGGCTCCTGCACCAATTCCTCCCTGTATGACATGCTTAAGGTCGCCGCCATGCTGAAGGGGAAGACCGTTCACCCCTCCGTCAGCCTGTCCGTGTCCCCCGGCTCCCGGCAGGTGCTGACCATGCTCAGTGACTGCGGCGCATTGTCAGACATTCTCGCCAGCGGCGCGCGGCTGCTGGAATGCGCCTGCGGCCCCTGCATCGGCATGGGCTTCTCCCCCAATTCCGGCGGCGTTTCCTTAAGAACCTTCAACCGGAACTTCCTGGGCCGTTCCGGAACACGGGACGGGCAGGTGTATCTGGTTTCCCCCGAAACCGCCGTGGCTTCCGCCCTGACGGGATATATCACCGACCCGACCACCATTGACGAGCCGCTGCACGTGACCATGCCGGAGAAATTCCTTGTAAATGACTCTGCCGTGCTGCCCCCTCTCCCCGCAGACAAGGCGGCGGACGCTCAGGTGCTTCGCGGCCCCAACATCAAGGAATTCCCCAAGAGCAAGCCATTTGCCGACAGCCTGACGGCGAAGCCGGTGCTGAAAGTGGGCGACAACATCACCACCGACCACATCATGCCCGCCGGCGCGAAGATTCTGCCCTACCGGTCGAACATCCCCTACCTGAGCAAATTCTGCTTCGAGGTCTGCGACCCCACCTTCGCCGAGAGAGCCAAGGCGGCGGGAGACGGCATCGTCGTGGGCGGCAGCAACTACGGGCAGGGTTCCTCCCGGGAGCACGCGGCACTGGTGCCGATGTACCTGGGCATCCGGTGCGTCATTGCCAAGTCCTTCGCCAGAATCCACGTGGCGAACCTGATTAACGCGGGCATCTTGCCGGTGACCTTTGAAAATCCGGAGGACTACGACAAGCTGAGCCAGGACGCGGTTCTGACCATTTCGGACATTTCCGGCGGCATGGAGCGGGGCAGACTCGCGGTTACCGCCGACGACGGCTTTAAGTTTTATGTAAACTGCGCTTTGACGGGGCGTCAGAGGGCGATTCTGCTGGCAGGTGGACTGCTGAACTACACAAAGGAGGGCGGACAATAATGAAGGAAATTACACTTGCCTGTGAGGCGTTTCAGAAGCTGCTGGAGGAGCAGCTGGAGCGAATCCGGAACATGAACGGGGAAAAGACGGACTTTGCCACCAAAAAGCAGGTGACCATCGGCGTCATTGACGGCGACGGTATCGGCCCCATCATCACGGCGCAGGCCACCCGAGTGCTGGAAAAGCTGCTGGCGGAGGAAATTGCGGCGGGTTCCATCGTTATCAGGCAGATTGAGGGGCTGACCATCGAGAACCGCATGGCCTGCGGCAAGGCCATCCCCGATGATGTTCTGGCGGAGATCAAGACCTGCGACGTGCTGCTGAAGGGCCCCACCACCACTCCCATGGGCGGTAAGATGGAGAGTGCCAACGTGGCCATGCGCCGGGAACTGGATTTGTATGCCAACTGCCGTCCCGTGTGCATCCCCGAAAAGAACATCGACTGGATGTTCTTCCGGGAAAATACCGAGGGCGAGTATGTTCTGGGCAGCCGGGGCGTGGAGCTGCCCGGCATGGCGGTGGACTTTAAGATCACGACCGACCTGGGTACCCGCCGGATTGCCAGAGCCGCCTTTGACTACGCCAAAAACAACGGCAAGACCCACGTGGCGGTGGTCACCAAGGCCAACATCATGAAGAAGACCGACGGAAAATTCACCGCCATCTGCCATGAGGTCGCCGCCGACTATCCCGGCATTACCGTGGACGATTACTACATCGACATCATGACGGCAAATTTGTTGAAGGAGCCGCTGCGGGAGCAGTTCCAGGTAGTGCTGCTGCCCAACCTCTACGGCGATATCATCACCGACGAGGCCGCCCAGATTCAGGGCGGCGTGGGTACGGCGGGCAGCGCCAACGTGGGCGACCGCTATGCCATGTTTGAGGCGATTCACGGCTCCGCCCCCCGGATGATGGAGCGGGGCATGGGGGACTATGCCAATCCCGCCAGCATCATCAAGGCCGCGGCAATGCTGCTTCGCCACATCTGCCGGGTTGACGCCGCCGCGCGGCTGGAAAAGGCCATGGAGGCGTGCAAAGTGGAAGTCAGGAGCGACGGCACCGCAGCCACTGCCGCCCAGTACGCCGATGCCGTGATGGCGCTGCTGTAAAATTGGATATGGTGAAACGAACGATGCTTCCCCGGAAGGGGAAGCATCGATTTTACATAATAGAAGACAAATAAAAACGCCGCTGAAAATTTCAGCGGCGGATTTATATGCCAGGATAATCAGACGGCGCGCTCAACCTTGTTGGAGCGGAGGCATCTGGTACAAGCGTACACATGGCAGGGGGTCCCGTTAACGACAGCCTTGACGCGCTTCACGTTGGGCTTCCATGCACGGTTGGAACGTCTGTGGGAGTGAGAGACCTTGATACCGAAGGTTACGCCCTTACCACAAAAATCACACTTAGCCATTTTCTAGCACCTCCCATCCGATAATGACTCGATAAATACGCCAATTCACAGGCGCTTAGATATGATATCAGATTTCGCGGTAAAATGCAAGTGTTTTTTTCAAAATAATTTGTTTTTTTGAAATGTATTGATATTCCCGCCCTGTACGGGTATAATGGTGGGGAAAAGCTTGCTTTCGGGGTGAAAACCATGACGGATACATACAGTGTGCCGCTGAAAACGCTGGTAAAGGAATTTAATCTGGAAGTCACCTATGCGTCCACGGATTTTGACGCCATCCGCATCACCGTCGAGGACGTGGCAAGACCCGGCCTTCAGCTGGCGGGCTATTTTGACCATTACGAGCCTATGCGTTTGCAGGTCATGGGCAATGTGGAAATGAGCTATGTGGACAAACTGCAGCCCAAGGAGCGGGGCGCGATCTTCGACCGGCTGTTTTCCTACAAATTCCCGGCGCTGCTCATTGCCCGGGACATCCCGCCTCACGCCGAGTGCCTCCAGATGGCGCAGAAGCACAATGTTACCGTCCTGCGCACCAAGGAAGCCACCAGCACCATCGTTTCCACCATCATCACCTACCTGAAAGCCGCGCTGGCACCCCGGATCACCCGCCACGGCGTGCTGGTGGAGGTCTACGGCGAGGGCATTCTCCTGATCGGCGACAGCGGCATCGGCAAAAGTGAGGCCGCCGTGGAGCTGCTCAAGCGCGGCCACCGGCTGATCGCCGACGACGCCGTGGAAATCCGCAAGGTCTCCACAAACTCGCTGGTGGGTACCGCTCCCGAGCTGATCCGCAATTACATCGAGCTGCGGGGCATCGGCATCGTCAACGTGGCGAAGCTGTTCGGCATGGGCGCCGTCCGCACGGAAAACGAGATCAACCTGATCGTGAACATCGTCCCCTGGAACACCCAGGAGGTCTATGACCGGCTGGGTCTGGAGGAGCAGTACATGGAGCTGCTGGGGGTCAAGGTTCCCATGAACACCATCCCCATCACCCCGGGGCGGAACCTTGCCATGATTCTGGAGGTTGCCGCCATGAACAACCGTCAGAAAAAG
The DNA here is from genome assembly GCA_900546075.1 of uncultured Eubacteriales bacterium. Classification (GTDB taxonomy): domain Bacteria; phylum Bacillota; class Clostridia; order Oscillospirales; family Oscillospiraceae; genus Faecousia. The sequence goes on along the minus strand of URBH01000008.1, from coordinate 40,938 downwards.
CTCGGCTACAACGCCGCGCTGGAATTCACGGAGCAGGTCAACCAACATTTCGACGAAAACATGGGAAGAAACACATGAAAGAGTTTACCATCGGCCGGAATGACGCGGGGCAGCGCCTAGACCGCTTTCTTGCGAAGGCAGTTCCGCTGCTTCCGGCATCCCTGGCGCAGAAATATATCCGCATCAAGCGCATCAAGTGCAACGGCAAGCGCATCGACCGGGACACCCGGCTGCAAGAGGGCGATGTCTTGCAGCTGTATATCAACGACGAATTTTTCGACAAGCCCCGGGAGGACAACGCCTATCTCACCGTGGCGAATCCCAAGCTGAACATCGTCTACGAGGACGAAAACATTCTGCTTGTGGACAAGCGCCCTGGCCTTGCGGTGCATCCCCACGACGGCGCGGAATATGGCCGCACCCTGATCGACCACATCCAATCTTACCTGTACCAGAAGCGGGAGTGGCGTCCCCGGGAGGAAAACGCCTTTACCCCGGCGCTGTGCAACCGCATTGACCGGAACACCGGGGGCATTGTGATTGCCGCCAAGACCGCGGAAGCCCTGCGGGTGATGAACCAGAAGATCAAGGATCGGGAGATCGATAAGCGGTACCTTGCCATTGTGGAGGGGAGTCCCAAACCCAAAGAGGGGAGCCTGAAAGGGTATCTCTTCAAGGACGCCCAGAAAAACCGGGTGTACGTCACGGACACGCCCCAGCCCGGCAGCAAGACCTGCCAGACCAATTACAAAACCCTCGCAACTGCGGCGGGACTTTCACTTGTAGAGTGCGAGCTGATCACCGGCCGCACGCATCAGATTCGCGCTCAGTTCGCCCACGCGGGACACCCCCTGCTGGGAGACGGCAAGTACGGCAAGCTGGACAAGCGCTTCGACCGGAGCTATCAGGCGCTGTATTCCTACAAACTGACCTTCACCTTCACCACGGACGCCGGGTCTCTGGCCTATCTCAACGGCAAGTCCTTCCGGGTGGAAAAGGTGGATTTCGCGGAGCAGTATTTTCCCGATGTGAAAATATGAAAATGGCATCCCGGATGGGATGCCATTTGGCGTATTTCAAAGGGCGGTTAAGCCGCCCCCTGTAATAGATTTCTACCAGAGCCGTAAACAATTTTGCGCATATCTCTTGACACTACCAACAATTTTGCGCATAACTCTTGACACTACCGGGAAAAACGGTCAGCTTTTGAAAATATCAGAAAAAACAAACTCTGATCAATCCTAATATAAATAGGTGTACAGGATAGAAGAAATAAAAGAACCACTTAGAGAATTTCTTTCCTTTATTCATTCGTTTGCCATTATAAAAATATATGATTGCAATTCCGGCAAGTGCAATACCCAACATACTTCCTATTGCATAAATTATATTTGTTTTTATAGAAAATCTTCCAATACCGCCTAAGAAATTGAAAGTTCCAAATAACAACATTGAAACAGCAAATGCATATTTGATTTTAATTTCTGAATTACGACTCCAAATAAATAACAATGTAAATATAGGTGCTAATAATGCCCAGTCCGAAATCAGAGAGAGCAGAATCAACCCTAGCACACAGATGATTTTTAAAACTATATTTGACACTTTTTCAACTACAGTCAGAATACAAAAACAAATTAATAGGGTAAATAGCATATTAAGTCCTTGAAATTCCAATATTCCACTTTCCGTAAAAGCAAAACAATATGGAAATTCAGAGATCAAAGCAAAAATTAACAATCTGATTGCATAGTTCTTTTTTGAATGCGTATATTGATATCCTTCAACAAGAAAGTAACACATTACAATTGCTGTAAAATATCCCAAATCTATAAAAAGCTCTGACCATAATTTTCCTGACTTCATAAAAATCGTTGATATATGATTCAACAACATTAAAAACATAGCAATATACTTAATAGCATCCCGATTAAGTATTTTATATTTATCCATCATACCATTTCCACCTTTTGTACGAATCTCCGCTTTTTTAACAAAAGCAACATGTCACACATATCTTTACCCTGTGGGAAAAACCTGTAACATATTTTAATTTCTCTAAAAACAGACTCCAAGAGAATAAATTTAAACAGGATGTTGCCAAGCAATTATTTGCCCTTTTCCAAAGAGGTAATGATTGCAGACCCCATTACAACAATTGCAAGAATTGAACCAAGCTGAGGCCAATTCATTATTTCGGCTCCAAATACAGTGCCAAGGTATCCTAAGATAATAGCAATAATGGAAGAAATAGCTGCTTTTCTCATATATTCGTACTCCTTAGTGACATTGCCCGCCCGGGATGCCATTTTCCGTATGAAGTTATTGCCAGCCCGCGTCCTCGGATTCGGATTTGCGCTGGCGGGAGAGAAGCGCCTGAACGGCGTCTTTTACGTCTGCACCCTCGTAAAGCACCTTGTAGGCGGCGTCGGTGATGGGCATATCAATGCCCTTTGCCTTGCCCAGCTCATAGGCGGATTTGGCGGCATAATAGCCCTCCACCACCGCGCCGACCTCCTTCATGGCGGTCTGGGGATCCTTACCCTGACCGATGAGGATGCCAGCCCGACGGTTGCGGGAGTGCATGGAGGTGCAGGTGACGATCAGGTCGCCCACACCGGCAAGCCCAGCGAAGGTTTCCTTTTTCGCACCCAGCGCCACGCCCAGACGGGCTGTCTCCGTCAGGCCACGGGTCATGAGCATGGCCTTGGCGTTGTCCCCGAAGCCCAGACCGTCGGTGATACCGGCGCACAGGGCAATGACGTTTTTCAGCGCCGCGCCCAGCTCCGCGCCCACGGGGTCGGGGCTGGTGTACACCCGGAGGGTATCTGCCATAAAGGCGTCCTGCACAAATTCCGCCAGCGCCTGATTGGTGCTGGCCGCGAGTAAGCCGGTGGGAAGATTGATGCAGACCTCCTCGGCGTGGCTGGGGCCGGTGAGGGCGACGACGTTCTTGCCGGTCTCCTGGGCGACCACCTGGCTCATGCGCATGTGGGTGTTCTGCTCCAAGCCCTTGGTGACGGAGACCACCACGGCGTCACCGTCAATGTAAGGCGCCACGCCCCGGCTGACGGCGCGCAGAGGGAAGGAGGGGCTTGCCATGACCACCAGCTTGCAGCCCCTGACGCAATCGTAATCGCCGCTGATTTTTAAGGCTTCCGGCAATACCGCCGCGGGAAGGCGGGGATTGTGATGGGTTTCCAGCATTTCCGGAATCTTGTCCTTTTCGTACGTCCACATGGTCACGTCGTGACCGTTTTTGCACAGACGGACGGCCAGAGCGGTACCCCAGGCGCCGCTGCCAACAACTGCTGCTTTCATGATTTGATTCCTTTCCCAAAGAGATTGGTTTTCCGTTCCTCGCCCCGAATCAGGCGGAGGATGTTTGCCCGGTGCATGAAGACGCACAGCGCGCCCATGAAAATACCCCCGGCCATAACGTACACGTGGTCATGCTGAAAGACGACAAAGCCCACGGCAAAGGTAATGGAGGCCAGCACGCTGCCAAGAGAGACGTACTTCGTAATCAGATAAGTCACGAAGAAAACAACGCCGATGAGCAGCCCGATGCGCCAGTCGATCGTCCATGCGATGAACCAGCCGCTTAAAATGCCCTTGCCGCCCCGGAAGCCCTGTAAGGCGGGGAAATCATGCCCCAGCATTACACAGACACCTGCGAGGGTCATCCCCTCCAGACGCAGACCGTAAGGCTCGAACACAAGAGCGCCCAGCAGACAGGCGAGGACGGCTTTGCCGACGTCAATGGCAATGACCATCGCGGAGCGTCCCGCGCCGTAGCTGCGGATGAAGTTGGTCAGCCCCGCGTTGCCGCTGCCATGGCTGCGCACGTCGTCGTGAAGCATGGCGCTGACGCAGATGGCACCGTTATGGTTGCCGAGAAAATAGGAGACAAGGGCGGTAATAAGAATTCTCTGGAGCATCATTCGTCCTCCTTGTCGCCCCGCTGCCGGATGGTGATGCGGATGGGGGTGCCGTTCAGACCGAAGACCTCCCGGATCTGGTTTTCCAGATAGCGCTGATAGGAGAAGTGGAACAGCCGGGCGTCGTTGCAGAAAATGACGAAATGGGGCGGCTTGGTGCTGGCCTGGGTCATGTAGAAAATCTTCAGGCGGCGGCCCTTATCCGTAGGCGGCTGCACCCGGGCGGTGGCGTCGGCCAGGACGCTGTTCAGCGCGCCGGTGGTGATGCGGCTGGTATTCTGGGCGTGAACGTCCTGAATGACCTGGAAGAGCCTGTCCACCCGCTGCCCGGTAAGGGCGGAGAGGAACAGCACCGGGGCGTAGAGCATGTAGCTTAAGCCCTGACGAACCTTTGTCTCCATGTCCCGCATGGTGTTGGTTTCCTTGTTCTCCACCGCGTCCCACTTGTTGACCACGATGACGGCGGCTTTGCCCGCCTCGTGGACAAGACCGGCGATCTTGGTGTCCTGCTCGGTGACGCCGTCGTTGGCGTCGATGAGGATCAGGCACACGTCCGCCCGGTCGATGGCGCTGATGGAGCGCATGTTGGAGTATTTTTCGATGGCGTCGTCCACCTTGCTTTTCCGGCGCATACCGGCGGTGTCGATGAAGCAGTATTTCCCGGTTTCGTTTTCAAAATAGGAGTCGATGGCGTCCCGGGTGGTGCCGGCCACGTCGGAGACGATGACCCGCTCCTCGCCGAGAATCCGGTTTAACAGGCTGGACTTGCCCACGTTGGGCTTGCCAACGATGGCGACTTTAATGACGTCGCTGTCCTCCTCCTCGCCGGAATCCTCCGGGATGTTTTCCAGAACCCAGTCCAGCAGATCGCCGGTGCCGTGGCCGTGGATGGCGGAGGTCTCAAACAGGTCGCCGATGCCGAGACTATAAAACTCGTACACATCGGGATTCACGGGGCCGACGGAGTCGCACTTGTTCACGGCGAGCGCAATGGGCTTGCCGGACTTCCTCAGCATGGTGGCCACGTCCTGATCGGCGGCGGTGACGCCGGAATGCACATCCACCACCATGATAATGGCGTCGGCCAGCTCAATGCCGATCTCCGCCTGACGGCGCATGAATTTGAGCATTTCGCTGTCCGTACCCGGCTCGATGCCACCGGTATCCACCAGGGAGAAGGTGCGCCCGCACCATTCGCAGCTGCCGTAAATCCTGTCCCGGGTGACGCCGGGGGTGTCCTCCACAATGGAGGTGCGCTGCCCTGTGAGTTTATTGAAAAGCATGGATTTGCCCACATTGGGTCGCCCGACGATGGCGACCAGAGGTTTTGCCATGGTAACACTTCCTTTCCATGTGACCGATTAACTTACTTATTATGACACATCTTCCCAGCAAAAGCAATGCAAAAAAGGGGATTCATACAAATTTAACAGAGCACTTTTGGTGAATATTACTTTCTAGGGAAGCTCTGATGAAATCGACGAGAGCTGACAGCGAGAGATTTTTCACCAGATGAAGGTTTCAAAAGCGGAGGAATACTTTGTGTATTTCCCGCTTTTGAAACCGCACAGCTGGGGGAAAAGATCCGCTGTCAGCCGAAGGCGATTTCATCAGAGTTTCCCTCAAAAAGACATGGAAAAAGAGGAAGGCGCGACGCACCTTCCTCTGCTTTCCGCTTGTTAGCTTACTCAGCCTCGACAGCCACGACCTGACGGCCATTGTAGGTACCGCAAGCCTTGCAGGCTCTGTGGGGCATGACGGGCTCGCCGCACTTGGGGCAAACCGCTACGCTGGGAGCGGACAGCTTCCAGTTGGAGCCACGGCGCTTATCGCGGCGGGCCTTGGACACTTTACACTTAGGAACAGCCATGGTGACACCTCCTTGGTCAAACTGCTTTTTACAGCATTCATTTTGGACTTACTTCTCAAGAAGCTGCTTCAAAGCAGCAAATCGGGGATCCAGCTCCTTCTGGCAATTGCAGGGGCCGTCGTTCAGGTTTTTGCCGCAGCGCTGGCAAATGCCCTTGCAGTCCTCCCTGCACAGCAGCTTGGAATCCAGACTCAGGACGAAAACCGTCCGCACAATGTCGTCCAGATCGGCGCTGTCTCCCTCCAGAGGGAATACCCACTCGTCTTCGTTCTCTTCGTCGGCCAATTCCGTCACCAGAACCACATCGATGGGGAAGCGGACTTCCCGGTCAAAGTCTCTGGCGCAGCGGTCGCAGGTGCCGTGGATGCAGGTGGAAATTGCACCGGTCATCACGAGGACGCCCGCGGTGTTCCGCACCGTGCCTTCCGCCGCAACCGGCTCGGACACAGGGTAGCTGACACCGTAACAAAGATCACTCAGGTCAACGCTTGTGGAAAAGGAAACCGACGCGCCCGGACAATCAATGATTTTAGAAAGCCCCAGCAGCATACTTTTCCCCCTTCTCACAGTCGTGCCTAGATATTATATAGGCTTTTGCGTCATTTGTCAAATGGTTTTTTCATAAAATCCCGGTATTTGTCCTATGAAAAACGCGGCATATCCGCATGGGGGAGAGCAATCGTCCAAAGCCCGGTTCTAAACCCTCCGCCGGGGACATACCATGCACTAACCAAGCGCAGGAGCCTTTCTCCTGCCGAGAAGGAGGCTGGCTATGGATCAAATTTATGCGGACATTGCTGCCAGAACCGGCGGCAATATTTATGTGGGCGTGGTCGGGCCGGTGCGTACCGGAAAATCGACCCTCATCAAACGGATTATGGAGGAGCTGGTGATTCCCGGCATCTCCGACCCCTATCGCAAGGAACGCGCCAGGGATGAGCTGCCCCAGAGCGGCTCCGGGAAGACCATCATGACCTCGGAGCCGAAGTTTGTCCCCGAGGAGGCGGTGGAGATTTCCCCGGACGGGGTCACAAAGCTGCGGGTGCGGCTGATCGACTCCGTGGGATACATGGTGGACGGCGCAGTGGGCGCGGAGGAGGACGGCGCACCCCGGATGGTGACCACCCCCTGGTACGACCATGAGATTCCCATGACGGAAGCGGCGGAGCTGGGGACGAAAAAGGTCATGGAGGGGCATTGCTCCATCGGCATTGTGGTGACTACCGACGGAACCATTACGGAAATTCCCCGGGAGGATTACGTACAGGCGGAAAAGCGCGCCATCACCGACATGCAGAAAACGGGGAAGCCCTTCCTGGTGATCGTCAACTCCCGCAACCCGGCGGGGGAGGCGGCGGGGGAAGTGAAGGCGTATCTGCAAAGCACCTTCGGTCTGGAGCCCATCGTGGCGGACTGTCAGTCGCTGGACGCCGAGGGCATCGGAAAGCTTATGAAGGCGCTGCTGTACACCTTCCCCATGAGCGAGCTGCGGGTACATCTCCCCCGGTGGATGGACGCGCTGGAGCCGGAGCATCCCGTGAAGGCGGCGCTGTATCAGGCGCTGCTGGAAATGGCGGAGGAGATACACACCTTGGGTCAGGCGGAAGGGGTGCTGGCCGGACTGCGGGAGCTGCTCCAGGTGCAGGACTACAGCCTGCGCAGTGTGGATTTGGGCAGCGGCAGCGTGATCTGCGCCATCGTGTTCCCGGAGGCGCTGTTCTATGAAATCCTCAGCGCCCGGGCGGGAATGCCCATCCGCAGCGACGCCCAGCTGTTGCAGCTGCTCACCGAGCTGTCTCAGGTCAAGCAGGAATACGATAAGATTTCCGACGCCCTTTCCGCCGTCCGGGCGACGGGTTACGGCGTGGTGATGCCCGCGGCGGAGGAAATGAAGCTGGAAACGCCGGAGATCATCCGCAAGGGCGGCGCTTACGGCGTGAAGCTGAAGGCGGGGGCGCCCTCCATTCACATGGTGCGGGTGGATATCGACACGGAGATCAACCCCATGGTGGGGGACGAAAAGCAATCCCAGGATCTGGTCAATTCCCTCATGGGCGAAGACCCGGAAAAGCTGTGGCAGAGCAACATTTTCGGGAAATCCGTGTACGACCTGATTCAAGAGGGGCTGACCACGAAGCTGCTGGGAATGCCGGAGGAGGTCAGAGGCAAGTTCCGGGGGACACTGACGAGAATCGTCAACGAGGGCGCGACGGGGCTGATCTGTTTGATTCTGTAGGCGAAAATTCCTTTCTTGACATTCTTTCCTTGCAGAGGTAAACTATAGAAAAGTAACAAGGGAGGAATGTACAGTGTCCATTACCATTGAATACCTTTGGAAAGACCGCAAGCGTCATCTGGGGATGCCCCTGTCCTTTACCCGCTATCAGATGTCCGAGGATCGGCTGTTCCTGTCCCAGGGATTTCTGAACATCAAGGATGATGAAGTCCTTCTTTACCGGGTGCGGGATATCGACACCAGACGCAACTTGTTCCAGCGCCTGTTCGGCGTGGGAACCATCACGGTGCTGTCCTCCGACAGAACCACGCCCACGCTGGTGCTGAAAAATGTGAAGGACCCGCTCTTTGTCAAGGAACTGATCCACAAGCAGGTGGAGGAAATGAAGTTGAAGCGCCGGGTTCGCTACGGCGAGATCGCAACCACCGGCGACCATGACGACGATGACGATCTGGACGATCGATAAGGCTTTTGCCCCGCCGCTGCAAAGCGGCGGGGGGTATTAGACAGTTAACAGGCACGGCGGTATAATCTGCCGTGCCTGCCCTTTGTATTGTGTAAAGCAGATTCATGCGAGCACCCCTTGCCTCTCCCTATGGGAGAGGTGGCCGAGCGCAGCGAGGACGGAGAGGGTAAACAATGACCGTACCCAAAGACAAGACCCAATTAGAAAATGCCCGGCGGCTCCGCAGGGAAATGACACCACACGAACGTAAGCTCTGGTATCTTTTTTTGCGCAAATATCCGGTGAAGATTTACAAACAACGGATTGTCGGCAGATTCATTGTAGACTTTTACTGCGCTTCGGCCAGACTGGTCATTGAAGTGGATGGATCTCAGCATTATGAAACCCAGGGGCTTGCTTATGATGCTGAACGTTCTCAATTCCTGGCGGGTCTTGGCTTGGAGATTTTGCGATTCTCCAACCGGGATATCGACATGGATTTTCGTGGCGTGTGTACACGAATTGATCTTATGATTCAAAAAAGGCTGCAAGACCCTCTCAGTCACCTGCGGTGACAGCTCTCCCAAAGGGAGAGCCAAGGGGCTGTACCCACATGTTAGCACGAGAAATGGGGGGTATCTGTACGGATACGCTCTATTCACCGTCTTACGACCACCCACCAAAGCGGCGGGGCAGTTTTGCGCGGTGGCATCCTTAAGAATTTCTTTGCCCGGTAAAATAAATGTTTACCCTTTGGGAAATTCGTGTTACAATATGCTTTACGATTCAACTGTTAAGGGGGAGTCCCTGTGAAGCGAACCGGCAAAAAATTCCGGTGGAATTATACGGCGCTGGCCTTTGCCATTCCCTGCGTGGGAATGCTGTTTGTCATGCTTATCAGCAAATACGAGCCGTTCGGCAAGTATTCCATGCTGTATTCCGATATGTACCACCAGTATTATCCCTTCTTTGTGGCGTTCCGCCGCGCGATCCGCAGCGGGAGCGGGCTGCTGTACACCTGGAGCGTCGGCATGGGGATGGATTATCTGGGGCTGATCTCCTACTATCTGGCGTCGCCGCTGAATCTGCTCAGCGTGCTGGTGCCGGAGGGGTGGCTGCTGGAATTCTTTTCCCTGCTGGTACCGGTGAAGCTGGGATTTGCGGGGATGTTCTTCGCCATTTTCCTTAAAAAGCTGTTCGGCAAAAACGATGCGTCCATTGCGGTGTTCGGGGGCTTTTACGGGCTGTGCGCCTGGGCGCTGGGGTATCAGTGGAACGTGATGTGGCTGGACACCTTCGCCCTGCTGCCCCTGGTGGCGCTGGGAACGGTGTGCCTGCTGAAAGAGAAAAAGTTTTTCCTCTATACGGTGACGCTGTTTCTGTCCGTCTATTCCAATTATTATATCGGATTCTTTACCTGTATTTTCGTTTTCCTGCTGTTTTTTGTGTATGAAATTTGCCGCTGGGGCGGGTGGAAGAAGCTGTTTGCGGATTTCGGAAGAATCGCCCTGTTTTCCGTGCTGGCGTTGGGAATGACCGCCATTCTGACCTTCCCGGCGCTGTCGGCCTTGCAGACCACCCAGTCCAGCGTGAACAATTTCCCCACCGGCTTCCGGCTGAACATCGCCAAGGAGAATACCCTCAAGGGGCTTCTGGACGCCATGCGGCAGGTGGCGGGGAACATGGGTGGCAGCATCGAGCCGACCTTCAAGGAAGGCCTGCCCAATGTGTATTGCGGCATTTTCAGCATTCTTCTGATGTTCCTGTATCTGATGGCGAAGAACATCAAGCGCAGGGACAAATGCTGCGCCGTGGGGCTGCTGCTGTTTTTCAACGTCAGCTTTATCATCCGGCAGCTGGATTTCATCTGGCACGGCTTCCACTTTACCAATATGATTCCCTACCGCTTCAGCTTCCTGTACAGCTTCGTGGTGCTGTACATGGCCTACCGCGCCTGGCTGATGCGCAGGAGGTTCCGCCTGGCGCAGATCGTGATTGCGGGGATGCTGACGGCTGGGGTGCTGGCCTGCTCCAATGCGCTGTTCGAGACGGTGCCGCTGGAGCTGGGCAGCCTGACGCTGCAAATTCCCCTCTACTTTATATATAACCTGATATTTCTGGTGCTGTATCTCACCGTCATGCTCTACGGCCAGCTGGAGGTGCCGGAGGGAATTACGGAGCGTCAGAAAATCCGCGCCCGCGCCAAACGGAATCGCCAGCGCGCCCGAACCCGGATTCTGGCGCTGTCCGTCATGGGCGTGGAGCTGGTCTCCACGCTGGTGTGCTTCGGGCTGTATTTTACGGGTACCGGCGTGTCCAATTACCCCAAGGGAACCACCTACACCGCCTCCGTCATCCGCTACATGTACGAGCGGGAGGACGACAACCTGTTCTTCCGGGCGGAGACCACCCATTCCCAGACCCTGAACGACGGCGCCCTCAACGGCTACAACGGCATTTCCGCCTTCACCAGCTCCGCCAATGTCAGGGTCACGGAATTCATGCGGGCGCTGGGCTACGGTGCGAAGAACACCTATAACCGCTACTGCTTCGAGGAGAGCTCCCCGGTGGCGAACCTGTTTCTGGGCATCAAATACATGATCGAGCGGGACGGGAAGGACAAGTCCAGCACTTATTTTGACGAGGTGAACCGCTTCGGCGTGGCGTCCCTGCTGGTCAATACCGCGTATCTGCCTTTGGGCTTTCTGACGGAGCCGGAATTGGCAGACCTGGATTTCTCTGCCAGCAACGGAACCTTCCAGTTCCAGAACGATCTGTTTACCGCGGCCACGGGGATTGACGAGGAGGTCTGGCACAAGCTTCAGGGCGAGAATCTGACCATCACCGGCAACGGCGCGGACATCACGGAGAGCAATTCCACCGGCTACTGCAAGTATTCCGGCTGCGTTTCCGGTGCGAATGTGACCTATACCTACACCGCCGACCGGGACGGCTTCGTGTGCGTCCATCTGAATCTGCCCAAGCGGAACGATTTCTACGTCAGCGTCAACGGGGTGGAGCTGTACAAGGAGACCATCAGCCTGCCCCAGATGATTGCGGTGGGGGATGTGAAGACCGGAGATACCATCGACATCCGCGTCGAGTGCGACAAGGACGAAAGCAGCACCATGACCCTCAGCGCCGCCGTACTCAACGGGGAGCGGTTCGCCCGGGGCTACGAAATTCTGTCGGCGTCCCGGCTGAATCTGACCAGATTCCGCTCCACGCTGGTGGAGGGAACCGTTGACTGCGACCGGGACGGTCTGCTGTATACTTCCGTTCCCCAGAACGGAAATTGGAGCGTCAAGGTGGACGGAAAGCCCGCTGAGATCAGGCTGGTGGGGGACTGTATGGTGGCCGTGAATCTGACGGAGGGCGTTCACACCGTTCGCCTGACCTACCACAACGCCGCGTTCAGTCTGGGCTGGAAAATCAGCCTTGCCTGCGCCGCCGTTTTCGGGGCGCTGTCGTGGAGCGTCTACAGACCGGACAAAAAGTACAAAAAATAACAAATACGCTGCCATCTCCCAAGGCGGGGATGGCAGCGTATTTGCTATTTATCTGATTGCTTCCGTGATGGTGCCTCCGCCGACCACCAGGTCGCCTTGGTATACCACCACCGCCTGACCGGGGGTAACGGCGCGCTGGGGGGCGTCGAATTCCACCCGGGCGAAGCCGTCCGCTTCCGGGTAGACGGTGCCGGGCTGCTCCGTCTGGCTGTGACGGGTCTTGACCGTCACCCTGACCGGCTCCGTCAGCTCCGGGAAGGGATACCAGACCCAGTTGTTTCCCCGCAGGGCGGAGGAAAACAGCGCCTCATTCGGCCCCACGGTGACGGTATTCTTCTCCATATCCTTTCCGCAGACGTATACCGGCGCGCCCATGGCCAGACCCAGCCCCTTGCGCTGCCCCAGGGTGTAGCACACCGCGCCCCGGTGTTTCCCGACCACGCGGCCGCTTTCGTCCAGAAAATCCCCGGCGGGGTAGTGCTTACCTGTGTAGCGTTCCAGAAAGGCTGTGTAGTCGCCGTCCGGGACGAAGCAGATGTCCTGAGAGTCGTGCTTCCGGGCGTTGACGAAGCCGTTTTCCTCCGCGATGGCGCGCACCTCCTGCTTGGTCAGGCCGCCCAGGGGGAACTGAATCCGGGAAAGCTGCTCTTGATTCAGACAGGCGAGGAAATAGCTCTGATCCTTGGCCTTGTCCGCCGCCTTATATAATAGGTATCGGTCGCCGGATTTCCTTACTTGCGCGTAATGCCCGGACACCACATAGTCGCACCCCAGCTCCAGAGCGCGGCGGAGAAGCCGGTCGAATTTCAGATACCGGTTGCAGTCGATGCAGGGGTTGGGGGTGCCGCCGCATTCGTAGCAGCTGACAAATTTTTGGATGACCTGCCGCTCGAAATCGTCCTTGAAGTTGAACACGTAGTGGGGGATCCCCAGACGTCTGGCTACGCTGCGGGCGTCCTCCACGTCGTCCAGACTACAGCAGGTATGTCCCTTTTCCAGACCGATCATATCATTGTCGTACAGCCGCATGGTCGCGCCGATGCACTCGTAGCCCGCGCGAAGCATCAGCAGCGCCGCCACGGAGCTGTCCACGCCCCCCGACATGCCGATCAGCGCCTTCTTGCCGTCCATAAAATCCCTCCCGGTAACGTTTTTTTGAGTATATCAGCGGAAAAGAAGAATGTCAACGGAGAAAACCCGACAGGCAGGAAAAAAGAATGACATTTTCTGCGGTAAAAAGCGGCGTTTTTTCAGGATTTATGACAGAAACGGTATACAATACGGGAAGAAAAGAGAAGGGGAAGCTATTTGGTAAAACAAACTGTAACAAAAATGTAATTTTTTTCAAAAAAGGGGTTGCAATTTGTAAACACCTCTGTTATAATATGGCTACTTACATAAGAGCAAAGGAGTAAGTAGCTATGAAAAAGAGAATTGTGTGTGTATTATTAACTCTGATCATGCTGGTCAGCCTGGTGCCCGCCACCGCTCTGACCGCGTCTGCTGCTTCGCTGAAGACCAGTGAGGCCGCGATTACGATCATGAAGAAGCTGGCTATTTTTAAGAAGAACTGCTATCAGGTACCCAATACCAATGAGTTCCGCATTGGTTACGGTACGATCTGCTCTGAGAAGCATAAGACGACGTATAAGAACGGAATGGTTCAGAACAGCCCTGATGCAGGCAAGCACTCCATCACGCAGGCGCAGGCTGACCAGGCTCTGCGCAAGCTGATTCTGGATCTGGACGCGAAGGTCAACTCCTTTGCTTCCGCCAACAGCCTGACGCTGTCCCAGTGCCAGCATGACGCTCTGGTTCTGTTCACCTTCGACGTGGGCGATTCCTGGATGAGCGGCAGCGGCGTTGTCCGGAGTGCCATTGTCAGCAAGGCCAGCACCAATGACCTGCTGAAGGCCATGAGCGACTGGGCGAGCGATCAGGATGATTTCCGCCGCAGAAAGATCGAAGTCAATATGTACAAGAACGGGATTTATTCCGATGTAACGCCCAGCAGCTTCGGCACCGTTACATACAATCCCGATGCCGGCACCATTCCGCAGAACGGAACAGGCGCCTACAGCGTACTCTTTGACACGACGAAAACCTCTGCTCATATTCCTTCCCCCACCCGCTCCGGCTACAAGTTCATGGGCTGGTACTCCGCGCAGTATGACGGCACCCTGGTTCCCTCTCTGACGGGCAGCTATAACGGTAAGACGCTGTGGGCCGGCTGGCAGGCAACCTCCGTGACGGCCAACAATGCCAATGACCTTTCTTACGTGCACGGCATCAATGAGACACTGAAGGTGTCCCAGCTGGTTTCTCTGGATGTCTATTCCATTCCCACCAAGAAGAACGTGAAGCCCTTCCGCACCATCAATAAGGACACTGCCACCGTTACCGCGATCAAGGACTTTATCGATGACGATGGCAACAGATGGTGCAAGCTGTCCGCCGCAGGAGACGGATGGGTTCTGCTCAAGTCCTCCGGACAGGGCGGCGGCAATACCGAATACACCGGCGGCAAGATCAATGTGACCGTCACGGTCACCAACGCCTATGTCAACAGACGTGCCAACGACAGCGCCTCCAGCGCCCTGACCGGCTCCTACAAGGCCGGAACAAAGCTGAAGATCGTTGCCACCAACGCAGCCAAGACCTGGGGTCAGGTGGAGGAAAACGGCGTGGCTGTTGGCTGGGTCGCCCTGATGTACACCGACTGGAGCACCGTCTATGACGGCTCCGCTCCCAGCGACGCCAACAACACCACTCCCATTGCCACGGCGACCGTTACCTATAACGGCTACCTGAACGCCCGCAGCGATCCCGGTGTGGACAACAAGATCGTCGGCGGTTTTGCAAAGGATACCACGGTCAATGTTTTCGAGATTCGCACGGTCAACGGTCACCGCTGGGGTCGTACCTCCACCGGCTGGATCTGCCTGACCTACACCAATGTTAAGATGCTCACCGACAAGAACGTTTCCGACACGGGCGTTCTGGACTACGCTTTCGAGGTCACCCTCGTGAACTCCGGTTCCGATCTCCCCACCTATGCGCAGCCCACTACCAATTCCAACAACAGCGATACCATCAAGGCAGGTACCACGGGACTCAAGATCACCAATGCGGCGGTTGCTGACGGCGTGATTTGGGTGAAGGCACACTGGACGGTCAAGGAGACCGACAAGGACGGTAAGACCAAAGTGATTGCCAAGTCCGGCTGGGCAACCTACAGCAACTTTAACCTTGTCCCGACCAAGTTCACGGTTGTCAGCGACAGCCTGAACATCAGAAAGGATGCTGGCAGCGGCAACGAGTTCGTATTCAAGCTCACCAAGGGCGTGGAAGTGGAAGTCCACGAGATCAAGCTTGTCGGCGAGGAAATCTGGGGCAAGATCGTGGGCTATACTCCGACGACCGGCAGCGGCATTGAGAACTACGACGGCTGGATTAACCTGGCCTCCAATTATGTCAAGCGTTCCTCCAAGATCGCCATTGACGGCGGCACCAAGGCGGCCATCGGCACCGGCACCGTTGTGAACGCGGATTCCGTCCGTATCCGTATCACCGGCGCTCTGTACGGCCAGGTTCTGGGCAGCATCAATCGCGGCACCAAGGTGGCCGTTCTGGGTGAGAAGGACGGCTGGTACATGATCGACTACGACGTGGATAACAACAAGGAGACCGACAGCTGGATTTACAGCCAGTATCTGGAGGTCAAGATGGGCGTCGTGGAGTCCGGCACCGGCAGCACCGGCGGTACCGGTACGACCCAGAAGACGGACGGCACCGGCAAGGGCATCATTGCCAACACCTACGCCGGCGTAAATGTCCGCAGCGGCGCAGGCATCGCCAACGCCATCGTTGGAAAGATCCTCAACGGCACGGAAGTGACCATTCTGGAGGTCAAGCTCGTCGGCGCCGCCAAGTGGGGTCGTGTGAAGCAGGGCTGGATCTGCATGGACTACGTCACCATGATCTCCTACGACAATATTCCCGGAAACAACAGTAATAACAGTGGCGGAAACAAGGGTACCGGGGTTAGCTCCTTCGACGAGGTTGAGAGAACCACCACCACCGCCGTTTACACCGGCTCCATCAAAGCTGATACCATCGTTTACAAGACGCCCAATCCGAATCTGGAAAACAACACGGTTCGTACCATCGGCACAGGCGAGAACATCACCATCCATGAGCTGACGGCTGTTACCCTGGAAATTTACGAGGGTGACAAGACGGATAAGCAGAATGAGAACAACGATATCGAGACCGTTGTGAAGCAGACCTCCTACTGGGCGCGCATCAACGACGGCTGGATTAAGGATCCGGATGCGAACATCACCCTGAACGCGCTTGACGAGAAGGTTCACACCCTGACCGGCGCATCCGAGCTGAATGTGCGCAAGGCAGCCGGAACCAACAATGATAGCCTTGGCAAGCTGAAGAAGGGCGATCAGGTTCCCGTGACCAAGCTGGAGATCGTCAAGGACTCCAGCGCCAGAACCCTCACCGTTTGGGGTCGTGTGGAAACCAGCGACGGCATCGTGGGCTACTGCGACCTGAGCTACATGTCCGAGGGCGCTCTGTACGAGAAGAAGGAAGAGGCCACTACGCCTACGACGCCTTCCACGCCCACCATCGGCAGCACCGGCAACACCGGCACCGGCGGCTTCGTGAATAATGCCGGCGGCTACAAGTACACCGGCAAGGTCATCAACACCGAGTCTCTGAATGTCCGCGTCACCGCCTCCACCGGCGCCAAGAAGGCTACCACCCTGAAGAAGGGCGCCAACCTGGTGATCTACGAGACCAAGATCTCCGAGGATATGGCATGGGGTCGCTGCGACGCAGGCTGGGTCTACCTGTACTACGTTGATCTGACTCCCGCCGGCGGCAGCAGCGCCATCGACGCCCGGGTGGTGTACACCGACAACACCATCATCTACACGGATAACGCCGCGTCCTCCGTCGCAGGTACCTATTCCAGAATGTCCGTCATCGACATTTACGAATACGTTGGCGACATGGCCCGCACCGATCTGGGCTGGGTCAGCACCGGCAATCTGCTGTAAGACTACGCTTCCATCTCCCCGCGGGAAACCGCGGGGAGATTTTTCTTGCCAGCTTGACGGGAGTGTGGTATGATACTTCCAACAGAAATCGGGAGGAATTCAACATGAGCTATGCTGACGAGCTGTATAAGAAAACGTGCCGGGACATTCTGGAAAACGGCTTTTCCGACGAAAATCTGGAGGTTCGCCCCCACTGGGAGGACGGAACACCGGCGCATACCATTAAAAAATTCGGCGTGGTGAACCGCTACAACCTGGCTGAGGAATTTCCCATCATGACCCTGCGGCGCACCTACTGGAAAAGCGCCGTGGACGAGTTGCTGTGGATCTGGCAGAAAAAGTCCAACCGCGTCGCAGACCTGGGCAGCCATGTCTGGGACGAATGGGTGGGAGAGGACGGCACCATCGGCAAGGCCTACGGCTACCAGCTGGGCATCAAGCATCAGTACAAGGAAGGCATGTTCGACCAGGTCGACCGGGTGATCTACGACCTGAAGCACAACCCCGCCTCCCGCCGGATTCTGACGAACATCTACAATTTTGAAGACCTGCACGAGATGAACCTTTACCCCTGCGCCTACTCCATGACCTTCAACGTCACCGGCGACACCCTGAACGCCATTCTCAATCAGCGCTCTCAGGATATGCTCACGGCCAACAACTGGAACGTGGTGCAGTACGCCGTGCTGACCCACATGATGGCGCAGGTGGCGGGGCTAAAGGTGGGCGAGCTGGTTCACGTTATCGCCGACTGCCATATTTACGACCGGCACATTCCCGCCGTCAAGGCCATGCTGGAAAAAGACGGATATCCCGCGCCCACATTCCGGATGGACGAGAGCGTCACGGACTTTTACGCCTTTACCAAGGACAGCTTCTCCGTGGAAAATTATCAGTTCCACCCATTCAATTTTGAAATTCCCATGGCGATCTGAGGTGGGACGATGGAACTGATCGTTGCGGTTTACGACGACTGGGGAATCGGCCGGGACGGGACGCAGCCCGTTGCCCTGTCCGCCGACCGGAAATTTTTCCGGGCGACCACCCGGGGGGCGATGGTGATCGCGGGCAGACGCACCATCGAGGATTTCCCGGGAAAACAACCCCTTCCGGGTCGGGTCAACGTGGCGCTGAGCAGAAGCGTGACGGCACTTCCCGGCTTTACCGTCTGTGACAGCGCCGAAAAGGCGGCGGCGCTTTCCCGCACCGCTGAGCGCTGCTTTGTCATCGGCGGTGGGAGCGTTTACCGGCAGATGCTGCCCTTCTGCGACGCCGCTTATGTCACGAAGGTGCATGTGACGCCGGAATCCGACACTTTTTTCCCCAACCTGGATGAGGATAAGGACTGGTATCTTTCGGAAACGCTCCAATCCGGCGAGGAAAACGGGATTGCTTACGAAATGTGCCTGTATAGAAGAAAGTAAAAACACGCTGCCACTTGAGACAAACCAAAGTGGCAGCGTGTTTCTTTACTTGGACGGCTTGCGTTTTCCGTTTGCCTGTCCCGGCTTTTTCCGCACGGGACGGGGCGGCGCGGAACGGATGAGGCATTTTGCCCCGGAGCCGATCAGATCCTCCCGGTGTACCTTCATCAGCGCTTCCCGCACGAGGGCGTAATTCTTCGGGTCGCGGTACTGAATCAGCGCCCGCTGCATGGCCTTCTCGTGGGGGTCGGTGGGGACGTAGACCCGCTCCATGGTGCGGGGATCGAGGCCGGTGCAGTACATGACGGTGGACAATGTGGAGGGGGTGGGGTAAAAGTCCTGCACCTGCTCCGGATTGTAGCCCATGTCCCGGATGTACTCGGCCAGCTCCACGGCTTCCTTGAGGGTAGAGCCGGGGTGGCTGGACATGAGGTAGGGGACAAGGTACTGATTCATATTGTACTGCCGGTTCAGGGCAAAGTATTTTTCTACAAATTGGTTGTATACCGCGTTCCGGGGCTTGCCCATCCGGGCGAGGACGGCGTCGGATACGTGCTCCGGGGCGACCTTCAGCTGGCCGGAAATGTGATACTGTACCAGCTCCCGGAAAAAGGTGTCCTTTTTGTCCGCCAGCAGATAGTCGAAGCGGATGCCGCTGCGGACGAACACTTTTTTGACCCCGGGGAGCTTTCGCAGCTTGCGAAGCAGGGCAACGTAGTCCGAGTGGTCGGCGTTCATGTTCTTGCAGGGGGTGGGGTACAGGCACTGCCGGCCGCCGCAGGCGCCCTTACTCAGCTGCTTTTCACAGGCCGGGTGGCGGAAATTGGCGGTGGGGCCGCCGACGTCGTGGAGGTAGCCCTTGAAATCCCTGTCCTTCACCATGATTTCCGCTTCCCGGAGGATGGATTCGTGGCTTCGGGTCTGGACGATCCGCCCCTGATGGAAGGTCAGGGCGCAGAAGGAGCAGGCGCCGAAGCAGCCCCGGTTGGACACCAGGCTGAACTTGACCTCTTCGATGGCGGGGACGCCTCCTGCCTTTTCATAGCTGGGATGATAGGTGCGCATGTAGGGAAGGTCATACACCGCGTCCATTTCGGCCGTGGTCAGGGGCTTCTGGGGCGGATTCTGCACCACGAAGAAATTGTCGTAGGGCTCCGCCAGCCGCTTGGCGGTGAAGGGGTCGCAGTTGGCGTACTGGATTTGGAAGCTCTCGGCGTATCTGCGCCGGTCGGCCTTGATCTCGGCGAAGGAGGGCAGGGTGACGGTGGGGAGACTGTCGTCCGGCTCCCTGGTTTTGAACACCGTGCCGTCGATGTAGGTGATGTCCTTCACGTCCAGCCCGGAATTCAGGGCGTCGGCCACTTCTACAATGGTCTTTTCCCCCATGCCGTACATGAGCAGGTCGGCCTGACTGTCCAGTAAAATGGAGCGCTTCATGGTGTCCGACCAGTAGTCGTAATGCCCCAGCCGGCGCAGACTCGCCTCAATGCCGCCGATGAGGATGGGAACGTCCTTGTAGGTCTGGCGGATAAGGTTGCAGTAGACCGTAGTGGCGTAGTCCGGGCGCTTGCCCATGACGCCGCCGGGGGTGAAGGCATCGGTTTTCCGGCGGTGCTTGGTGACGGAATAGTGGTTGACCATGGAGTCCATATTGCCGCCGGAGACCAGAAATCCCAGCCGGGGACGGCCGAAAACGTCGATGGATTTGGGATTTTTCCAATCCGGCTGAGAGATGATGCCAACATTGTAGCCGTGGCTTTCCAGAACCCGGCTGATAATGGCATGGCCGAAGGATGGGTGATCGACGTAGGCGTCGCCGATGATGTACACAAAATCGCAGGCGTCCCACCCGCGGTCAAGCATTTCCCGTCTGGTAATGGGCAGAAATTCCATATACTGCCTCCTGAAAGTACGTTTCTTACAGTATAGCAGACTTTTGGGAGAAAGGGAAGTGGAAAAACCGTCCCGGAATAACGCAGCCGCGGGGCGGCCTGCCGGAATTGCAGACTGCCCCGCTTTTATGTTGGGTTATTGCTCAGGAACGGGCAGCTTTGTGCCGTCGGGGAGGAGAACATAGTCTACCTGCGTAAGATCGATGGCGCTGCCATTTTCCTGATCCCACAGTTCAATTCTTGTGCCGTCTTTCATGACGACACAAATGAAGTGACCATTCCACCCATAAAAATCCGTATAGGACTCGGCGCGCTGTTCCTCGGTCTCGGCGGCGGTATCCCGCACGATCTTGCTGCTGAATTTGCGAAGTTTGAAGGAGGAAACCGGGAATTCCATGACAACATCCGTTCCGTCCGGCAGCCAGCCCGTGCCGGCTTTCATGAGGATGGGACTGGTGAGCAGCTCAAGTTCCCGATCATCACAGTTATCCGCCCCGAAGGAAATAGGGAATTGCCATTCTCCCTCGGTCAGGGTTTCATCTGTGCTGCTGTAAACCAGGTCAACCAGATAAAGAGTCCATGTGCTTCCGGCGGCAAAGGGGGCATCCGTATTCTTTGCGGTGACGGATTGCGTCAGAAGAACGTCTATGGTGTTAGCCTTTCCGTCACCATCGTCGAGAGTATTAACCGGGCCGAAGGCTGCCTCAGAGCCGTCGGCAGGAACAAGCATACCCCGCCAATTAGCAAAATGCAAGGGCTTCTCTGTGGAAAGAACGATATCCTCCGGGGCGGTGATGCCAATAAGAATCTGAGCCACATAGCCGTCGGTCTCCACGGATTTCACTTCCAGCGTATAGCCGTTCTGGGTCGCTTCCTGGGGCGGTGCGGCCTGGGCGTCCACATCGGCCTGGGTGGGGATGTTCGGCTGGATGGCAAAGTCCAGAGCGTCGGCAACCATGTTCAGCTGCTTTTCCGTCATGTGCAGATATTCAGCGGATACCACCCCGGAATCCTCGCTGAGAATTTCGGGATTTGCGTCCAGCCATACGGTCATCAGGGCGTCTCCCCGATTGCAGAGAATGTAGCCCCGCTCCTGGCTGGGAGAGGTCAAAATCAGTACGGTATTTCCGGCGGAGGTGGTGTAGTTCCGCTCCACCCAGTCGCCCCGGTCTTCGAGGGTGACATAATTCCGGCTGAAGGTGTCCTGCCGGTTCCAGTAGAGCGCACCGCTGGTTCGGGTCACTTCATAGCCCTGATTTTCCGGGAAGGCAAAGTTCATCCACAGATAGAAGTTCCCGGTATCGTAGCAGCTGCCCTCGTCGATATCAATGCTGACGTCCTGACTGCCCCGCACGAACCGCTCCACACCCAGGGCATCGCACATGTTCCGGGTAGTGCGGAATGCCAGAAGCTGCCCCTCCGGCTTTAAGCCGTATTGTTCCGCCAGTTCCTTTGCCTTGGCATCCATGACATCTCTGTAGTTGTCCCAGTAGCCCTCCGGCAGGGTACCGGCTTTGCCCATTTCCTCGCCGTCGGTCGTGTATTTGGTTTGGAAGGCGTAGAAATCCGCGCACGCCTTGTAGGCGTCGGAGCCTTCCAGACCGGCCATGCTCAGGGTGGTGGTGTTAACGGTGTGGGGGTCTTCCACGTACACCCCGTCTACCAGAGAATAGTCCCGCTGTTCCGTTCCCGTCCCGATTTTTACGTTTTCCAGTTTCAGCACATAGACAACGGCACACCCCACCAGCAGAAGCAGCAGCGCGATCAGCGCCGCAATCAGCAGGGGACGGCGGATGGGACGGCGCGTCTTCCCGCTCCCTTGATTCTGGGCGGGGAACTGTCCGGTTTCCGCGTTTTCAATGAGATCGTCGCCGATATACTGTAGACCCCGAAAAATATCCCTTCCGTTCATACGCGAATGCCCTCCTTTGCAAGATATGCCGAAAGCTTTTGCTTCGTCCGGTTCAGCCGCATCTGTACGGCACTTTCGCTGATGCCGTACCGGGCGGCGATCTCCGCAATGGTGTCCACATACCAGTACCGGCGGAGAAAGACCATCTGATTGTCCGGGGTCAGGGTTCGGAGAAATGCGTCCAGAAGTTGTCCCAGCTCCCGGGCGTCCGCGGCGCTGTCCCGGTAGGTATCCGGAATGCAGTTTTCCATTTCCTGGGTCAGGGTCACGACCTCCGCCTTCCGCTTCTGGGCGTTCTTCCAGACAACCTTTTTCAGGGCGAAATTCCGGCAGATTTTGGCGATGTACGCGAAGAAATGCTCCGGACGCTTTGGCGGGATCGTGTTCCACGCTTTTAAGTAGGTATCGCTGACGCTTTCTTCCGCGTCCTGACCGTTTTCCACGATCCGGTCTGCCAGATGATACAGCCGTCGCCCGTAGGCGGCATCGGTATGCCGGATGGCGTCCTCATTTCTGGCGAAGAACATATCTATGATTTTGCCGTCATCCATGTTTGGTCACCTCACTTGTAGTTTGTCCTTCACCCCTATAGATCGATTTTGCACGCAAAACCTCACGCATTTTTCAAAAAATTTTGAAAAATGGCGTGGCCGAAGCCACGCCGTTCAGGATTTCTTTTCTACCTTCCGCTTGACACCGTCGGTGCCGATGATGTAGGTGTTCTCCAGCTGACCCACCAGATTCGCCTTGACGGAATCGATGTAGATTCGCCGCAGCTTGTCCCGCTCCGTCAGTTCTTCGGGGGTCAAGCCCTCTGCTTTTGCTTTCTTTGCCAGAACGTTGATTCTGGCGATTACTTCGTCCATTTTCATATTTCTTGTAAAACCTCACACATACCGGTGGATAACCACCGAAATTCTGTCCTTTTTTGTCCGGCCGTTGATGGCCGCAAGCTTGATTTTCCCCAGCCCCCGGACGGAGATTTTCGCGCCCTCCGGGACGGGCTTGTCCGGCTTCTCGCAGGGAAGACCGTCAATGGCGGCTTTTCCGGCGGTTACGTACTGGGCGGCGAGACTCCGCCCGATGCGAAAGCCGGAGGAAATGACGCTGTCCAGCCGCAATGACGCCAGCGTGTCCCGGATTTCCTTGATTTCCGGTTCCGGGATGTGGACGTCCGAAAGGGGAATTGGGCGCAAATGCAGCTTCGTCCGTCCGGCGGAGGTGAAGTTCTGCAATAAATAGGGGGCAATCTCCGACGTGACGAAAAAGTCGCAGCTGCCCTTGTCCACGCAGATGTCGCCCACTGTCTCCCGGCCGACGCCCGCGCCCATCAGCGCCCCCAGAAAGTCCCGGTGGCTGGGGCTGTCCCCCTGAAAGAACGCGGCGCGCAGACACACACAGGGGCTATTTTCGCCGTAGAGACTGGTTTCGTCCAGATAGTCCGGCAGAAAAATCAGCATTTTCCGTTCCGCGTCCCCGTAGCCGCCGAAGGCGTACAGCCCCTCCTGCTCGCCGAAGAGATATTTTGCCATTTCCAGCTCCCGGGGGGAAAGAAAGCAGGTGGCGGCGGGGATATTTTTCCGCATTCCCGCGTTCATTTTGTCCCAGAGCTTCGCCAGAAGCAGCCGATCCTCGGCGGACTGGGCGATTTTTTCAATGTTGCTTCGTTCCATGCGATCACCAATGGTACTATACCACAACTTTTGCCATGTGGAAAGAAGTTTTTCTTGTATGACGGCGGCGGGTAGAGTATAATAGGGGAAAAGAACGCCCTCGGGCGGAAAGGAATCGGACATGGTGACAGGAATCATCGGCGCGGGGGCGTCGGGAATGGCGGCGGCGCTGGCCGCGTCGGAAAACGAAAGCGGGCAGGTCGTCCTCATGGAGCGGCAGGCAAGAGTGGGACGCAAGCTTCAGGCCACCGGCAACGGGCGCTGCAATTTATCCAATCTCCACGGGGCGTCCGGCGGCTACCACGGAGAAAATCCGGGATTTGCCGACTACGCGCTGAGGCAGTTCCCACCCACGGCGGCGCTGGAATGGTTCCGGAGTCTGGGGCTTCTCACCGTGGCGGAGGATTCCGGGCGGGTGTACCCCTATTCCGACCAGGCGAATTCCGTGGTGGATGTGCTGCGGTTTGCCCTGGAAAAGCCGAATATCACGGTAAAGCTGGGATTTGAAGCGAAAAAAGTGAAGAAAACGGCTTCCGGCTTCCGCATCATTTCCGGGGACGAGACGGTGGAGTGCGACCGGCTCATCGTCGCCTGCGGCGGCCTTGCGGGGACGAAGCTGGGGGGCAGCATGTCCGGTTATCAAATTCTGCGGAGCTTCGGCCACAGCTGCACCCGGCTTCGCCCGGCGCTGGTGCAGCTGAAAAGCAGCTGGAACGCGGTTACGAGCCTGAAAGGCGTCCGCGCCAACTGCCGGGCGGTCATCCTCCACGACGGAAAACGATTCTCCGAAAGCACGGGGGAGCTGCAATTTACCCAGTACGGTCTCAGCGGGCCGGTGATTTTTGAGGTGTCCCGGGACGTCTGCCAGGGCGGCGGCGAATGGCTTTGCCGGCTGGATTTTTTGCCGGATATGGCAGAGGACGCCTTGATATCCGAACTAAAACGGCGCAGAACGACCAATCTCCCCGTCTCGGAGCTGTTCACGGGAATCCTCCACAACCGTCTTGGCCGGGTGCTGACCCAGACGGCGGGAATTTCTCCGAGCGGGGCGGTCTCCGACCTTTCCGACGAGGAGCTGCGTCAGGCCGCCCATGGGGCGAAGGCGCTGGCTGTCCATCTGACCGAACCCATGGGCATGGACAGCGCCCAGGTGACGGCGGGGGGCATCCTCACGTCGGAATTTGACGAAACGACCATGGAGAGCCGCCTCGTTCCGGGGCTTTACGCCTGCGGAGAGGTTCTGGACATTGACGGGGACTGCGGCGGCTATAATCTACAGTGGGCGTGGAGCTCCGGCCGTCTGGCCGGACAGAGCGCCGGGAGGAACGACACATGATCCGTTTGAGCGATATTTCTTTGCCGCCGGAACACAGCGCCCACCAGCTGCCCTTTGAGGCGGCGCGGATGCTGCGGATCCCCAACTCCAAAATCCGGGGCGTGCGAATCGTCCGGCGGAGTGTGGACGCCCGAAAAAAGCCCAACGTGCGCATTATCTACACCATCGACGTGACGGTGGATGGCAGCGAAAAGAAGATTCTGAAGCAAAGCGGCTGCACGCGGGCATCCATCGCCCCGGCGACGCGGTACAAGCCGCCCAAATCCGCCAAAGTGCCGGAAAAGCGCCCGGTGGTGGTGGGCTTTGGCCCCGGGGGGATGTTTGCCGCGCTGATTCTGGCGCTGGCGGGATGGAAGCCGCTGGTGCTGGAACGGGGAGAGGACGCCGCGTCCCGCCATGCCAAGGTGGAAAAATTCTTCCAAACTGGCGAGCTGGACACCAAAAGCAACGTCCAGTTCGGCGAGGGCGGCGCGGGAACCTTTTCCGACGGCAAGCTGAACACCGGGGTCAACAATCCCAGAATCGGCTGGATTCTGGAGCAGTTCGTGGCGGCGGGGGCGAGGGAGGACATTCTCTACGACGCCAAGCCCCACGTCGGCACCGACGTACTGCTGACCGTGGTGCAGAACCTGCGCAAACGCATTATCTCCTTGGGGGGCGAGGTGCGGTTCAACACCCAGGTCACCGGCCTGTGTACGGAGAACGGCCGCCTGATCGGGCTGAAAATCGCCGACGGGACGGTGATCCCCTGCGACCGGGCGGTGCTGGCCATCGGACACAGCGCCCGGGACACCTTTGAAATGCTGGACGCCTCCGGCGTTCCCATGGAGCCGAAGCCCTTCGCCATGGGCGTGCGTATCGAGCAAAAGCAGCGGGACATCGACATTGCCCAGTACGGCGGCGAAAATCCGGCTCTGCCCCCGGCGGATTATAAGCTGGTGGAGCATCTGGAAGGGGAGACGGTGTACACCTTCTGCATGTGTCCGGGGGGATACGTGGTGGCGGCGGCCAGCGAGGAAGGCCGGGTGGTTACCAACGGCATGAGCTATGCCGACCGGGACGGGGAAAACGCCAACGCGGCGCTGCTGGTGACGGTGAACCCCGCTGATTTTCCCTACGAAGGTGTCCTCGGCGGGATGCGCTGGCAGCGGGAAATCGAGGAAAACGCCTACCGCGTCAGCGGCAGCTACCGCGCCCCGGCGCAGAAGGTGGGAGATTTTCTCGCGGGAAGACCCAGCGACCGGGCGGGGCGGGTAACGCCGACCTACCGGCCGGGGGTGACCTGGTGCGACCTGCGCGGCGTGCTTCCCGGGAAGATCGCCGACGCCATTGCCCTGGCGCTGCCCCGGCTGGACGGGAAGCTGAAAGGCTTTGCAGACCCGGACGCGGTGATGACCGCGCCGGAGACCCGCAGTTCTTCCCCGGTGCGAATTATTCGGGATTCCTCCCGGCAGTCTTCCCTTTGGGGGCTGTACCCAACGGGAGAAGGCGCGGGCTATGCCGGGGGCATCATGTCCGCGGCCATCGACGGCATTATGACGGCGGAAGCAATCATTATGGAGGAAAACTATGAACGAGAAACAGATCAACAAATGGCTCCGTAAGCGTTTCAGCCCCGTTGGCTGGACGCTGGTGGGATACTATGTCCTGATGAACATTCTGGTTTCCGTGGCGATGCTGCGGGATGTGATCGCGGGATACCTGAATGCTTTCATAGAGGGAAACGATCAGTATGTCCCGGACGTGTCCGCTCTGGCCGGAAACGCCTGGGGGTACATCGTTTCCGCCGCCGTCGCGCTGGTGATCCTGTACGCCTGGAAGGGCAGTCAGTTCTGGGGCGGAGAGGTGCTGAAACGGGAAAAGCCCATGAAGCCGGGAATTTTCCTGTGCATGATGTGCCTGTGCGCCGGGACCCAGATGGTCAATTCGGTTTGGATCAATCTTCTTGAGCTGGTGATGAACTGCTTCGGCCGGTCTGCCACCGGGACACTGGACGCCGTTTCCGGCAGCTCGGATACCGTCAGCATGTTCCTGTATGCGTCACTCCTGGCGCCCATTTCGGAGGAACTGATCTTCCGGGGCTTCATTCTGCGGTCGCTGCGGCCCTACGGCAAGCGGTTTGCCATCTTGGGTTCCGCGTTCCTTTTTGGGCTGTTTCACGGGAACCTGCTGCAAACGCCCTATGCGTTTCTGGTGGGGCTGGTGCTGGGGTATGCGGCGGCGGAGTATTCCGTCGGCTGGTCCATGGCGCTCCATATTTTCAACAATCTGGTGCTGGCCGACCTTCTGAGCCGTCTGACGGCAAGCTTGCCGGAAATGGCGGTATCGGCAGTGAATCTCACGGTTTTCGGCGGATTTTTTGCGGCGGCGGTGGCAATCCTGATCGCCAACCGCGCCCGTGTCCGGGCGTACATCCAAAGCGAATGGATCGACCGCCGGTGCCTGAAATGCTTCTTTTTGAGCGCAGGCGTGATTGTACTGACGGTTCTGATGGTAATAAACATGGTAATAGCGCTGTCCGCATGATACGGACAGCGCTATCATTTTACGCAAGTATTCCCGGAAATTTCGCCATCACCACGACGGCAGCAATGATCTGAAGCGCCAGAAGCAGCGGGATGCCGACGGTGAACTTGGGGTGCCTCGTCTTATGGCGCACCGTGTACATACCCAGCAGACTGCCCACGCTTCCGCCCAGCGCCGCCACGGTCATCAGGGTCGCTTCCGGAATGCGCCAGAGGTTTTTCTTCGCTTTGTGCTTGTCCGCAAGCATAAGCCCAAAACCGGCCGCATTGATTATAACGAGGTAAAGAAGGAGAAGATCTTTCATACTGATTTCCTTTCGGGAGGGATTTTTGTGAAAAAGCTATGGATTTTACTGGCGCTGACGCTGCTTTTATGCGGCTGCGCTGCGGAGGAAACGCTGGAAACCGTGTCGGACGACATCGTTCAGCCGGTGATGGCGCAGCCGGGGGAAATTTCCGTTCGGCTCCCGGACAACGCCGTGGCGCCGGTGCTGGAAAGCGACTCGGAGCAGGTCTACCTCAGCGAGGACTATGAGATCATCGTCGAGACCGTCGGCGGCGGGGACTTAAGCGCCACCATTCAGCGGATCTCCGGCTACACCCCGGACAATCTGACGGTGATGGAAACGGCGCAGGACGGGGCAAAGCGGTATGATTTCGTCTGGGCATCGGCGGGGGAGAACGGCGACCAGCTGGGCAGGGCGGTCATTCTGGACGACGGGAACTACCACTACTGCCTGTCCGTCCTCCGGGACGCGGACACCACGGAAAAGTCCCAGATCGTGTGGCGGGACGTGTTTGATTCATTCTGCATTGTCTAGATATTGCGCCATGGCTTCCCGGCACATCTGCACGCAGGCATCGGCCACGCTCTGGGGATACAGGATTTTCGCCTTACTGCCAAAGCCGATGACCCAGCTTAAGAACATGGGAGACACCGCCACGTTGACGGTAAAGATAAAATGATCGTCCCCGTCGGGAATTAAGATAATGTCCTTGCCGAAGCGGTCGACCACCACGTTGATGAGACTCCGGTCGAAGCGCAGCTTCACGGCGATCTCCTCCCCGGAGAACATCTGAAACAGCCGGGAAGCGTGCTGCGCCAATGCCCTGCCCGTCAGCTCCGGGCAGGGAGTGCGGCTTTCCTTCGTCAGGCGGATATTGCTCATGCGGTCAACGCGGTAGGAGGTCACGCCGTGGCGCAGGGAGTGAGCGAGCAGGTAGCAGTTTTCATTGTCCTGACACAGACCGTAGGGGCTTGCCTGATAGCTTCTGTCCCGGTATTTCCGCTTGCCGCCCAAGTCCCAGTCAAAATACCGGAAGGTGATCTGCCTGTTCTGGGCGATGGCCTCCTGAACGGCGTCCACGTTAAAGTAAATGGACTCGTTCATGCTTTTGACCCGCCCGGAAACCAGCACGTCCCGGCGCATGAGCCTTGCGTCGTGGACGCTGCACTGGCTGCACAGCTTTTCGATCAGTTCCCGGGATTTTTTTTCCGTGAGGAACCGGCTGGACTGGACGGCGTCGATGAGCAGCTTCAGTTCCGGCAGCTCAAAATTCCGGGAGGCGATGTAGTAGCCGCCGTTCTTTCCGGGAATGGAGAGAATGTCCACGCCGTAATCCTGCAGGGCCGCGATGTCCGAGTAGACGGTCTTGCGGTCGCAGACAATATCGTGCTCTTCCAGCATGGAAAGAAGCTCCGACGTTCTCACCGGGTGATCCTGGTGAGAATTTTTCTGCAGGTAGTCGAGGATGTACAGGATTTTCAGCTTCTGATTGTCTGACTTGGGCATGAGAATTCCTCCCGGCGGTTATTCCTGACATTATAGCACATCTGCGCTGCCGGGGGGAAGAGAAAATTTGCTTTTTCCCGTGGAATATGCTATAATACCCAAAAAGGAGTGAGTGTTTTGGGTTATTTTGGCTGTCATCTTTCCGCATCCGGCGGAAACGCGGCGATGGTGAAGACTGCGCTGTCCATCGGGGCGAATACCTTCGCGTTTTTCACCCGGAATCCCCGGGGCAGCAAGGCCAGGCCGGAGGGCCCGGCGGACACGGCAAAAGCGGCCGCCATGCTGGAAGAAAATCACTTTGGCAAACTGGTCGCCCACGGGGCGTATACCATGAATCTCTGCACCGCTGACGCGGACGCCCGAGCCTTTGCCGCGGGGATTCTGGAGGACGACCTGCGGCGAATGGCGGCGCTTCCCGGAAATTTCTACAATTTCCACCCCGGCAGTCACGTGGGGCAGGGGACGCAGGCGGGAATCGACTACATTGCCGCCGCCCTGAAAAACGCCCTGCGCCACGACTATCCGGTGACGGTGCTGCTGGAAACCATGGCGGGGAAGGGCAGCGAGATCGGCGGACGGTTTGAGGAACTCAGGGACATTCTGGACGCCGTGGGAAGCGAAAACGTGGGGGTATGCCTGGACACCTGCCACGTCTACGACGGCGGCTACGACATCGTGAATGACCTGGACGGCGTGCTGGCGGAATTTGACCGGGTGATCGGCCTTGGCAGGCTGCACGCCCTGCACCTGAACGACAGCAAGAACCCCTTTGCCAGCCACAAAGACCGCCATGAATGTCTGGGAAAAGGCAGTCTGGGGCTGGAAACCTTCCGGCGGATTGTGAATCACCCGCGGCTTAAGGACAAGCCCATGATTCTGGAAACCCCCAATGAGCTGCCCGGCTACGCCGGGGAAATCAAAATCCTGCGGGAAATGGAAGCTTAAGGCAGCACCGCGGCTCGCCTTAAGAAAATGTTCATTTGACATCTGAACGAAAATGTGTCATTTTATTAAACATAAGAATTACCCGAAGAAAGGAGGGTGATGGTATGCAGAATATTCTGGAATCCCTGACGCTGGCCCAGGAAAACTACGCAGGCTCCTATGTGGGGATTCTGCGCTATGCCGTACCGATACTCAGCGCCATACTGCTTCTGCGGTGCGTCCTGCCCCTGCTGACCTTCCGGCGGGAGCCGGAAATCTGGGCGTGGCTGAACATGACCGACGGCAGCCAGATTCCCATCACCCATTGGGAGAACGTCATCGGCCGGAGCAAGTCCAGCGACGTGACCATCGACTTTCCCACCGTGTCCCGGAACCACGCGGTTCTGACCCGGTATGACGACGGCAGCTGGACGATCACGGACGCCGGTTCCAAGGACGGAACCCTGGTCAACGGCAGGAAGGTTCAAATTTGCGCCTTAAAGCCCAAGGACCGTATCTCCATCGGCGGCGTGGAAATGCAGCTCCAGCCCATTACGGAGCATCAGGAGGCGCGTCAGGCGGAGCTTCGCACCAAGGCCGCCAGCGGCTGGGACAGCGTGGCGAATCTGATGATGCTGTCCATTTTGCAGTGCCTGATGCTGCTGGGATTTCTGCTGGGCGGTCAGCAGGAGACGATCCCCAGCGTTCTCATGGGCTTCGGCGGCATTTTCCTGGGGCAGTGGCTGCTGTACCTGTTCTACTGCATGATTCGTCGGAAATCCTTTGAGGTGGAGACCATGGCCTTCTTCCTGTGCACCATGGGCATGGCCGCTATCGCCACGGTGAAGCCGGGGGAGACCATGAAGCAGCTTGCCGCCATGGCGCTGGGGGTGGTGACGTTTCTCGTCATCGGCTGGTCGCTGCGGGATTTGGAGCGGGCGAAGGTCGTCCGGTATCTGGCCACGGTGGCGGGCGTGGGCTTTTTGATGGTGACGCTGGTGTTCGGCACCGAGTATTACGGCGCGAAAAACTGGCTGGTCATCGGCGGGCTGTCCTTGCAGCCGTCGGAGCTGAGCAAGGTCTGCTTCGTCTATGCCGGCGCGTCCACCATGGACAGAATCATGAGCAAGCGGAATATTTACATTTTTATCGCCTATTCCATTCTCATCTGCGGCCTGCTTGCCCTGATGAACGACTTCGGCACGGCGCTGATTTTCTT
Organism: uncultured Eubacteriales bacterium; assembly: GCA_900546075.1. Taxonomy (GTDB): domain Bacteria; phylum Bacillota; class Clostridia; order Oscillospirales; family Oscillospiraceae; genus Faecousia. Next base: position 9,164 of record URBH01000008.1, on the reverse strand, counting down.
CTGCGCCTTCCTTGTGATCGCCTATCTTCGTTCCGGCAGTATGGGTACCGTGGCGCTGGCCGTTACGGCGCTGATCTTTGCGGGAGTGCTGGCGCTGAAAATCGCGCCTCACGCCCTGCGGCGGTTTTCCGTATGGCGGCATGTGTGGGACGACCCCCTGAATGCCGGTTATCAGCAGGTTCAGGCGCTGATGTGCGTGGCCTCCGGCGGCCTGTTCGGCCTGGGGCCGGGACAGGGCTTCCTGAAGCACGTGTTCGCGGCGGATTCCGACATCGCCTTTGCCACCATTTCCGAGGAATGGGGGCTGATCGTGGCGGTGATGATGGTGCTGTGCGTGGCGGCCTACGGCTTCTTTGCCATCCGCACCGCCCGGGTTGCCCGGAGCAGCTTCTATTCCATCGGCTCCTGCACCGCGGCCAGCATCCTGGTCATTCAGACCATTCTGAACTGTCTCGGCACGCTGGATATTCTGCCCTTCACCGGCGTGACCTTCCCGTTTCTGAGCAACGGCGGCACCAGCATGGTCGGCGCCTGGGGGCTGCTGGCCTTCGTCAAGGCGGCGGACACCCGGCAGAATGCCAGCTTTGCCGTCCGCCTGAACAAGAAGGGAGCGTGAGCGGATGAACCGCGTAACCAAAAGAACCTGGATCATGGGCTTGTTCCTGGCTGTGCTTCTGGGGGGCATGATGTTCTTCCTGTGGGAATACGTGACCCAGGCGGGGGAATGGGTGACCTTTCCCGGCTCCCCTCATGTATATAACAACGCCAACATCGGCTGCGGCACGGTAACAGACCGTTCCGGGAACGTGCTGCTGGACATCACCGAGGAGCGCGCCTACTCCTCCGACGCCGCTACCCGCCAGTCCACGCTCCACTGGCTGGGCGACCGGAAGGGCTTCATCAGCGCCTCCGCCGTCTCCCACTACGCGGGGAAAATGGCGGGCTTTGACCTGGTGAGCGGCGTATACGACAGCAGCGGCGAGGGGGGCGAGATGAATCTGACCCTGTCGGCGAGAGTGCAGAACGCGGCGCTGGAAGCCATGGATGGCAGAAAAGGCACCGTCGGCGTGTACAACTACAAAACGGGGGAGATCCTCTGCGCTCTGACCACCCCCACCTACGACCCGGACAATGTGCCGGACATCGCCTCGGACACCTCCGGGCAGTATGACGGCGTTTACTTAAACCGCTTCCTGCAATCCACCTACGTCCCCGGCTCCATTTTCAAGGTGGTCACCACCGCCGCGGCGCTGGACTGCGTTCCGGATATTCTGGACAAGACCTTCACCTGCTACGGCGCTTACGAGTACGGCACGGAAAAGGTGACCTGCGAAAAAGCCCATGGCACCCTGACCCTGAAAACCGCCCTCGCCAATTCCTGCAACTGCGCCTTTGCCCAGATCGCGGAACTGGTGGGAAAGAAGAACATGGTGAAGTACGTGGAGCAGTTCGGCGTCACGGACAGCCTGAGTTTTGACGGCGTCACCACCGCCGAGGGCAACTACGACATTTCCAACACCGCCCCGGTGTCCTTTGCCTGGAGCTGCATCGGCCAGCACACCGACCTGATTAACCCCGCCCGCTACATGACCTTCATGGGCGCCATCGCGGGCGGCGGCGTGGGCGCGGAACCCTATCTGGTGTCAGAGGTTCGCAGCGGCGAAGAGCTGACCTACGAGGCAAAAACGAAAACCACCGGCCGCATTATGTCTCAGGACGTGGCCGACCAGGTCAAGGCCTACATGCGCAACAACGTGCAGAGCGTCTACGGCGACTGGAATTTTAACGGCATGAACGTCTGCGCCAAGTCCGGCACCAGCCAGCTGGGCGGCGGACAGAAATCCAACGCCATGTTCGCGGGCTTCGTGGAGGACGAGCAGTACCCGCTGGCCTTCATCGTGGTGGTGGAGAACGGCGGCTACGGCAGCGCCACCTGCGTGCCGGTTCTGAGCAAGGTTCTCGCCGCCTGCAAGTCCGTCCTGGACGGGGAATAATGTCCTTGGGAACTTCTGATGAAATCACCTCTGACCGGCGGCGATTTCATCGGAGGTTCCCTTGTGCGTTATACACAAAAAAGGCGAGAAAACGCAAAAGATTCTGTAATCTTTTCCTCGTTGACAAATGTCTTTCTGTGGGATACAATATGCTAAAATTCTTCAGGAGGTACATGACGATGACGGCACGGTTTTCTACCACTTACAGCTCTACCCGCTGCACCATGGCAGCGGCATGTTCCTCTGCGCGAATTAGCCCCATCCTGGACACTGCCATGATTCTGGCGGTGTCCATTTGCGTTGTACGACTGCTGCTGGCAGCAGCGGCGTGACCGGGGCTTCACATGGTATGAAGAAGCGGTTACGCCCTGGGCGAACCGCTTTTTTATAGTAAGAAATGAAAAAGGAGAATACTATCATGAAAAAAGTACTTGCTATGCTGATGGCTGCTCTGATGGTAGCCGCAATGTTCACCGGATGCGGCTCTAAGAAGGCTGCGGGGAGTTCCGATGCAATCAAGATTGGTATGTCTGGCCCTCTGACCGGCGGCGCCGCCGTCTACGGTACGGCCGTTCAGGCCGGCATGGAAATTGCCGTTGAGGAAGTGAACGCCAAGGGCGGTCTGCAGTTCGAGCTGAAATGCCAGGATGACGAGCATGACACCGAGAAGGCTGCCAATGCCTACAATGCCCTGAAGGGCAAGGGCATGCAGATCATGGCCGGCCCTGTCACCACCGCCCCCTGCAACGTGGTTGCCGCCGAGTGCGCCAACGACAAGATCTTTATGCTGACCCCCTCCGGCTCCGGCGCTTCCATCATTGAGTACGGCGACAACATCTTCCAGATCTGCTTCACCGACCCCAACCAGGGCGTCGCTTCCGCCGACTACATGGCGACCCATGACCTGGGCAGCACCATCGGCGTGATCTACGACTCCTCCGACGTCTACTCCTCCGGCATTTACGAGAAGTTCGCCGCCGAGGCGCAGGCCAAGGGCCTGAACATTGCCTGTGTGGAAGCCTTCACCGCCGACAACAAGTCCGACCTGACCACCCAGGTGACCAAGTGCAAGGACGCCGGCTGCGACCTGGTGTTCCTGCCCTTCTACGCCACCGAGGCAGCTCAGGTTCTGACCTATGCCAATACCATCGGCTACGCCCCCACCTTCTTCGGCTGCGACGGCATGGACGGCATCCTGGCCGTGGAAGGCTTTGATCCTGCTCTGGCCGAGGGTCTGATGCTCCTGACCCCCTTCTCCGCCGACGCTTCCGATGAGGCTACCCAGTCCTTCGTTGCCAAATACAAGGAGAAGACCGGCATCGTTCCCAACCAGTTCGCCGCCGATGCCTACGACGTCATCTGCTCTCTCTACCAGGCCTGCGTCGCGGGCGGCGTGACCCCGGATATGAGTGCTTCCGAGATCAACGACATCCTGGTCGGCCAGTTCACCTCCATGACCTATGACGGCCTGACCGGCAAGGGCATGACCTGGAAGGCAACCGGTGAGGTTTCCAAGAGCCCCATGGCCGTTGTGATCAAGGACGGCACTTACGTCAGCGCGGAATAAGCACGATTAACAAACCAATGGTGGCTGGACAGGGGAAACCCTGTCCGGCTGCCGGTCGTAAACGGATGCCGACAGCCTGTGAGAAGAACACAGGCGTGTGTCCTCGTCACAGGTTGTTGGAAAGAGAGGAATGCAGTTGTGAGTTTTTTACAGTATCTGATTAACGGCATCAGCATCGGTTCGGTGTATGCCATCATCGCCCTGGGCTATACCATGGTGTACGGCATTGCCAGAATGCTGAACTTCGCCCACGGCGACGTGATCATGGTGGGCGCTTATATGTCCTACTGCGTAACGAGCTATCTGGGACTTCCCCCGGCGGTGGGTGTTCTGGCGGCCGTCATCGTGTGTACGCTTCTGGGCGTGCTGATCGAGGGACTGGCCTACAAGCCCCTGCGGGGCGTTCCGAGTCTCGCGGTGCTGATCACCGCCATCGGTGTCAGCTACTTCCTGCAAAATGCCGCCCAGCTGATTTTTGGGTCTGCCCCAAAGAACTTCAAGAGCATCGTGGCCATAAAGCCCCTGGTGCTCTTTAACGGCGGTCTGACCATCACGGGAGAAGTGATCGTGACCGTCGCGGCCTGCATCGTCATCATGATCGGGCTGACCGTGTTTACAAACAGAACCAAAATGGGCAAGTCCATGCGGGCGGTGTCCGAGGATCGGGACGCGGCTCAGCTGATGGGCATCAACGTCAACCGCACCATTTCCGTCACCTTTGCCATTGGCTCCGCTCTGGCGGCCGTCGCCGGTGTGCTGCTCTGCTCCACCGTGCCGACCCTGATGCCCACCACCGGCTCCATGCCCGGTATCCGCGCCTTTACCGCGGCGGTCTTCGGCGGCATCGGCTCCATTCCCGGCGCAATGCTGGGCGGCATCCTTCTGGGCGTCATTGAGACCTTCAGCAAGGCGTACCTGTCCACCCAGTTCTCCGACGCCATCGTATTTCTGGTTCTGATTGTCATTCTGCTCGTCAAGCCCGCCGGACTGCTGGGCAAGAACGTGCAGGAGAAAGTGTGAGGTGAGTGCCATGAAACTGAAACAATACATTGGGCGCCACCGCACGAATCTGGTAACCTACGGTGTGGTCATCCTGGGCTTTGTCATCATGCAGATGCTGTCCGCATCCCATATGCTTTCCAGTTCCGTAGAAGGCTTCCTGGTTCCCATCTGTGCCTACGTCGTTCTGGCCGTTTCCCTGAACCTGGTGGTGGGCATTTCCGGTGAGCTGAGCCTGGGTCACGCCGGATTCATGGGGGTGGGCGCCTTTACCGGCATCATCGTGGCGGCGCTGCTGAAGACCGTCATTGCCAGCAAGGTTCTGCTGCTGATCGTCGCCATTGTCTGCGGCGGCGTGATGGCGGGACTGTTCGGCGTCGTCATCGGCCTGCCGGTCATGCGCCTGCGAGGCGACTACCTCGCCATTGTGACGCTGGCCTTCGGCGAAATCCTGAAAAACCTGATCAACAATATGTATGTTGGCAGCGATGCCAACGGCGTTCATTTCGTAATCGGCACCGAAAAGCCTCTGCTTGCCGACGGCGGCAGCATGGTCATCAACGGCCCCATGGGCGCCACCGGCGTTGCCAAGCTGGCGACCTTCCCCATTGGCTTTGCCCTGATTCTTGTGACGCTGTTCGTCGTGCTGAATCTGATCAATTCCAAAGAAGGCCGGGCGATCAAGGCCGTCCGGGACAACCGCATCGCCGCGGAATCCGTGGGCATCAACGTTACGGCGTTCCGGCTAAAGGCCTTCGTAGTCTCCGCCTTCCTGGCGGGCATGGCGGGGGCGCTGTACGGCCTGAATTATTCCTCCCTCATCGCCTCCAAGTTCAATTTCAATACCTCCATCAACATTCTGGTGTTCGTGGTGCTGGGCGGCATGGGCAATATCCTCGGCTCCATCATTTCCGCTACGGTGCTGTACGTTCTGCCGGAGGCCATGCGCGGCCTACAGGATTTCCGCATGATCCTGTACGCAATCGTGCTGATTCTGGTCATGCTGTTTACCTGGTCGCCCAAGGTAAAGGAAGTCTGGTCGGTGGTTTCCGAGAAGGCCGTCGGTATTTTCAAGAAGAAGGAGGCTGGGACAAATGAATGACTATTCCAAGAAAATCCTGAAAGTTCCCACCGTGACCTTCGTCCGTGAGCAGGATCAGGGTAAGCAGCCCGTTCTGGACGTGCGAAACCTGGGCATCGACTTTGGCGGCCTGACGGCTGTGGACAGCTTCAACATTACCATCGGCCCCACCGAGATCTCCGGCCTGATCGGCCCCAACGGCGCGGGCAAGACCACCATTTTCAATCTGCTCACCGGCGTCTATCAGCCCACCCGCGGCTCCGTGCTGGTCAACGGCATCGACATCAAGGGAATGCCGGTATACAAAGTCAACAAGCTGGGCATTGCCCGAACCTTCCAGAATATCCGCCTGTTTACGGACATGACCGTTCTGGATAACGTCAAGGTCGGCCTGCACAATTCCATGAGGTGCTCCTTCTTCTCAAGCGTTCTGCACCTGCCCGGCTACTTCAAGGCCGAGAAGCGCGCCAATGAGAAGGCCATGGAGCTGCTGGATTTCATGGGGCTTGCGGAACATGCCAACGAGAAGGCGGGAAGCCTGCCCTATGGCGTTCAGCGCCGGCTGGAGATTGTCCGGGCGCTGGCGACCAATCCTTCCGTGATTCTGCTGGATGAACCCGCTGCCGGCATGAACCCCAGCGAGACTGCCGAGCTGATGCATCAGATACGGCGGATCCGGGATACCTTCCACGTTGCCATTTTCCTGATTGAGCATGACATGAACCTGGTTATGAACGTGTGTGAGGCCATCGCCGTGGTGAATTACGGCCGGATCATTGCGAAGGGAACCCCTGAGGAGATTCAGGCGAATCCCGCGGTCATCGAGGCCTACCTTGGCAAAGAGGAGGGGAAAGCAGATGCTGAAAATTGAAGACATGCACGTGTATTACGGCGCGATCCACGCGGTGAAGGGCGTGTCCTTTGAGGTCGGCGAGGGCGAGATCGTGGCGCTGATCGGCGCCAACGGCGCGGGCAAGTCCACCATTCTGAAGACGGTTTCCGGCCTGATGCACCCCCGCAGCGGCTCCATCCGCTTCTTTGACCAGGATATCACCCATGTGGAGGCCTATAAGCTTCTGCGCACCGGCCTGGCCCACGTCCCGGAAGGACGGCGGATTTTCCAGCAGATGACGGTTCAGGAGAACCTGGAAATGGGCGCTTACATCAAAAAGGACGTGTCCCAGGAGGACTTGGAGACGGTGTTCAACTACTTCCCCCGCTTAAAGGAGCGGCGAAAGCAGATCGCGGGAACCCTTTCCGGCGGCGAGCAGCAGATGCTGGCCATGTCCCGCGCCCTGATGAGCCATCCTAAGCTCATGATGCTGGACGAGCCGTCCATGGGTCTTGCGCCCATTCTGGTCGATCAGATCTTTGACATCATCAAGGAGCTGCACAAGGCCGGCACCACGATTCTTCTCGTGGAGCAGAACGCCCGGAAGGCGCTGCAAATCGCCGACCGCGCCTACGTTCTGGAAACCGGCAGCATTACCCTAAGCGGCACCGGCGCGGAGCTTGCCAGCTCCGACGCGGTGAAGAAGGCCTACCTCGGCGGTTAATTCTCTGGCACCCCCTGCATAGGATAAGCAGGGGGTGTTTTTATGTGCCGGAAAAACCACCTGCATGGGTGCTGCTGCCTGTTTTTCGGACTGGGGCTGATTCTGGGGCATTGCGTTTCCAGCTGGTTCGTCTGCTGCTGCGGCGGGATCGCGCTTCTGGCGCTGGGATTTTGTATCATGAAAAGAAGATAGTCATAAACTTGTCCCGCGTTGAATAGACTGTATCGACAACGTGGGATAAGGAGTGATCCAACTTGGAATTTGAGTTTCAGAAATCCGCCTGCCCCTGCCTGGAAACGGTGCTGCGGGAGGTTCAGAATGTGGAGCAGACCCAGGAGATCAAGCTGCCCGACGGGATGCCGGACATTGGTAGAGTCCTTGCCGCCTGGGGGCAGACCATCCTCCGGGGGAAGGAATGGCGCAGCGACAGCGTCTCCTTTTCCGGCGGGATGATGGTCTGGATTCTCTACGCGCCGGAGGATGGCAGCGAGGAGCGGTGCATCGACGGCTGGATTCCCTTCCAGATGAAGTGGGATCTGCCCGAACGGACGGAGGAGGGGAGCATCCGCATCCAGTGCCTCACCCGGTTCGTGGACGCCCGGTCGGTGTCCGCCCGGAAGCTGATGGTGCGCGTGGGTGCCGCTGCCATGGCGGAGGCCTGTGTGCCGAAGACCGCGGAAATCGCCGCCCCGGCGGAACCGATTGAGGGCGTGGAGCTGCTGACAAGCAGCTACCCGGTCAGAATGCCAAGAGAAGCCGGGGAAAAGGCCTTTGTGCTGGACGAAGAGCTGACGCTTCCCGAGTCAAGCCCATTGCCTGAGAAGCTGGTTTACTATTGCCTGCACCCCAAGGTGACGGAGAAAAAGGTGCTTTCCAACAAGGTGGTGTTCCGGGGAAACGGGAACCTCCACGTGCTTTACCGCTCCGAGGAGGGACAGCTCCACGGATGGGACTTTGAGCTGCCCTTTTCCCAGCTGGCAGACCTGTCGGGGGAACACAGCGGCGACGCCCAGGCGGACATTCTGCTAAGCCCCACCAGCCTGGAGCTGGAAGTGGACGACGAGGGACATATGCGCTTAAAATGCGGCGTTGTGGGGCAGTATCTGATTTCCGACCGGGAAATGCTGACCCTGGCGGAGGACGCCTACAGCCCGGGGCGGGAGCTGTCCACGCAAACGGAGCAGCTGGAAGTCCCCGCCATTCTGGAAAGCCGCCGGGAGAGCGTCTACGGCGAACAGAGCATCCCCGCAGAGGCCAACCTGACGGTGGACGTCAGCTTTCTCGTGGACTTCCCCCGGCAGCGCAGGACTCAGAAGGGCGTGGAAATGGAGATTCCCGGCTCGTTTTTGGTGCTGTACTACGGCGAGGACGGCATCCTCCATTCCGCCACGACCCGCTGGGAAGGGCAGTGCGTCCTGAACGCGGACGAAAACACCGTGATCACGGCGATCCCCATGCCGCCGGAACAGATGCAGGCCAGCCTTGGAAATGGCAGCGTGACCGTGAAGGGGGAAGTTCCTCTGGAAATGACGTCGGAAAGCAGCCGGGGCTTTTCCATGATCACCGACGTGGAGCTGGGGGAGGAAAAGGAGCCGGACGCGAACCGGCCGTCCCTGATTCTGCGCAGAGCGGGAAACGGCAGCCTGTGGGACATCGCCAAGGAAAGCGGCTCCACTGTGGACGCCATCCGCAAGGCAAACGGTATTCAGGAGGAACCGGCGGCAGGGCAGATGCTGCTGATTCCCGTATCATAAGCAAGGTGCCCGCCCCGGCAAACGCCGGGGCGCATTAGCCAGTTAACAGATGCAGTGGGATAATGAACTGCACCCCTTGCCTCTCCCTTTGGGAGAGGTGGACGAGCGAAGCGAGGACGGAGAGGGTATACCAGGGTGCAATGCCCTCTCAGTCACTTTGAAGTGTACCCCATGTCAAGGACATTTTAATTCTGAGGGGTAGAAAAATTTACG
>URBH01000007.1 GCA_900546075.1 uncultured Eubacteriales bacterium | reverse complement strand
AGTGGGGCAAAAAGACGGCTGAGACTCGCAGGCACAATTGTGCGGTGTTGCCCTAGCTTTCGTCTCCCGGATGGGGTGACCTTGGGCGGCAGTGCTGACCGTAGAGGCCCCCACACCGGCAGCTTTCGCAATACCGGCTCTGCTTTTCTTGTTTGCTTTCAGCCATGCGGCAAGGTCAATGCGGGCTGTAGCAATGCCTTCTGTCTCCCGAATGCCCGGTTCTGACAGATTTTTGTAGAAGCTGTTAAGGTGTTGCGGGCGGATATCAGCCAGTTTCATGTGACCAATTGCCTGGTTGATACGGCCCATGAGTTCCCTATAGCGGTCAATGGTCTTGGACTTTGTTCCGCTGCGTTCTTTCAATTCCAGCACATAGGCGGCATATTCTGCGAACGTCTGGCGGTTGTCCAGCACAAAGCCTTGCTCAATACTCCGTTCAAAATCCGTGGCGGCTCTCTGGACAGCTTTATCAATTTGCCTGGGTGGTCAATAGGTCTGCCTGTGGCGGATGCGCTTCCCCTGGGTGTCGAAACCGGAATAGACGGTGATCCGGTAGGTGATTCCATTCTTGCCGACTTGCTTTTCAATCGTTGCCATTGGTTGCCCTATCCTCCTTGTTGCGTTCCACAGCCCTGCTGTATGCACTCATACGGGAGACAATATCTTCCCCGTCAGGAACGGATTGGTTTTTCTGTGCGTATGCTCTACTCTGTGCATCCATCCACTCTTGTTTTCGCTTTTGTGGGCTTTCGTGGTATCTTTGTTCAAATCTCCCCGCCATGCGTTCTGCCAATTTAGCCGTGTAAACATTCAGCACACATGGTTTGTCGTCTCCTTTCAGAATGTTTGTGTGGTAACTTCATTCTACCAGAGACCGGCAAGCCGTGTCTACTTTTTTATGACCTTTTCAATTTGCGCAATTTATTATACCTTATCCAGAAAAGGGACTGTTGCAAAACTTTCGTTTTGCAACAGTCCCGAAATAGAGAAAGCAAAAGATCTCTTTTGAAAATAAGTCAGGTGCAGGGTTTTCTATTGTTCCAGCAATTGTCCTTGTTCACATTTTTCAAGTATTTGTTCAACAATTTGAAGTGTATACTTTCCGTCTTCACCTGTCGCAATCGGGTTTGTATCAGCGATAATAGCGTCAATTACTTCTTTATGCTGACGGTAGCCAAACTGCGTTTGCGCCAACTGTGGGAACACAATATCCGCAGGTTTGTCGCCCATACCGTCTACTGCAAGCGCACCGTAACCTGTCCGCAGATACAGGCTTCCCTTACTGCCGTGTATCTCCATAACAAACCGATTGCAGTTCCATGGTTGTATCCAACTTATGTGATGCGATACTCTTGCTCCGTTTTTTAGTATGTATTCAGCAATGGCCCAATCCTCGTTGTTTGGTTCGATTATTTCGCCTTTAATACTTCTGCTTTCAATTCTGCGGCCCTTGCTTGCATGTTCTACTTCAGCAAAATCTCCGAGCAGATAACGAATAATATCAATCCCATGTACTCCGACATCGATGATTGCTCCACCTTTTCCGCAGAGTTCTTCGTTATACTGCCAAGTTGAATAATTGCTTCCGGGCAGTGAGTTGCGCAGATAACAAAGATATATGTCGCCAAGTCCTCCGGACTGAATATAGTTTTTTGCCCATACAGATTCTTCAAAGTATCTGTGCATAAAACTTGCGAACAACTTGACATTGTTTGCTTTCGCCGCAGCAATCATTTCCTCACATTCCTGAACCGTTCTTGCAAACGGTTTTTGGACAAAAATATGCTTACCGGCTTTCGCGGCTTCAACGGCTATCGGACAGTGAAGATAGTTTGGCGTAAGAATCATCACAAGATTAATATCGTCACGATGAATGGCTTCTTTATAATCTGTACAAACATCGCCGAAACCTTCCGCTCTGAATTCTGCCTTTTCTCTCACGATGTCACAATATACCCGAATATCTGCCTGTGGAATCAGTCGCAATGCATTAATATGATATGAGCTTATTTCTCCGCAACCTATTACTGCAATTCCAACTTTCTCCATATTGAACCTCCTTAATGTGCATTGTCAATGCCATCCACTAACGTTTGATGAAATTTTTCCGAGAAAAAAGCGGAGTAAACGACAGATACTGCACTAATCAGGAAGAGATGCTCCTGTCTGTCTGAGACGATAACCTTAACTCTTTTAGCTGCACTGTTCGGCATATTCTGTACCGCTTCTTTAATTCGCTCCGCAGCTCCCTCAAAATAGTTGAAGTACCGACCTACAAGTACCATAACATCCGGATTGTAACAGTTCAGCGCATTTACAATTCCGCGCTTCATCCAGTATTCCGTGTAATTAATCTCAGTATCAATTACAAGTTCATCTTTATTTTGATAACTCATAACAACTTGATCCAGAGACATCGTCCGGTATTTGGGAGATTTCTTTACTAGCTCATTTTTGAGTGTCTCAATAGATGTCAAAACATCCCAACACCCAATATTTCCACAACTGCAAACCGGTCCGTTGGGGTCTAGCATCATATGCGTAGTGCTGATGCCGGAATTAAAGCCGTAGTAGACCTGTCCTTCCACAGCAAGTCCGACACCGACACCGCGTTCCACGCATACACACATAAGTACTTTTGGGCTCAAATCTTTATATTTGCGCAACATATGAACCGTTACTGCACGGGCGTCATTCTCGACAAAAGTAGGTATACCCAGTTTTTCCGAAAAGTATTTTCCGATTGGGACATTCTGCCATCCTCTTAATGTTGCTGAATAGGACAGCTCTCCCTTTTCGGTATCTACCAGACCCTTCATCACAATCCCGCAGCCAATTACGTTTCTTGTCTGACCATTACGCAGCTTCCATTCTTCTATCAAATGTCTGCAATTTTCAATGATGCGGTCAAAAAGGCCGAACGGGTCTTCCGTAGAGTCGATGTCGATGGAAACCATATCCATCAAATTCCCGTGAAAATCCGCTATTCCTATTTCAACAAGATTATAGCTGAAATAAACAGCTAAAATATTGGTGGAATCCCCGTTGATTTGAAGCAGTACCGGCTTCTTGCCGCCCTGTCCCGTTGACCTGCCGAGACCGACTTCTTGAATCCATCCTGCGTTAATAAGCTCCTCAACAATAGTAGATACCGAAGATTTGCTCATACCAATCTTTTCCGCAATGCCAGCCCGCGATACGGTGCCAAGTTCATCAATCAATCTTATCACAGTCAGTCTGTTTGCAGACTTGATACTTCCATTGTTAATCGGCCTATCTTTCATTTTCAAACCCTCATCAATCTGTGCTTAATTCTTCCGCATCAACATCGGTTCTCTTATTGAGCAATGATCCTTCCGGTGCTTTTATCGGACCAAACCTGAGAGGATCGTTCGTGTCTTCCATCCATTTATCCAGCAACGCTGACATTTTTTCATGGATTTCCGTGTATTCCCGAATAGATGCAAGATTATTTCTTTCAAGAGGATCCGCATACAAGTCAAACAAATATTCCCGCTCTTTTTCAAATTCCAGACACTCATGTGCCAGAAGAAATGTTTTTGCGCTGGATGCATCGATGTTGCTTTTGATTACTGTTAAGTCGTCATCGTATTCTTTGATGTACTTGTATCTCTTTGTTCTGACTGCTCTCACAGGCTCATATACCGTATGAAAATTAATTTCGGAATATACTTGATCACGTACTTCCGTTCCTTTTTCAAACATAGGTAACAGGGATTCTCCCTGAAGCCACTCCGGTTTGGTAATATTTAGTATATCACATATTGTTGGAAAAATGTCAACCTGTGATACTAAAAAATCTAGCACCTGTCCTTTCTTTTTGTTCTCTGGATAATCAACGATGAGGGTGACTCCGGTACCAGCATCGAATAATGTACACTTCATATTCGGAAGAGCAAGACCGTGATCCGTTGTGAAAATGATAACAGTGTTTTCTTTTAGACCATTCTGCTCAATTTCCACAAGCACCTTGCCTACAATATCGTCACAAACGGATGCCGAATACATATAATCTGCCATGTCTTCCCTGTTTTCTGGCGAGTCGAAAATGCCAGGTGGTGGCAAGACATATCTTGCATCAATATTCTTGCCATGTTTCGGATAGACACGATGTGTATTAAAACATCCAAATGAAAGGAAGAACGGTTTCTTGTGTTCTTCACGCAAGAATTTACATACTATTTCGCAATTATTCCTATCAAACACTTCCGAGTCAAAATTGATTTCTCCCATATTATAATTCTGGGAGCCCAATATACGACTGTATCCCAGCATATCAGCGTTCGGTGCCTCATGCTGAATGCCACATAAGACAGTATCCATTCCGTGATTTTTGAAATACGATGCCATATGGTGACTGTAGTCATCCATCACAAATCCCCGATGCGCCAAACCAAACATGCCGCATGAATGAGGATATTGTCCCGTCATTAGCGCTGCTCTGCTAGGAGAGCAGGTTGGGCACGCAGAAAAAGCGTTTCTAAAAAGAGTTCCTTTTTTTGCGAACTCCAAAATATGGGGACTGGGAATCGGGTAGCCGTACGGTTGGAAATAACGACCCGAATCGTGCGTATGTATGCAAATAACGTTCATATCCACCAACCTTATTTTGCTGCTTTTCTATAAATCTCTTCTACTACTTTGATGCAGGCAATTCCATCGCTTGCACCGGGTTTTTCCTTTTTATCGTTTATGATGACATCCGCAAATGCCTCATGATGATTGATTCCGATCGGTTCATGCCTGATTTGCGGTGTCATCCAAACCGGAGCCGTTTTGCCATCAGCACGACACACGGTTAATGTGCCCATTGCACCTCTCAGGAAAATAGAGCCGTTACTGCCAAAGATCTCCATTGAGAACCGATCTGCGATAGACCAGTGTGGCCAACTGATCAGATGATTTACTGTTACGCCGTTTTCCGTTCTGTAGATTACAGAAGCGTGATCCTCATTGTCGGGCTCAATTTCTTTCCCGTTAGAAATTACAGTCTTTCTGTATCGTCCGATATCCGCATACAGAACAGTATCTACTTTACCGATTAAATAATTGACCAAATCGATTCCATGTACACCAATGTCAACCACGCAGCCGCCGCCAACATTTTCTCTCGAATAGAACCATTCGCTTAATGTCGAAGTGGCACCAGGCGCATTTAGAACTCTTGCCATCTCCACTTTACCGATATAGCCCTCTTCAATCAGCCGCTTTGCTTCTGCGATGCCAGTCAGGTATCTATGCATAAAGCTAACAACAAGTTTGACTCCATTGTCCTTACAAGCTGCTTCCATCCGTCTGCATTCTTCTAGATTCCTGCCCATAGGCTTGGTAATAAAAACATGTTTTTTGTGGTTAGCCGCAAGAACAGTTAACTCGCAGTGATTATAATTAGGTGTAAGAATAATGACTGCTTCAACATCCTCACGCTTAAGAAGCTTCTCTGCGTCCAGATATGTATCCTCTTCCCGGAGGCCAAACATTTCAGCTGCAAATATTGCCCTTTCGGGTATCAAATCACAGACGGCAACCACTTTGCAGCTTGGAGCCTGACGGAGAGCCGGCATATGATACTGTCTTGCAATTGCGCCGCAGCCGATTATTCCGATCTTTACTTCTTTCTTCATATACCCGTCTCCTTAGAAGAATACTTCTTTTCCGGTGGCAGCTGCCTCATATCCCTTGAGAATTAGGTTGAGAGCTGCCTTTCCTTCCTGAATCCCAGACGGAAATTCATCACCTGTAAGCAAGCAGTTGATAAATGTTTTTGCAACTTCAGCATGAATGTTTTTGAACACGGATGGCACTCTGGGATATTGCCAGCCCGCCATCTCAGATTTATTACTGTAAATCTGCACAGAGAAATTGCTCTCCCCGTTTACCTGCGTAGAAGCGCAGTCGTTAAACTGTTGGATAATAGTGCCTTCCCTTCCGTAAATTTCCGTCGTATTTGTTGCAGCAGCAAATGTCCACGAAGACTGCATTGTTGCAAAAACATTGTTTTTGAAGCGAATAATGGCAACGCCTTCCTCCTCAACCTCGAATCCGTTCTTGCTTTCAGGGATAAATGCCTGAATACTGACAGGCTCTCCCAACATCCAAATTAGGAAGTCTGCCGCGTGGATACCTTCGTCAATAAATGCGCCGCCTCCCGCAAGTTCTTTTTTAATAATCCAGCTAAGGCGCTGGTCTGACAAGCCATTAGCAGCCCATCCGATTCCGTGTCTTTTCCGGATCGAGGTAATTTCTCCAATTGTGCCGTTATCCAACAGCGATTTGATATATTTGTTGCCTGGATCTACTCTCATGGGGAATCCCTGCATCAGACGAACACCGTTCTGCTTAACTGCTTCGGAAATCACATCACATTCCTTCAGCGACAGTGCTGGTGGTTTCTCGCATAGGATTGCCTTGCCCGCTTTTGCTGCAGCCACAATAAGCTCCGCATGCTGTGAAGTTTCACCACAAATACCTACCGCATTGATGTCTTCGTTTGCAAGAAAGCTTTCTAACGACCCATAGCTGGCAATTTCAAACTGTTTTCCCCATTCAGCACCTCTGTTGGAATCACTGTCCCAAACAGCGCACAGTTCTACGCGCGGATCATTCTCCCATGCTTTTGCCCATAAGTCTGCGTGCGGATGCGCCACACCTAACATACCTATTTTTATCATATTATTACCTACCATTTATCTATGTGCTCTTTCGTAACCTCGAATCGCAATGTCCCGAGATCTTTTCAGTAACTTACCCATATGCTGTTTATCATGCCATGCTTCAACTCCGTGGCAGGAAATATTGTACCAACCGGAAAATCCTTCCGACTCAAAATCGGAAATCATCTTGTCAAAGTCGATTTTTCCGCCGCCGGGCATCTGTTCATCTCCGTTGCCGAAAGCCCTGTCAGATTCCGGAAAACGGAATTCCTTTTTAACATCCCAAAGATACAACATGAATACCTGCTCCGGCGGAAGAATTCTAAATACATCTATAGGCGTATAGCCGCGTGCATAGGAATGGGATGGGGCAATTACAAATTCAGAACCCGTCTGGGCAAGTCCTGTTCTGTAAATCTGATTCAGATACTCATTGAATGTGTAGCAGTGAGGAACTTCGATGCAAACCTTCATGTCGAGAGTCGCAGCAAATTTCGCCTCCTCCCGCAGTTTTGCGAGATAATCATTAAAGCTTCCTCCCGGTTTCCCAAAAGCAACACTTTTAGGACTTAAGTTTGTCATATTATCCGGCCAGTCAACAGATTGTGCCGGTTCAAAAATCACTCTCTTAATTCCAAGTTCTTTAGCAAATTCCATTGCGCGATGGCGTTTTTCATCCGACATCAGAAAAGCAGTCATTGAGATTGCTTCTATGCCACTGTCTATCAGGATTTGCTTTATATGATTGGGATCGTCTTTTTCGGTATTTGCATGCTGACAAATTGCCTCGCAGCACCAAAGGTCTACGTAGTCAATTCCCGTCTTTTTGATCTCTTCCAGTGCCTCTTCCAGCGAAAACGATGCATACAGGTTCGTACCACAACACAGTTTCATATTGCCTCCTACCACCACTTAATCATATCCGTGACATAGCTTCTCATCTTAATGAATTCTGGACTTGAAATGTCTCTCGGTCTTGGAAGATCCACCTTTATATCCTCTTTTACCGACGCTGGTTTCTGTGACAAAACCAAAATTCTGTCTGCTAGATACACAGCTTCCTCTGTGTTATGTGTGATAAAAAGGACCGTGCTTCCAAGCTCTTTCCAAAGGCGAATTACCTCGTCCTCAAGATAGAATCTGGTCTTAATATCCATCTGCCCGTAAGGTTCATCCATAAGCAGCAGATCTGGGTTCATTGCAAACGCGCGCCCGATTACTACTTTTTGTTCCGTGCTGCTTGAGAGCTGCTGCGGGTAGGTGTCCATTTCATTTTCCAATCCCATCAGCTTTGCAATTTCCTGAACTCGGGTTTGAATATAGCTCTTTGGATGTTTCTTCATTTTTAGAGAAAAGCCCAAATTCTCTTTTACCGTGAGCCAAGGGTATGCAGTGGGTTCCTGAAATACGAACGCAAGATTATGCTTTCTTGGATCCGCTTTTTCTCCATCAACAAGTATTTCTCCCGATGTCGGTTCGATCAAGCAAGTGAGCAGATTCAGAAATGTTGTCTTTCCGCAACCGGTTGGTCCAACGACACACACGAATTCTCCCTTTTCAATTTGGAAATTACAGTCTTTGAGCACTTCCAGTTCTCCGAAGCTCTTGCAAAGATTGCGAACTAATACTTTCGTCGTATTTTCAGCCATCTTATTCTCCCTGCTCCTCTTTTCCGCCAAGATCCATATCCATCATCTCCCCGATCATAGCCCTTCTGCGGAGAAATTCATCACTTACATAGTCCCTCGGACGTTCCATATCTGACAAATCAATAATCGATTTCACTTTAGCAGGTTTCTTTGTAAAAAGAATAATTCGGTCCGCCAAATATATCGCTTCTTCAATATTGTTGGTTACGAAAATAACCGTTCTCTTTTCTTTTTTCCAGATTTCCAGAATCTTCTCCTGCATCGCATATCGGGTCTGAGCATCCAGTGCGCCAAACGGTTCATCCATCAAAAGCACCTGCGGATTCCCTGCGTATGCTCTGGCAATACCGACTCTTTGCTTCATACCGCCGGATAGCTGATGTGGGTATGCCTTTTCAAACCCTTTTAAGCCGACCAAATCAATAAAGTATTTCGCCCTATCAATCTGTTCACTTTTCGGTATTCCTCTGTACTTCATTGAAATTCGGACATTATCAAGTACTGTCAGCCACTGCAGCAGAGCAACTCGCTGGAATACCAGACTGATTCGTCCGTCTGGTTCGGATACTTCCTCATCGTCAAGGTGAATTTTTCCAAGCGTCGGTTTTTCCAGTCCCGAAATCATGTTGAGCAACACGGTCTTTCCGCATTGTCCAGGGCCCAAAAGAACTAGAAATTCATTCTCGTTTACATCAATGGAAATATCATCAACAACCAGATTGTGTGTCTTTGCAGTTGCAAAGCACTTGGTTATATTTCTCAGCTTTAATTTAGGTCTGTCCGCCATGGACTCAACTTCCTTTCAATTATCGTAAATACGGTTGACATCAGTGCACCAATAATACCGATAAATATGATGGAAACCATAACCAGCGCGATATCATCGCTGTCCGATCCGCGGGTTACAAGCATACCGAGTCCGCTGTTTGCGGATATCATCTCGGCTGCGAGTACGACGCCCCAACCGGTTGTCAGTGCCGTTTTCAAACCTGCCATAATGGACGGCAAAGCGGACGGCAGGACAATATCCACAACCATTCTGATTTTCTTCGCGCCAAACAATCTGCCAACCTGCAGGTTTTCTTTTTGTGCGAGGTATATTCCAGAATAGGTGTTAACTACTATTGCAGTAAATGTTCCAATAAATACCAGAATGATTTTTGGCGTTTCATATATTCCGAACCAAACCGTAATAAGCGGAACCCACGCAAGAGGCGGAATAGGCCGGATCAATTCAAAAATAGGCTGAAATATTGCTCTAAAGGTCTTATTCCATCCAATCATTGTGCCAAACGGAATTCCAATAATTATCGCGTATAACAAACCTTGTAATACTCTTTTCAGGCTTGCCCAGGCATGTCCGAACATAGACAATTTCGCCACAGGATGTTCTATTGTGGAGATATATTTTTCCGCAACTTTAATGGGTCCGGGTAAATAATCCCCGTGCGTGCGGGAAAAAGAAGACCACAAAATTATCAGCAGTGTTAATGAAAGTATAGACAGGAGATTCAGTGCAAAGTCTTTTGCATTCTGTTTAAAAAGTCTTGTTTTCATTGTCTCCACCTCAACACTACTCTTTCCAGTTTATTCAGAAGCGCAAACAGGATAACGCCGATCAATCCTATTACAACCATGCCACACATAATAAGATCAATCTTGAGAAACTGTCTACCAAACAGAATCATATAGCCCAAACCGCTATTTGCCGCAAGCATTTCAGCCGCAACTAGGGTGGACCATGAAATACCAAGTGCCACTCTCCAGCCGGTGAACACCATTGGCATGGCAGACGGCACACCGACATTTAGAAAAATTCTCCAGTAACTTGCACCGGATGTGCGAGCAACATTGATCATTGCTCGGTTCGTCAATTTAATGCCCGCATAAGAATTTAGCACGATTGCCACAAATGCAGACAAAAAGATGATAAAGGATTTTGCCGCTATTCCTATACCCAACACAGCAATCATTACCGGAATCCAGCTTACGGCTGGAATAGGTCTTACAAGATTAAAAACTGGCTTTACAAACTTGTCCACCGGTTTGTACCATCCCATAAGCAGTCCAAGCGGAGTCCCTATAACCACCGCAAGTCCGAATCCGGTTAATGAAAGCTGCATACTGGACGCAATGTGTTGAAACAGCGTGCTACCGTCCGGAGTTTTGGAAGAAAGTTTATGTATGAACATGGATATTACTTGAGTGGGCATTGCCACATACCGAACATCCACCAGCTTCAGTCTGACAATCAATTCCCATACGATCAGCGCGGTAAGCACACTCACCGCGGAGATAACGCCTGCACGTGTCTTTTCTCTTTTCAGCTTTTTCCGTTCTTTTCTGATTTCCTCATTAAGCTCGGCTGTCATCATAGGTAATCTTCCTTCCAATACTATTCGCGGTTACACGCTGAAATTTTGGTTTAGTTGCTCAGGCCGGACACATAGTCACTTGTCATCAGGTTAGAAGAGATGGACTTGAAATTCTCAACTTCTGCATCCGAATAAGTTCCCTGATTCTTGAAATACTCCATAATTGCAATGAAAGAATTTCTGATTTTGCTCTCACCAGAAGCGTCCTGGGCCATATACTCCTGAACTTCTTCAACAGTGTGATAGGGGATGGCATCGAGAACTGCCTTGCACTCTTCTCTGGTGTTGGTGACACCATTGTCTGTGAGCAGTTCCAGATAGTAGTCCAGAGCCTTATCAGGATTTGCGTTAATCCACTTCGTAGCTTCGTAGTACACGCCAACAATAGCTTTGACAAGTTCGGGATCTTCGTTTACAGCCTTATCGCTTGCAATCAGTACGGAGGGAGCGTCACTGCCAACATCGTAACTGGTAGCTGCCTTGACCCAGCCTTCCTTTTCAGCAGCGGCGGAGAACGCCAGCCACTGAATAACTGCATCTCCTTCACCTGCTTTGAAAGCAGTTGCAGCTGCGGGAACGGCCATATTGGTTACGGATACATCTTCACCGGAGAGGCCAAGCGCATCAATTGCGCAAACAAGTGCATAATGACCGGTTGTGCCGAGCGGGCCGAGTACATTGATGCCCTTCCAGTCTTCGATAGTACCATAAAGCTCAGGATAACCGTCAATATTACCCTTTCCAGAAAGCGCGATGGGGCTGTCTGCTCTGACGAAAATATCAACCATCTTGTCATCAGACATGCAGGTACCGACAACATGAAGGTTCATGGTCATCATCGCATTAATCGTAGGGGGAATGCCGCAAGCGCCTACAGACCAAGCATCGGTTGCAAGTGCTTCAATCTGGGGTGCGCCGCCAGTGTATACAAGGAATTCCGGATCAATGCCAGCCTTCTCAAACAGCCCTTCCTGCTTTGCTACGTAGAACGGAAGGCCGTTAGAGGCGGTTTGAATGCTAATAGTGACTTTTTCCAGTTCATTCTTTGCGGTGCCTTCATCAGCTCCCTGTGATCCCTTCTCTGCGGATTCATTTGCAATGTTGCATGCAGACAGCACAGAAACCGTCATGAATACAGCCAGAAGAATCGCCAACAGTTTTTTTACCTTTTTCACAGTTTGTTCCTCGCTTTCATGAATTATTTTATGTCTAGTTAGTTCGTTCGGCGAACGAACTAACTAACTATATTATACTGTATTTTTTTCCCATGTCAAGATATATTTTCTTTTTTTGGGGGGCACCGTTTAATTTTTCCTCACCAGCTCCCAAAGTAGCCCCCTATAAAACTGAATTGAATCTGCAAAAGCACAAGTAACTAGAAGCTATTTTCAAAGGAAATTATCCCACTATCATCTTCATGTAGTCTTAAAAAATTATCTGCATATAGATCCACAAACAAAAAATAGGCTGGATTAAGTCCAGTGCAATACCAAACTCAAACCAGCCTACCAGTTGAGTAACAAAACATAAATTTTTAAGGGCCACTACTCAGGACGCTCTTGGTTTGTCGGTTGTCTCGTTGGTGTACTCCGCGATGGTATTTCAGAGCTTTCGGGGTCACTCACCTGCCCCGGTATCAGAGACAATATTCCGGAAATCGCAGCCGGATCGCTTCCCAATAGTAAGGCGCATAGCTGCAAGTGAAGATCTCATCGACAACATAGTCGGCAGAAGCGGAATTTTCCTCAGGATCGTCTGTATAAGAATCATAGCGCCAGCCATTCCATAGGTTCATCAGCAATCTTGTGGTTTTGTAACTTGTTCCTGTCTGCCATCCGTGCTGCAGAGCAGTTTCTATTTTGATGCTACTGGCCCCGCTCGCATAGGTGAGTATTACCTATGCGAGCGAAGTAGCAGTAGCAAAAGGAGAAAGAAACCTATGTCCAATGTAAAAGACACGCAGTCCAGGAAATGGATGCTCGTCATTAACAACCCGGAAGATCACGGGTTGACCAAAGATAAAATCATCGAACTGCTGAATCTGTTTCATCCGGATTACTTCTGCCTGGCTGCTGAAATTTCGTCCACCGGGACTTATCATATCCATATCTTCCTGTACTCCACTTCTCCTATTCG
Source organism: uncultured Eubacteriales bacterium (assembly GCA_900546075.1). Taxonomy (GTDB): domain Bacteria; phylum Bacillota; class Clostridia; order Oscillospirales; family Oscillospiraceae; genus Faecousia. Next base: position 40,412 of record URBH01000007.1, on the reverse strand, counting down.
GTTCAGTTCGGTCAAGAATCGGTTTCCTACCGCCCATATCGAACCGGCAAAAGGAAGCTGCCTTCAGAATCGGGAATATGTCCGTAAAGACGGAAAGTGGAAAGGCACCGATAAGGCTGATACCAGTGTGGAAGGTTTGTTCCAGGAGTTTGGATTGATGCCCAGTGAGGCAGATGAAAAGAGTCCCAAGAATGCCGCTGTGATCCAACATGTGAAAGACGGTTTGACCAATGCGGAAATCATTGCCTTGGATCCCAGTTATGCATTCAGAGGGCGGGATATCGATCAACTCCGTCAGGATATTTGCTACGCACCGTTTCGGAAGATCCTCCGGAATGTAGAAGTTCACTATCTCTATGGTGATAGCGGTACCGGCAAGACCAGGAGCATTTTCGATAAGCACCCCATGGAAGACATCTGCCGCATTACCAATTACGCACCCAGGGGCGTAACCCAGTTTGATGCCTATACCGGTCATCCTGTTCTTGTATTTGAAGAATTCCATTCCCAGATCCCCATTACCGCGATGCTGAATTATCTGGACATCTATCCCGTTATGCTTCCGGCTCGTTACTACGACCGGGTAGCTTGTTATACCACCGTGTATATCACTTCCAACATTCCTCTGGAGCAGCAGTACACCGAAATCCAGAGGAGCAAGCTGGAGACCTGGCACGCATTTTTGAGACGCATTAACACCGTAACCGAGTTCCGTAGGGACGGACTCATCCGCGAGGTACACTATGAAAGCAACGAAAACCCCTAACAAAAACGACTGCACCAAAATCGGTCTGGGGAGGATCCTCCCCAGACTGGACTCCACCTCCGACGCGCCTGGGAAACTGATTTTTCTGGTCCTGTATATCCTGGGAGCAATCCTGATCTGGAATACCCAGGCAGACATCGCAGCATCCACTGAGAAGATTGAGTATATCTCTCCCATTGCAGAGTTCGCAGCCAAGAATATATTTGTCACTTATCTGATCGTAGCAGGCATTGCCGTCACCATACTCATTCTGACTCCCATTGGTAAGCGATCCGTTCAGGATCAGCTAAAAAGTATCGGACTTGTCAATGACGCTGAAGCTGTACCGGAACTGAAATCCAAACGTAAAGATAAAAAGAATCCCAGAATCTCCATCTGGGAATTCACCTCCCAGGGTATTCCTCTGAAGGTCTGGAAGGACAAGAAGGAAGCAATTGAAACAGCACTGGACATCACCATTGCCAAAATAAAAAATGGGTCTGGTAAGAGCAGAGTGCTTATCCACGCAGTTCCTGCAGTCAGTGATCTGCCTGATCTGATTAAGTGGAAGGATAAGTACCTTTCCACGCAGTCCTTCATGCTGAATCTGGGTGAGAGTTTCACCGGGTCTGTTACTGTGGATCTGGCACGAGTTCCACATATCCTGCTGGGGGGTGCCACCGGCAGCGGCAAGAGTGTGCTTCTGAAACTACTGCTCATGCATGCAAATAAGAAAGGCGCCCATGTCTGCATCGCTGACTTCAAAGGAGGTGTGGACTTCCCTCCAGTCTGGCATAAAGAGTGTCGCATGTGCTTTGAGGAACAGTCTACACTGGAACTGCTGACTGAACTGACCGAGGAACTGGAACGCAGAAAGCAGCTGCTCAAAGCCGCAGGACTCCCCAACATTGACCATTACAATGCAGCCACCTGAGAGAACCTGCAGCGGTATATTTTCGCCTGTGATGAACTTGCCGAGATGCTGGACAAAACCGGGCTAACAAAAGAACAGAAAGAAATCGTGATCAAAATCGAAGGTCTGCTTGGTACGATTGCAAGACAGGGACGAGCCTTTGGTATTCATCTGATCCTGGCAACCCAGCGTCCCGACTCCGCTATACTGAACGGTCAGATCAAGAACAACATCAATTGTCGGATCTGTGGCAGAGCCGATAACGTTCTGTCCATGATTATCCTGGATAAGACCGACGCAGCAGATTAGATCCCGGAAGATGCCCAGGGGCGTTTCATTCTCCAAGGCGGAACTATATTCCAGGCATACTGGTTTGAGGACAGTAGCTTATAAGAAATGGAGACACCGAAATGACCACTGCACCTGATAAGGTGCCGATTCATTTGAAGGTCACATTGACCATCCGAGAAGCAGCCGAATACAGTAATATTGGCATCAACAAGATAGACAGTTTGCTCCGGGCACCCAACTGTCCCTTCGTCCTCTATGTCGGCACCAAGAAATTAGTCAAACGTAATAAATTCGAAGAATTCCTTAGCCAAAGGCTGATTATTTGAATACGGTGCGCGCCAAAAACGCCGAAAGATATTGAAAAATATGCGAAATTATGATAGAGTAAGGTGTCGTGATGAACTCGCGTTTCCGGCTCTACGAAAAGGAGTTCATGAAATGGGCAAAAGTCTACAAGGCAAAGAATGCGGCAAGGGTATCTGCCAGAGAAAAGAGGGTAAGTTCTCCGCAAGATATTCAGCCAAGAACGGCGCCAGACGGGAGAAGCACTTCGATACTCTCCCGGAAGCCCGCAACTGGCTGGCAGACGCACAGTACGAAGACAAGCACGATGTTTATAACCCCTCCTCCGGAATGAATCAGAGGTTCCCTGGCAAGCTAGAATTGGTGCACTGACGAAAAATTTGTGCGGAATTGGTGCGGAGCTCACCCCCTGAATCCAAAAAGCCATTGCAAATAAAGGAGTTTTGAAATATATGAAATTAGGTATTGTGGGACTTCCCAATGTGGGCAAGTCCACTCTGTTCAATGCGATCACCAACGCAGGCGTCCCTGCGGATAACTATGCGTTCTGCACCATCGACCCCAACGTGGGCGTCGTGTCCGTGCCGGACGAGCGGCTGGATTGGCTTTCCCAGCTCCATAAGCCCAAGAAAACCACCCCCGCCGTGATCGAATTCGTGGACATCGCCGGTCTGGTCAAGGGCGCCTCCAGGGGCGAGGGGCTGGGCAACAAGTTCCTCAGCAACATCCGCACCACCGACGCCATCGTCCATGTGGTTCGCTGCTTTGAGGACAGCAACATCAACCACGTGGAGGGCTCCACCGACCCGCTGCGGGACATCGACATCATCAATCTGGAGCTGGTCATGTCGGACATCGAAATGGTGGAGCGCCGCATCGACAAGGCGCAGAAGGCCATGAAGGGCGGCGACAAGAAGTTTGCCCACGAAGTGGAGGTTTTCACCGAGCTGCTGGAGCACCTGAACAAGGGCAAGCTGGCCAGAACCTTCGACGTTTCCGACGAAGACCGGGCGCTGATCGCCACCTCCGACCTGCTGACGCTGAAAAAGACCATTTATGTTGCCAATATGTCGGAAAACGAGGTCAACGAGCCGGAAAGCAGCCGTCATTATATGGCAGTCAAGGCTCTGGCGGACAGCGAGGGCAGCCAGGTCATTCCCATCTGCGCCAAGCTGGAGGCGGATATCGCCGAGCTGGACGACCCCGAGGAAAAAGCCATGTTCATGGAGGAGCTGGGCGTCGCGGAAAGCGGCCTGCATAAGCTCATCAAGGCCAGCTACACTCTGCTGGGTCTGATCTCCTTCCTCACCGCAGGCAGCGACGAATGCCGGGCGTGGACAATTAAAAAAGGCACCAAGGCACCCCAGGCCGCCGGTAAAATTCACACCGACTTTGAGCGGGGCTTCATCCGCGCCGAGGTCATCGCCTTCGACGACATGAAAGCCTGCGGCACCATGGCCGCTGCCAAGGCCAAGGGTCTGGTTCGCAGCGAGGGCAAGGAATACGTCATGAAGGACGGCGACATTGTCAATTTCCTGTTCAATGTGTAATTTAGCAGCCCGCCGGGGGCAGATGCTCCGGGCGGGTTTTCCACAATCACCAAAACCGGCGCAAGTCTAGGACTTGCGCCGGTTCCTTCGTTATATATGCTGCAAAACCGTCATTACCACGGCATTCGCGATGCCGGACTTTTCTGCCTTACAGTCTCGCCACGCCGGACTTCCGGGCGGCTTCTGCCACGGCCTTGGCAACGGCGGGGCCGACTCTGGGGTCAAAGGCGGCGGGGATGATGTAGTTCTCGTTCAGCTCTTCGTCGGAAATCAGATTCGCCAGGGCGTTGGAGGCGGCGATCTTCATTTCCTCGTTGATGTCGGAAGCGCGAACGTCAAAGGCGCCCCGGAAAATGCCGGGGAAGGCCAGAACGTTGTTGATCTGGTTGGGATAGTCGCTGCGGCCGGTGGAAACCACTCTCGCGCCGCCTGCCTTGGCCTCGTCCGGGAAAATCTCCGGGGTGGGGTTGGCGCAGGCAAAGATGATGGCGTCCTTATTCATGGTCTGCACCATTTCCTTCGTCACCATGCCGGGGGCGGACACACCGATGAACACGTCGGCGCCTACCAGCATGTCGGCAAGAGAACCGGCCTTCCTGTCCAGATTGGTGGCCTGCGCCATTTCTTCCTTGATCCAGTTCAGGCCCTCACGACCGGCATAGATCGCGCCCTTCCGGTCGCACATGGTCACGTTCTTGAAGCCGGAGGACAGCAGCAGCTTCACGATGGCGATCGCCGCAGCGCCGGCGCCGGAGGTGACGATCTTCACGTCTTCCTTCTTCTTGCCCACGACCTTCAGCGCGTTGGTCAGACCGGCCAGGGTGATGACGGCGGTGCCGTGCTGGTCGTCGTGGAAGATGGGAATGTCGCACTTTTCCTTCAGCTTCCGCTCGATCTCAAAGCACCGGGGGGCGGAGATGTCCTCCAGGTTGATGCCGCCGAAGGAGCCGCTCATCAGGTACACGGCGTTGACGAACTCATCCACATCGTGGGTCTTGACACACAGGGGGAAGGCGTCCACATCGGCAAAGGCCTTGAACAGGGCGCACTTGCCCTCCATAACGGGCATACCGGCCTCGGGGCCGATGTCCCCCAGACCCAGAACGGCGGTGCCGTCGGTAATCACGGCGCACAGATTATGGCGGCGGGTCAGCTCATAGGACTTGCTGATGTCCTTCTGGATTTCCAGGCAGGGCTGGGCGACGCCGGGGGTGTAGGCCAGGGACAGGTCGTCCTTGGTCTTGCAGGGTACCTTGCAGATGACCTCGATCTTGCCGCCCCACTCCTTGTGAAGCCGCAGGGACTCTTTTGCGTAATCCATAATTTTTCTCCTTTGTCGATACAATAATTTATGATTTTACCATTACGGAAATGCCGTTGGGAATCAGGGTGACGGAGGCGTTCTCGCCCTTGTCGCGCTTCGCCATGGCCATGGCGGTTTCCAGACTGGGCGCATAGTCCAGCTTCATTTCCCGGAGGGTCCGCTCCATTTCCGGGCGGGAAACGAAGATCACCCGGTGCTTCATGAGAATTCTCGCCAGAATCTGGCTCTCCCACTGGTCGGGAATGGTCTGCGACTGGGGGGTGTTGACGCACTGGGCAAAATGTGCCGCAGGGCTTTCGCAGTCCCGGAGGGAGGTATAAAAGCCCTCGCCGCCGGTACCGTCGGCCAGCTCGGCGCACATAATCAGCACCGCGCCCTCTTTGGCGGAAGCCTCCGCCGCCGTCAGCCCCTTGACGCTTTGGTAGATGTTCTGATCCAGCGGCGCGCCGCCGTTGGAGGTGATGACGATGTCCCCGGGGACGGCCTGCACCTGGCAATACTGCCGCAGAAACGCCACACCGGCCTCATGCGCCTGCCGGAAATCTCCCGCAAAGGCCGCGACCGTCTTCTTCTCCTCGTCGATGACCACGTTGACGATGTACGCCAGCTTTGCCATCTCCGCCGCCGCCACCATGTCCCGGTGAAGGGGGTTGCCCTCCAGAATGCCTGTGCGGGCATAGGGCGAAGCGATGAACGCGCCGCAGTGGTTGCCCAGCACCGTCGTCTTGTCGCAGACGCCGGGCAGGATGCTCTTGCGCCCGCCGGAGAAGCCCGCGAAGAAGTGGGGTTCGATGAAGCCCTCCGCTATGAGCAGATCGGTGTCCACCGCCGTCCGGTCGATGACCAGGGGCGCGCCGGAGGGCAGGACGCCGATTTGGACGTTGGAATCCGGGTCAAAGGCATCGTGGACGACGATTTTCTCGGAACCCGCAATTTCCTTCCCCAGCTTGGCTTCCAGCTCGGCGGTGGTAGTAAGCCGGTGGAAACCGGTGGCTACCAGCAGCGTCACCTGAATTTCCGGATTGCCCTGCCGGAGCTGCGCCAGCATGGGGGGCAGGATATCCCGGCTGGGTACCGGGCGGGTGTGGTCGGATATGATGATGGTGCAGCGCTTCTTCCCCGCCGCGAGAGCGGCCAGGGTGGGCGTTCCCATGGGCGACGCCATGGCTTCCTCCACCAGCTCCCGGCCGGTGCGGTCGCTTTTCAGCTCATCCACCCGGGAGGACAGCAGACCGTTATAGGGAAATGTAACATCCAGATGGCCTTTGCCGTAAGGAATCGCGATCATAAAGAATCCTCCCACAGGTTTGTCGTCGGGAACCGGCGGCCGGTTCCCTGTCCCTTTTTTAGTAGTTGCCCTTGAAAACGTCCTTCTTGACGGGCGGACGGTAATCGCCGAAGTAAGCGCCAAAGTCCATACCCAGATAGTTGCACAGATCCAGCACTTCCACCATGGTGTTGTCGTTGACGGGGATGCCGTTCTCCATAATGCGCTTCACCGCGGCAACTTCCTTCTCGCCATGGGTGTAGATGCGCTCCTGGCCGTCGGCCTTGGGAGCGTCCCGCAGCTCTTGCAGATACTTGGAGAAGTGTTCCTTGATGGCGGCGGGATCGCCGAAGTAGGCGGGGTTGATGGCCATGAAACCATGGCAGATCTGACCCTTTCCGCCGGTCATGCAGTAATTGGAGGTCGCGCCCATGGACAGAATGGAGGAGAAAATCTCACACAGCATGCCATAGCCGTAGCCCTTGTGGCTGCCCAGCTGCTCCGTGGAGCCGCCCAGAGGCATGATGCCGCCGCCCTTCTTGGCAACGATGTTCGCCAGCACGTCGGGGGCGTTGGTGGAGGGGTGGCCATCCTTGTCCAAAGCCCAGCCCTCGGGCAGGGGCTTTTCCATCTTGTTGTACATTTCCAGCTTGCCCCGGGTGACCACCGTGGTGGAAGCGTCGAAGAAGAAATCGTAAGGCTCCGCGGGGAACGCGCAGGCGATGGGGTTGGAGCCCAGCATGGCCTTCCGGGCGAAGGTGGGAACCATAATGGCCTCGGAATTGGTGCAGGAGAAGCCCATGAGGCCTTCCTTGCAGGCCATCTTGGCATAGTAACCCGCGATGCCGTAGTGATTGGAATTACGCACCGAGACGATGCCCACGCCGGTAGCCTTGGCCTTCTCGATGGCCATTTCCATGGCACGGTGGGAAACCAGCTGTCCCATGGCTTCATGGGCGTCGATGACGGCGGAGATGGGCGTCTCGAACACCACTTCGGGCTTGGCATGAACGTCGATCATGCCTTTCTCGATGCACTTGTGGTAGCGCACCATCCGCTGCATACCGTGGGACTCGATGCCGTACAGATCGGCGGTCAGCAGAACGTCCTGAATGATATCCGCCTCGGCTTCGGTGAAGCCGAACTTCTGGAACGCTTCCATGCACAGACGGTGCAGGGTGTCATAGGACCAATGTTGATATGCCATAAGAGTACCTCATTTCTTAAATTTTTTCAAATTGCTGTTTTCCGGTGCAGGGTGCCACGCACCCCGTGTCATTACCCCATAAGGATACATGATTTCCGGAAATTTTTCAATTGTAATTTTTCGATTCACTTATAATTTTCCCATGCCCAATTCCCTCTCATGGAGGACTACGCCGCCATTCTTCAGCGTCTGCTGTAGCCGGCCGATATCCATTTCGGAAAAATCCTCCGTCAGGGCAGCCGCAGTTCCGGCGGCCTGACCGGTGACGGCGCAGCAGGGGATCACCCGCATGATGTCCCACATGGCGTCCGTCACGGAGGTACACCGTCCCGCCATAATCAGGTTCTTCACCTTGGCGGAATACAGCGTGGAAAACGGCACCTCGTAGATCGGCCCCCGCTTTCTCCAGTCAGAAACCATGCCCACGGAATTGGCAAAATACCTGTGCATTTCCCCGTCGTCCAGGGTGTACTCCCCCTGAATCCGCCGGGTCATGCGCAGCTGGGGCATCGTGGCAATGGCGGTGGGGACCCAGGAAGGGTCGCTGCGGCGCTTTTTCCGGATGTCATTCAGGGTGGATGCGTGGGAATACTGCATCATTTCCGACACCTCCCCGCAGTCCAGACCGCCGAACCGGCGGTCAAGCAGAGGACGCGCCGTTCGCCCGGCGTCTTCCTCCGCCGGAACATCGGAAAAGCCCAGCCTGTTGAGCCGGTAACCCTCGCTGCCCAGGGAGTAGTACCAGGCTGCCAGAATGTTGCCCTGCTGATGGGTTTCCGTCGGCGCACCGGCAAGATACGCAATGCAGGCATCTCCCGTGGCGTCCACCACGGTGCGGGTGCGGATCTTCTGCCTGCCGGAGATGCTTTCCACGATGACCGAATGAATGCGGTTTTCCCCCGTCTCCGTGTCCACGCCGTAGCAGCCGTAGAGAATCTTCACCCCCGCCTTAATCAGCTCCTGCTCGGCCAGAATGGCAAAGAGCCAGGGGTTATAGCGCACACGGAAGCGGTGATCCTTCTCCGTCCGCCCCGCCGGGTCTGTCCTATCCAGCCAATTGGCAGGGTATTCATCCTCCGCGCCCATGGAAATGGACAGACGAAGCAGCTCCTCCGCCAGTCCGAAGGAAACCTGATGACCGACGCCGTCGCACAGCGGAAGGTAATAGGTAATCAGTCCCGCCGTTCCCAGGCCGCCTAAAACGTACTGCTTTTCCAGCAGAATCACCCGTTTTCCCAGCCTTGCCGCCGCCAATGCAGCGGAAATTCCGCCGAAACCGCCGCCGCAGACCAGCACGTCGCAGCTGTCCAGAATCGGTATTTCCTTTGTCATGGACTCACCCCCGGTAAATCGGCGCCAGCGCGTCATGCACCGCCTTGTATTTCAGGAACAGCTTTTCGTAAAGTTCATGGGTCTCCGGGTCGGGTCTGGAAACGGAGTCGATCTCCACGCAGGCTTCCGCCGCGTGGGCAAAGCTGTCAAACCAGCCGATTCCCACGGCGGTCAGCATGGCCGTGCCGAAGGAGGAATCGTCCACCCTGACCTTTTGCAGCTCCAAGCCCAGCACATCCGCCACGATCTGACGCCAGAGCATTCCCTTCGCGCCGCCGCCGATGATGCGCACCCGCTTCATTTCCACGCCCAGGCCGTTCAGGGTGTTCAGGCAGTCCTTCAGGCTCATGGCGACACCCTCCAGGGTTGCCCGGGTGAAATGGGCGGTGGTGTGGCTGGAGCTGATGCCGGTGTAGCTGCCCTTCAAATCCGGGTCGTTGTAGGGCGTCAGCTCGCCGTTTAAGTAGGGGTGGAACATCAGGCCGTCGCTGCCCGGGGCGATCTTCTCCGCCGGAATATTCAGCTCAGCAAACGGCTCCCGGCCGATGGTGTCCCGGTACCAGCGGTAGCTGGCGGCGCAGCTGGCCGTGGCCGTGCCGGGATACCACAGCCCCGGCACCACATGGCGATAGTTGAAAATGAATTTGGAATCCAGCGCACGGTCGGTCACGATGCAGATACGCCCGGCGGTGGCCAGCTTCACCGTGGCGTGCCCCGGCTCCACATTGCCCGCCGCGAAAAGCTCCATCACGGTATCCGTGGTGCCGACCAGTACCACCGTCCCCTCCGCAAGGCCGAATTCCGCCGCCCGCTCTCCGGTCATGGTTCCCGCCACATCCGTGGGCTTGCACAGCCGGGGCAGCCACTCCTTCCGGATGCCGCCCACGGCGCACAGTTCCTCCGACCAGCGTTCCCGCCTGGTGTCGTAGAACATGGAGCCCTCCGCGTCGATGGTATCCGTCTCCATGGTGCCGGTCATGCGGAAGCGCAGATAGTCCTTGGCAAAAAGAAGGTAGCGGATCTGCCCCCAGATTTCCGGCTCGTGCTTACGCAGCCACATCAGCTGAGGCAGCGTCCAGACCGTGGTGGGGGCGTTCACCGCCTGATCCATAATGGTATCCAGGCAGGTATCCTTCAGCTCCTGCACCTCGTCCTTGCTGCGCTGGTCTGTCCAGAGAATCGCCCGGCGCAGCACCTGCTTCTGCTGACCCAGCAGCACCGCCGTGTGGGTGGCCGCGTCAAAGGACAGAGCCTTGATCCGCTCCGCCCCGACGCCCGCCGTTTTCAGAATGTCCCCGAAGGCGGTCTTGAACGCCCGGCACCAGTCCTCAGGGTCCTGCTCGCACCAGCCGACATAAGGATAATAGGTTGGATACTCACAGCCGGCGGTGGCAGCGATCTTCCCCTCCCGGCTCAGCAGCGTCAGCTTCACGCTGCCGCTGCCGATATCCACACCCAAAACGTAATCTGTCATATACGCACCATCCTATTGAAGATGCCCCGGATGAAGCTATATAGCTGTTCATCCGGGGATAAAAGGAAATTACTTGACCCAGTCGTGCTCCGGGTCGTTGCTGCGGTTGAAGCCCTGATAATCGCCCGCCATCAGCCACAGGAAGTAGGTCTGGTAGCCGGGAGTAGAGACGGTGGTGTGGTAGCCGTAGGGGAACTCCACCAGCTCGTCGTTCTTCACCCGGTAGGCCTCGTCCAGAGCGCCGTCGGCGGTGTACAGGCACTGCACGGCAAAGCCCTGCCTGGGGTCAAACAGGAAGTAGTAAATTTCCTCGGCGATGCACTCGGCGGGCATATTGTCCTCGTCGTGCTTGTGGGGCGGGAAGCCCGCCCAGTTGCCCTCGGTGCAGTAGGCCTCGCCGATGGTCAGAACCTTGGCGTTGGAATTGCCGTCGATGATGAAGCTGGTCTCTCTCTGGAAGGGAACGCGGCCCAGCAGCTTCAGCACCACATGGTCCTCCCGCAGCACCTGGGGAGCGGTCTTTTCCTTCACGGGGGTGCCGCAGACGGCGATCTTGATATGGTCGATGGCTTCGATCTCCAGATGCTGCTCACGGGGCATATAGAAGCTCTCGGCCTTGCGGTTTTCAAATACGTTGGCGCGGTTGCCCACGTTCTCATAGCGCTCGCCGTCGAAGGAAACGTTGCAGCGGCCTTCCAGCATGATGAAGGCGACTTCCCGGTCTTCGGTGTCAAAAGGCAGCTTCTCCCCGGCGTCCAGCTCGATGATGCCGAACTCCAGCTTTTTCAGGCTGCACTGCCCAATCTTGCAGATGGGCGTGTAGCCCTTGGCAGGAACATAGGTTTTCTTGTAATTCATAAATTCTCCTCCTTTAGAAGTTTATCTACAACGGCTTCCCAATCTCCGACGATGCCATAGTCGGCATAGTCGAAAATCGGCGCCTTCGGGTCCGAATTGATGGCGACGACCTTCCCGGAGCCGGACATACCGGCCAGATGCTGCACCGCTCCGCTGATTCCCACGGCGATGTACAGCTTCGGGCAGACCGTAATGCCCGTCATGCCCACCTGACAGCGGTAGGGTGCGAATCCTGCCTCCACAGCCGTGCGGGACGCACCCAGACTGCCCCCCAGCTTTTTTGCCAGGGCTTCCAGCTTTTCAAAGCCCGCCTTGGAGCCGACGCCCATGCCCCCTGCTACGATGATCTCCGCCTGAGACAGGGGCTTTCCCTGGGCGAAGCTTCCGAAGGAATGGAGCTTCACCCGCTCGTCTGGGGTATAGGTGATGGTTTCTACGGTCGGCGTTTTGACCGCCTGCTTCTCCGGCCGGAACGTTCCCGGACGGACGGTGGCCATCTGAATTTCGCTTAAGGAGCGGATATCCGCCATCAGGGAATTTCCGAAGGCCGGACGGGTCTGAATCAGCCGTTCCCCCTCCATGCGAAGGGCGGTGCAGTCCGCCGTCAGTCCCGCGTCCAGCTGCCAGGCAAGCATGGGCATGATGTTTCGCATCCGCACCGTTGCCGGAGCCAGAACGATCTGGCTACCCCATCGGCGGATCGTCTCCGCCAGAAAGGCGGCAAAGGCGCCTTCGTCCCCGATTTCCAGGGCGTTCCATTCAAAAATGCGGCTTGCGCCGTATTCCGCGGCAATGTCGCTCTCCCCCGCCGGCACCAGCGCCCGCAGTGCGCCGCCGGAAAGCCCCGCTGCCTTACTGAGCAGGCCCCTATCCACGCCGAAGGGGCACAGCACCAGAATTTCCTTCATGGCCGCACCTCCCGCAGAAGTTCGCGCAGATTCCGAACGCCCGCGTCCAGATCCGTTTCCTTTGGCCCCCGGCGCAAACCGGGGAAGCGGGATTCCATTGCCACGACCTTGGTCAGCGACCCTTTCAGGCCGCAGTCCTCCGGGGTCAAGCCCAGATCGGCGGCCGTCAGAATTTCCACCGGGGTTTTCCTCGCCCGGCGCATTCCCAGAATTCCGGCCAGACGCAGCGGATAGGAATAGCTGCTGAAGCTGATTACCGCAGGGCCGGAAACGGTCAGATTCTGCACGCCGTCCTCCAGCCGCCGGACGACCAGCAGTTCGTCCCCCGCCGTCTCCACCTTTTCCGCATTGGAGATGCAGGGAAGCCCCAGCGCCGCCGCCAGTTCCCCGGGAACCTGCCCGGTTTCCCCGTCGATGGCCTTGCAGCCGCAGAAAACGGCGTCAAATGTCCCCAACTTTTCCGCCGCCGAAGCCAGCGCCCGGGCGGTCGCCCGGGTATCCGCCCCGGCCATGAGGCGGTCGGTAATGAGTACCGCCCGGCTGGCGCCCCTTGCCAGCAATTCCAGCAATGGGTCCTCCAGTTTTGGAGGACCCATGGTCAGGACGGTCACACTGCCATCCTTGTCCGCCAGACGAAAAGCGGCCTCCAGCGCGGACTCATCCGCAATATTCCATTGCAAGCTGACCCCGTCCCGCTTTAACCGGTGCTGACCGTCCACCTCAACGGAGGAGGAAACGGGTACCGCCTTTACACAGACAAGAATGTGTTTCATATTCGTTTTACAGCAGCGCGCCGAACAGGTCTACCAGCTGATAGCCTTCGGGAACGCACAGCTTAAAGCACAGCCAGGTTTCGGGACACGCAACCAGCATCGCCTTGGCGTCGGTGCGGGTCAGATCGTCCCAGCGGCCGCCGGCAATGCGGGTCACCAGCTCCGGCATATAGCCGTAGGCAACGGCGGTGCCGCAGGACTTTGCCAGCCTCTCGTGGTTGAACATCTCCGTCAGCTCGTAGCCCGCAGCCCTGGCCATACTGCGCACCGGGGCAAACTCGTGGAAGGTGCGCGCCAGACGGTCGTCGTCATGGCAGGCGCCCAGGGTATTCAGCGCGGCCTTAGCGGCCAGCTTCTTCTCTTCCAGCAGCCTGGCGACGAATGCGGTGGCGGTGGTGACACCGGCAGCGATCTCGCAGCCCCACTCGGGGTACTTCTGGGTCATGATCTCGGCGTCGTAGCTGTCCAGAACCACCACGGGCAGACCCGTTTCGTTCAGCGTCTTGGCGCACACCTCGGCCTGCTTGCGGACTTCCTCGGTGTAGCCCATCAGGTCGCCCAGCATCACGCCGGAGGCAGGCTCATTGGCAAGCACCTTGGCGGAAACCCCCGCCTTTGCCAGCAGCGCCAGCAGATGCTTCGCCATTTCCGGTACCTTAATGGCGGCGACCTCGCCGATGTACACGACTACGTCCGTGCCGTCCTGACCGTAGGAGGGCTTCTCCACCCCGTAAATATTGCCGGTGGTTTCCACGTTCTCGATCAGCTTCATGACGCTCTCCGGGGCGACCTCGCTGACCACAGCCTCGGTGCGGGCTTCCCGGATGAACAGCGGCGGCTGATAGCCGGTGGCGCAGTCATTGGTGCAGGCGTCGCAGAGCAGACACTCATACATAGCCTCGGCCATATCCTTGTCAAACGTCTGCGCCTTCTTGTTGACCATGCTCAGCAGCAGTCCCTTGGCGCGGGGGGTGTTCAGTTCTTTGCCGGTCTGGTGCTGGACGGGGCACAGATGACGGCACATCCAGCAGAAGCGGCACTTCTCGGCATGATGCAGGGCATTCTGACGAATCATATTGTTACCTCCTATCCTTTCCTTACAGACCCAGCTTATAGGGGTTCATAATACCGTTGGGGTCAAGCTCCTTCTTCAGCGCCTGGAGCACCTGAATGGCGGGGCCGTACTGCTCCTTCACCAGGCGGGACAGCTTCAGGCCGACGCCGTGATGATCGTTCAGCACGCCGCCGTTGGCCAGCGCCGCCCGGACGCCGCAGTTCCAGACCTGATTATGCAGGCGGAGGGCTTCCTCGGGATCCTTGGGGGGATTGTCAATGATGAAGCGGGAGTAGTTCATGGCGCCCCAGTCGTACCAGTGGGAGCTGTGGGAGATGAAGCGGACGCCGTAATCCTTGAAGTTGTCCTCCACGGCGGCCTTCATCGCCCGGTAGATCTTCTCGATATTGTCGTGGGTCGCCACGGTGTCCAGGGTACCGAACATCTGGGGCAGATCCATGATATTGTCGGGATAGAAGAAGGTGATACGGTTCTGGAACCACTTTTCGCCGTATTCCGTGCCCAGATCTTCCGCGCCGTACTTCTTTGCGATGTCCAGAACGATCTCCAGCTCGGCGGCGACCACCTTCTCGTAGCCTTCCAGGGTCAGGTTCAGGAAGGAGCCGCGCTTCTCAAAGCCGATGATCTTCTTGATGATGGAGACGGTCTCCGCCTCATCAAACAGACGCACGATGGAGGGCTTCACCGCCTGAACGATCTCCCGGCAGGCCTGATAGCCCACGTGGATGTCGGAGAACAGGAACGCATGGTGAATGCGGGTCTCGGGCTGCTTGACGATCTTGAACTTGGCCTTGGTCATGATGCCGAGAGTCCCCTCGGAGCCGACGAAGAAGGGGATCAGGTTGGGGCCGGAGGAATGCTTCGGCACGGGCAGGGTGTTGATGATGTCGCCGTTGGGCAGAACCACCTCCAGAGACAGGCACATGTCGTCCATCTTGCCGTACTTGGTGGAGAGAATGCCGATGCCGTTGTGCGCCAGCGCGCCGCCCACGGTGCAGCAGGTCATGCAAGACGGCAGGTGCATCACGGAGTAGCCCTTTTCGTTGACCAGGTCTTCCAGCGTGGCAAAGATCATGCCGGTCTCGCAGGTGACGTAGCCCGCCTCGGTGTTCAGGTCGATGAGCTTGTCCAGCCGCTTGATGTCCAGCAGAATGCCGCCGGCCACCGGCAGAGCGCCGCCCTGACTTCCGGAGCCGCCGCCCCATGTGGTGACGGGAATTTTATAGTAGTTGGCGATCTTCATGACCTTGGATACTTCCTCGGTGGTGCCGGGGCGAACGATGATATCGGGCATGGGACCCTGCTCACCGGCATCCTGCCATTTCCGGCTGAGCCAGAAATAGTCCACGGAATATACCGCGCGCTCAATTTCCTTGGTGGATACGTTTTCCACACCGACCGCGTCCTCCAGCTCGGAACGGATCATGTAGAACATCAAAGACTTGTCTTGCATGGTGCTTCTCCCTTTCTGATTTTGTAATGAAATTTCACATTTTAGAATCATTTTTCGCTTATAACTGTATTTGCATTACATCCTCGTGATAAATATAGCACATCGTAATCAGATTTTCAAGCACCGGCAAGAATAATTGTAACGAAATTACACCTCCATATTTAGGCATTTCGCCAGTTCTATCAGTATTTCAGGCTTTCCATGCTCTTTTCGATTTGCAGGGACTTCGCTCCGTCCGTCCGCATGGCAATGTAGGTATAGATGGAGTCCGCAATGGTCAGCGCCGCCACCCGGGAGGCGATGGACACGACCCGGTATTTTGTCTCCTTGGAGTTCGTGTTCAGGCTGATATCCGCCAGCTTGGACAGGGGATTTTTGCCCGCGCTGGTCAGAGAGATCACCTTCGCCCCCCGATGCTTCGCAATCTGGGTGCTGTCCACCACGCAGCGGGAGCTGCCGGAGTGGCTGACGGCGAATACCGCATCCCGCTCGTCCAAGTAATTGCAGGCAATCACCTGCAAATGGGGATCGGTGTAGACTGCGGCGTTCAGACCCAGCCGCAGCAGCTTGTGGTGCAAATCCATGGCCACGGGGGCGGAGCCGCCCAGACCGAAGATCACGATTTTCCGGGCGTTCATCAGCAGCTGCGCCGCCGCTGCCAGGGTTTCCGGCTCCAGCATATCCCGGGTGAACTGCAAGGCAAGCACGGCGCTCTGGAACACCTTGTCCCGCACCGCCTGGACGGAATCCTCGGCGCTGATCTCCTCGTGGATGATCTCGTCCGGGGAAACCGTGGCCTGCGCCAGGGTCAGCTTCAAGTCCTCATAGCCGCTGAAGCCCAGCTTCTTATAAGCCCGAACAACCGTGGGGTCTGAGACGCCGCAGGCATCCGCCAGCGCCGCCACCGACAGGTCGATAATCCCCCGGGGATTTGCCCGGATATATTCCGCCACTTTCCGTTCGGATTTGCTGAGGTTTGGAAGGGAATTTTCGATTCTCAGCAGCAGCGCCGCCAGAGAGGTATTCTGTACCGCCATGCCCGTTACCGTCCTTCTCAATGTAGTATAAAAACAGTATAACATAGTCTTTTCCAAAAGAAAAGCGTACAGAAAAAAGAAATTCCCAAGGTTTTGAAGCCTTGGGAATTTCACACTTATTTGTAGTGACAACTGCTTATCCGGTGCAGGTCGCGGTTTCATAAAGCAAGGCTCTGTAACCTTTGGTTCTACCCTTTGGATTTTTGTCTGATATGCCATTTCCAGAAGGGTTCCTTCTTCCCGCCGGAAAGGAGGCTGTAAATCTCATTTTGCAGGGGAAGCCGTCTGCCGGAGGGGTATTTCTTCCGGTATTCCGACGCCAGCTGCGTCTTTTCCTCCTCGTTCAGCTCGCCGATAAAGTCCTTTGCATAATTCTGAATGGCGATCAGATACCACTCCGCCTCGCTGCCCAAATGCTCCCCGGCGGAAAACAGCAGCAGCCGCACCGCCGCCACCATTTGCTCATGCTCCGGCTGCGAAGAAGCGAACGTCTTCGCCCACTCCCCCACCGCCTCATAAAAAGCGGCATGTTTCGGGCTTTGCTCCACCTGCAAGCCGAGATAGACGGCGATCTTCTTCCCTGCCATCCGGTTTTCCTGCGTCCACTTCACATACTCGTCAATTAGTTTCTGTAGCTGTTCCATATGTACACCTCGTTTCTACACACCACAATAACAGCCGGGACCCGGTGTTGTCAATCATTATTTCCGCCGATATTGACATTTGCTTAAAAATACCGTATCCTTGTACAAAAGCGAAGGAGGCTACCCTATGAGCAAACAGAACAAATCGCAGGTCGGAAACCGCATCATTCTCAACGGCACCGCTCTGCTGCTTCTCGCGTATATGCTGGCGAAAGTCATCCAGGCGTACATCATCGGCGGCGCCGACGCCCCCGGTATCAAAGTCCTGCTCCTCGGCATCGTCGTGCTGGGCGGCGGTATTGTCTTTGTCGTGCGGTATCTGGTTCTGCTGCTGAAAGAATACTACCGCAAGCCGGAGGATTCTTCGGAGAAGGAGCAGTAATCCGGTTTTCCCGTTTTTATGACAATATCCCCTTAAAATTGCAATAAAAAATGTTCCATTCAAATAGAATGGAACATTTTTTATTGCTTACACGATCCCCCGTGCGATATCCTCCGTCATGCACAGGCGCACGTCGGGCAGTCTGCGAAGCAGAGAACCCGGCCATTGGGGTACCATTTCCCCATGCAGCACATGCTTTAACGGCCCGCTCTGCCATGGGCGGTTCAGCGCGATATACACCTTCCTGGAAGACAGTATCTGCTTCATGCCCACGGTGATGCACCATTCCGGCATTCCCGCCAGATCGCCGCGCTGGTAGCCGAAGGCATTGACCGCCCGGGTCTCCCGGCTGATGGGCAGCACACGGGTCCCCAAATCGGCATACGCGTCCGCAGTGATGGGGTCATCGGCCTCCGCCGCCTCGTTGAAGGCCACATGGCCGTTGATGCCCAAGCCGCCGAAGCACATATCCACGCCGCCCAAACCGGCGATCAGCTCGTCGTACTCTTTTTCACGTCCCGGCTCCGGGAAATGCCGCTGAGACTCCGGCATGACCAGGCTCTCATCCACCCGGTCATAGAATTCCCGCTTCATCCGGCCGTGGAAGCTCATGGGGTCGTCCTCGCGGATCCACTGAGTCGGAGAAACCAGATACTCGTCCATGTTGAAGAAGTGGACGTTTTTCAGAGATACCCGCTGGCTGTTGATCAGCTTCGCCAGAATGGGGTACTGATCCGTAGGCCCCACCGGGACAATAAACACCGACGGCTTCCCCGCCCGGTTATTTTGGACGATCTCCTCAAACATGGTCAGCGCCATGTCAAAGTACACGTCCCATTCCTTTTCCACCACACGGCAGGAAACTCCATTGATTACCTTTTCCAATGCTTTCCGCCTCCTGATTATCTGATCGGATTGATTTTCCAGTTTTCTCCGTAAATTCCCGGGAACGCGCCCCGCTCGATGAGACCGGTGTTCGCCTCGTGTCCCAGCAGCCATTTGTTGGCCGCCCAGAGCTTGTTCAGTTTCTGCTCCGGGGCGATGGGCAGGTTCGTTCCCCGCTGCAATCCCACGATGCAGCGGAAGCCGCTGCCTGTCACCTCGCAGGGGCAGAAGTGCAGAGTGTCCGAATACACCTCGATCATTTCCCCCTGCGCCAGATAAAATGCCTGCACCTTGTCCGCGTTCAGCCGGCCGTCCTCGTCCAAATCCTCCCGCTTCGCCAGCAGCAGAACCAGCTCCCGGACGGCAATGTTGAATTCGTTGCAGGTGTGCCACTCCAAAGCGTTCAGCTGGTTGGAATGCCCCCAGCACAGGCCGATCTGCTCGTCCAGACCGCCGCAGTAGATTTCCCGCAGCCTCGCCGCCGCCGGAATTTCGTCCAGCTCCGGGGTCGAAGCCACATACTTGCTCCCCGTCTCCGGGAACGGAATGGTCTCCGCCGCCGCGCAGAACGCAGAGGTGTCCTCCTGAATCACGCTGCCGTAGCGCCGGAACGCCGCATCATGGATGGTGTGAATGGCAATATGGGGATTCGCCGCCTGTAATTTCTGCAAATTATCCATCGTATACAACTCCCTCGTGGGTCTTCATAAATTCCAGAACTTCCTCGTAGCCGGGAATACCCTGCTGCGCACCGAAGCGGGTGCATTTCAGGGCGGAGGTGGCGGAAGCAAAGCGACAGGCTTCGTACACGTCCATGCCCTTCAGCCGCGCCGCCACGAATGCGCCGTGGAAGGTGTCTCCCGCGCCGTTGGAGTCGATTGCCTTCACGGGGAACACGGGATAGCGGGTCTCCTTGCCGTTTTCCCAGATAAAGCCGCCCTTGCTGCCCTGGGTGATCACCAGAATCTGAGGATGGTACCTTTCCTGCAATACCCCGGCGGCTTCCTTGGCCGTTGCGCAGCCGGTGACCTTCATGGAAAATTCCTCGCTGGGAATCAGCACATCCACCAGCGGCAAGAGTTTCTCGATATTCGGGTAAGCGCCACCCGCGTCCATGCTGACCGTAACGCCCATTTCACGGGCTTTTTTCGCCGCGAAAATGGCGCAATCCAGCTGGTTGCCATCCAGATGCAGATACTTTGCCTGCTTCAGGACGTCCAGATTGATGTCCTCCACCGTAGGCGCCGCCGCTTCCCCCCGATTCCAGACGCAGGTGCGGCTGCTGTTGCTGACGTTCAGCAGAACGACGCTGTGGAAGGTCAGGCCGGGATTTACCTTCACGCAGGAGGTGTCCACCCCGTAGCGTTCCATTTCGGCCTTCACAAAGGTGCCGTACATATCGTCACCCACGGTGCCCATGAAGCTGGCAGACTCCCCCAACTTGCTGATGGCTACCAGTGCGGTAGCGCAGGGGCCGCCGCACTGGAACTTGGTTTCCAGACCCCGGAGCTTCGTATCCTCCCGGGGAAAAGCGTCCACGGTCATCAGAATATCGAAGACCGCCGCGCCGATGCCAACTACACTTGCCATCATTTATCCGCTCCCAGAAGCTTGATTTTGCTGAGGGCAAAGTCCTTCACCCGGGCAGTGGGACCCTGCATGAACAGATCCAGCGCCAGAATGGAGGGGTCAACCGCCCGGATGCCGTCCAGCAGGGAGCAGCAGACATCGGTGCCGAAGTTGATCTTGCGGATACCGGCCTTGACCGCCGCCGCAATCTGGTCGTCGGGAACACCGGAACCGCCGTGCAGCACCAGATGGGCCTTCTGCCCCTCGTGCAGCTCCTCAATCCGCTTCAGCGCCAGGACGGGAGCCTGCTTGTAATGACCGTGGGCAGTGCCCACCGCCACAGCCAGCGCGCAAACGCCGGTCTCGTTAACGAACTCTGCGGCATCCTCCACCTTGGTGTAATCCTTGGAAACGCCCTCGGCGGCCTTGCCGACTTCGCCCAGCTCACCCTCGACGCCGATGCCCATTTCCGCAGCCATCTCCACGACGCCCTTGGTGATTGCGATGTTCTCATCCAAAGGCTTTCTGGAAGCGTCGATCATAACGCCCGTCGCGCCGTAACGGAACGCCCGCAGCACCTCGGGAATGCCCGCGCCATGATCCAGGTGGAAGGCCACGGGGGTCTTCATGTTGTTCATGGCCTCCCGGATAATGGGGGCGACGTACTGGGCGATCTGGGAATCAAACAGGCGGCTGTACATCTGGAAAATGACGGGGGCGCCGGTCTCCTCGGCCGCCTGCATAACGCCCATAACGGTTTCCAGGTTATACACATTGAACGCGGGCACGGCGAAGCCGTTCTCCTCGCCAATGTCCAGAATCTTCTTCAGATCGTAAATCATAATGCTTCCTCCTGTTATGTAATAAAATTTCAGTTTTTCCGTATTCCGAAGATGTAAATAGAATCTCTATTACAATCTCAGCATCACTATACCACGGCAGCTATCATTTTGCAAGCCGATACGGGAATAATTGTAACGAAATTTCAGTGTTTATTTTGGATATTATGTCATACAGAAACACCGCCGCTTTTCAGCAGCGGTGTTTTTTCGCTTAGTCGAGACCGTCAAAGGACAGGCCGGGTACGTACTTGCAGAATTCCCGGATGGACTCTGTCAGGCTGCCCTCGATCTCGGACATATGATGGATGTAGGGGCCTTCGATGAGCTTACGCTCCACCCCGGGCAGATCCTTGAACCTGCCCCACATATAGGAGCCGAAGGTATAGGGGCCTTCCGCGCTGTCGCATTCGCAGACGGCGATGGAGTAGTTGCCGTGATCCTGATCGATCCGCGCCACGGTGAAATGGCCGTCCTCCACCTGCATCCACTGACGCATGTTGACCATCTTCGCGCCGGTGCCCTGCTTTTTCAGGGAATAGGCGAAGGGGCCGCAGTGCCACAGCAGCTCCACGTTCCGCTCCGTGGGGTGACGGGTGGTGAACTCGCCCAGGAAGGGCTTTTTCCGTCCCAGGGTCAGGCATTTCAGCACCACCTGGGTCAACGTCGCGTGCATGTCGCTCTCGCAGCCGATGATATAGCCCATGTCCGCGAGCAGGGGATAAGCCGCACAGGGCATCGCACCCACCATCAGCTGCATGGCCGTCCAGCACTCCGCGGAAACGGCGGCCACGTTGTACTCTTCAAAAATTTCCTCATACAGCAGCACGAAGGCATAGACCTTGTCCAGCACCGGCTCGGACAGGTCGTCGATCTCGTACATCTGGCGCAGCTTAGCAACACCTTCAGCCAGCTCGTCCTTCCGGGTTTCCAGAATCCTTCTGTACTTGTCCTGAATCACAGCCAGGTTCACGGGAATGACATGGATGTCGAACTTGTCCATCAGGTCGCTCTCGTTGAAGATCACGGAGCAGAAGGGCTTGGGACGCATACCCACCTGGGCAACCCGCATCCCCTTGAAGTTCTTCACCGCGCAGGCCACGCCCACGAACCGCAGGAAGCCTTCGGTGAAAATCGGGTCTTCAATGCGGCAGTTTTCGATATAAGTAAAGGGAACGTTCATTCTTTGCAGCTGACGGCTCATGCCGAACAGGCCGCACTGGGAATCGGTATACCGGGTGCCGTCCGGTTCAAACACGGTGTCCTGGGGACCCCACAGCAGCACGGGCTTGCCGATGGCCTTGGCCACCGCGCCGGCCACTTCCTCGTTGCCGAAGTTGCCGTTGATCAGGAATACCGCGTCCACCTTCTCCGCCTGAAAGCGGTCGATGACGGCGTCCACGTCCTTGTCGCTGTAGAGAACATCCACGGCGTTGATTCCCTTCAGATCCACGAAGGAAACGTTCTCGGAGGTGAAATGCTCCTCGATATAGGCTACCGCCGCGGCGCAGCGCTCCTCCGCCTTTTCCCAGTTAAAGATACCGGGGCGGGGTGTAACGTCTCTGCGAATGGGAACCAGGCCGATCTTGACATGATAGTTTAGCATGGCGAAACCTCCATAATATACGAAAAAGTTTATTTTTTCACGCCTGTTATTATATTATACTACCAAAGCTTTTTTACACCATTCACCAAACTTACGCTTTTTCCGGAAAGCATCTGATTTGGTATATATGCAGCGCTGTCACCATAGCTCGTCCAAGTCGCTCCAGTCGTCCATCTGCTCCAGCTCCCACAGACTGTCCGGCTCTGAATAGGTGAAGGGAATTTCAATCGTGACCTTCACGCCGCCGGCGGTGCGGTTCCGGAAGGAGATGCTGCTCTTGTCCCCGTAGATCAGCTTCAGGCGCTGGCGGACGTTCGCCATGCCGATGCCGGAGCTGCTGCTTTCCGCAGTCTCGCCCTTCTCCAGCTTTTCCATCTGCTCCTGGGTCAGCCCTTTTCCGTTGTCCCGGATGGTAATGAGCAGCTTTCCGTCCTGCGTGTAGGCGTGTACCCGGATCTCAGAGTCCTCCTCCTGAGACCGCAGACCGTATTTCAGGGAATTCTCCACCACCGGCTGTAAAATCATGGTAGGGATCATGGCATTGCGCGCCGTCTCCCGGGCGGAGAAAACGGTTTTCAGATGGTCGCCGTGCATGAACTGATAAATGCGGGTATAGTCCTGCAACCGGTCGAATTCCTGCTGGACTGTAATAAACTGGTCGGTGGTGCTTTGGGTGATGTTGCGGAAATACCGGCTGATCGTCTGAACGATGTCGATCATTTCCGTTTCTCCCTTGATTTTGGCCATGGAGCTGATCACTTCCAGCGCGTTGTAAATAAAGTGGGGTCTGATCTGGGTCTCCAGCGCGCGGTATTTGTATTCCAGAACCTGCAATTCCGCGTTGCTCCGCATCCGCTCCTTTTCCACCAGCTCCGCCATCAGCTCCGATATTCTCTGGCTCATGTCGTTGAAGGCAAGGGCCAGCTGACTGATATCGTCGGCATCCGTCACCTCAATGCGGGAATCAAAATTGCCGTTGGCAACCTCCTTCATGGATTCCTTGATCTCGCCCAGCTTCTTCAACACGGATCTTGTCAGGATATACACCAGAGCCATGCCCGCCAGAAGTCCCAGCGCGCCCAGTGCGATGCCGTTCTGCATGATCTGGCGGCAGCCGGTTCGATAAGATTGGGTAGAGCAGATCACAATGACCGACCACTGGCTGCCCGCCACTGACACCGCAAAATACTCGCCGCCCGACCAGTTATTCTTGCTGGAAAGGGTCCCGGCCTGCGCGTCCGCTATCACTTCATCCGTCATTCCCTCCGGCAGCTCCGTGCCGGTATAGGTCAGGGAATCCCCGTTCTTATCCAGAAACAGGAAGCCGGTATTCTCCGAAGCGCTGCTCGCCGCGAAAAATGGCTGGCGAATGTGCAGCACAATAACACCCTTATGCCGCAGGGGCTGGGTGTCGTAAACATCCCGCAGCAAATACACATGGCCGCTGTCCATGCGGATCCATTGACAGGAACCCAACGTATTTTCCTGATGTTCTTCCAGAATGGTGCGGCAGTCCGCCTCGATCTGACTGCGCTGCTCAGTGGGCGTATCATTGCGAAAGTCCGTACTGATCAGCTGCCTCTGAGAATTCCGCGCCATGATGTAATCATAGGAGGTCGCGCTGCTGATCATGGTCGCGAGAGTATATTTCTGAACGGCATAGGTCGCGCTGCCGCTCATATTTTTCGGCACCTCACGGGAGATCATGGCGACATAGCAGCTGTTCTCTATATCCTCAAGGGTCTGGGTAAAGTTCAAAATTACCTGCTCTGCCAGATTTTCCATATCCTCCAGACTTTTTTCTTCCAGAAAGCGGAAGGAGGAATAGCTCTGCCGAATCGTGATCACGCCGATGGTCAGCGACAGCACCAGAAAGAAAATCAGGGTCAGCTTGGCAGAAAAACGCAGATCCTTCCACGCCTGAATCATAACTGTTCTCCGTTCCATTTCTGAAAACGATACTCCGACGGACTCATATGCTCAATTCGTTTGAAAACGTTGTAGAAGCTGATGTAATTTTCATATCCCACGGCGTAGGCCACATCCTCCACCCGCATACGGGTATCGTTCAGCATCTGCTTGGCGACGGTCATTTTCGCCTCGATCACGTGCTGGCGGTAGGTCTTGCTGGTCTCCTTGTGAATGATGCTGGAAAGATAGTTGGGCGACACATAAAACTTCTTTGCCACCTCTTCCAGCACCAGTCCGTCGGTGATGTGTCCGCGGATATATTCCAGCACGTTGCGAACCAGATTGGAGCGGTGGTTCTGACCCGACGTATTTCTGTTGGCTTCCTCCAGAAACCGGAGAAGCCAGTCTCTGGCCTCCTGCTCCCGGGTGATCTTGGTGATGTCGTAGACGATCATGTCCGCTTCTTCCGTCCACTGATGCTGTTCCAGCTTGCTGCGGATCACCTTGGTACACAGCAGCCACAATGTGGTTCGGATAATGCGGATATTTCCGCCGCTCTTTTTCAGGATCATGCTCCACAGCCGTTCCGGGTCGATGTCGGTAATGTGCTGGGCGATCTTCTCGCAGACCTGATCCAGCTCCTCGATCCGGGTATGCTTCAGCGCGTCGCCTTCCAAGTCGTAGGCAAACTCCACCCTCGCCGTTCTTCCATTGATGTCATGGCGCAGCAGCGCACAGCGGCACTCCTGATAGGCGACGTAAAAATCCTCCGGGCGGCTGTACAGGTTGCTGACGGCCACAGTCAGTCCAAGGAAATTCTCCTGCAATGTCGCGGCAATACTTCTGGCCGTGCTCTGCCAGTGGCCGCTCTCCCCTGTCATCGCGCAGAGCATGACCAGCTGGTGATTGAGTACCACATTGAGTATCTCCACATTTTCCGGAAACGTCATAAACTCCATCCGGGAGATCGGCTCCGTGACATGGCTCTCCGTTTCCGCGATCATGAAAAAGTAATTCTGGGGAATACCGGTCACAAAACCGGAAAAAGCGTGGGCGATGTCCTCCATGGAGCCGGCGGTCAGGGCGGACAGGAACCGGGCGCGCCGGAGGATTGTCTGCTCCTTCGCCTGCTTTTCGATCTTGCTGTTCTCCCGGTCCATGCTCTGCACCGCCCGGTCAAGAGACTGGATCAGGTCTTCATTTTTCACGGGCTTCATCAGGAAATCAAAGGCAGACAGGCGGATGGCTCTGGCCGCATACTCGATTTTGTCGTAGGCGGTAATAAAAATGACTCTGGAATTGGCCAGTTCATTTTTCATCTGCTCCAGCATGGTCAGCCCGTCCATCTCCGGCATCTGAATATCGCTGATGAGGATGTCCGGATGGAGGGAGCGGATCATCTGGCAGCCCTGAACGCCATTGGACGCGCACCCCACAAGCTCCAGATCATGCTCCGCCCAGGGGATGGTCTTTTCCATGGATTCCAGCGCCAGCTGATTGTCGTCGATCAACAAAACACGATAGCTCATTATCTCATCTTCCTCATCCGTTGGTTTTTCTTAACGAAGCATGTCCAGTAGCGCCGCCTTTTCCGGGAAAGCGTAGACACCGAAATCTTCCAGCTCGGCGCAGTCCAGTCGGTGCAGCGCGTCATACTCCCGGAACGCGCCATAGTATTGCAGGCGCTCTGCCTGCCGCATCAGTTCTTCCGCGTCCGAAAGAAACAGATCCGTAGTCCCTGCCTGAATCTCCGAGGCCAGATGCACGGCCGCGGCGGCGTAGTCGTCCGCGCTGCCGCCGGAATAGCCCATTCCGTCGTAGGCGTACACATTCACTTCCACGTCCGTAACGCCGTCCTGGTTCCGGTCTCCCCAAAGGGTCTCAAACAGCGTCCGGATTTCCTCGACCGTTTCCTCCGGCATCTGAGAGGTGGTCACAATGCTGACCACGCCGTCCGGCTGACGCCGCTGCCCCAATTCTCCTATGAAATTCGCCGCGACCAGAATCACCAGCGCGGCGGCCAGAATATACCACTTATAATAGTACCAGATGTATTCCAGTTTCTTTTTCATTCCGGCTCTCCCGTCAAAAACAGTCTGGAAAACACCGGCGCGAAAATGACATTCGCCGTCATGACCCCGATGGCCACCCAGCCCGCCAGCAATATGTACGCTGCCAGACCGTAGTAGATCACGGAAACCAGAAGCATCCCGACCCACACCACGATGGCAAAGAAGGCGCGCAGTTTCCCGGCAAAAATCAGAAGCGCCGCGTTTTTCAGCTGTGTGCCAAAGGGCAGCTCCAGCATGGCGATCTGCTGATAGCCGAACAGGGTAAGCCCCGTCAGGAAATACGCCGCAAGCAGCATCATCAAAAGATATCCCACAGACATGCCACCATCCACCGCGACCACCATATACGCCCCGTAGGCCAGCACCGACCACAGCACGCCGAGAATCAGGCCGAGGAGCATGGAGGGCTTCCACTCCTGCTTCCACGCATTGATGAATTCGTCCTTCACCCACACCGGCATTCTGTGAACCAGCCGCACGCAGACACTGTGCAGTCCGGTCTGACAGGGGGACGCCAGCACAAAAAGTGCCAGCCCCACCACCCAGAAAACAACATCCCCGGTCTGTATCAGAAGATAAATAAAATAGGCGCAGGGCAGCAGACTGAGAACCGCTATGGCGTTCGCGCCGAACAGCTTCAGATAATGCTTCTGTAAAATCTGAAACCACAGGAGCAGTCCCGTCTGTTCTTCTTCCGGCGGAATGTTCCAGAATTTCCTTTTTTTGGCAGTCAAAACGGCACGCCCTCCTTTTTTGTAGTATTATAACAGAATTTGTCGGCATCCGCAACGTATTTTTTACTTTCCTTACATTTCCTGTTATGGAAAACACCGGCCTCAGGCTTTCCTGAGGCCGGTGCCAAACTGTCGGGATCAACCCTTGACCGCACCAGCGGTGATGCCGCTGACAATGTATTTCTGCATGCACAGATAGAGGATCAGAATCGGGATCATGGCCATGATGAAGAAGGCAAACGCCTCGTTCAGCATGGTCGTATTCTCGTTGAAGTAAATGATCTGTGCCAACGTCAGGGTGAAGGAGTACTTCTTGCGAAGCAGAATGATCGACGTGCTGTAGTCGTTCCAGATAAACAGGGTGTTCAGAACCAGCTGGGTCACGTTGATGGGGGTCATCAGGGGGAAGACCACCTTCCAGAAGCACTGGAACCGGTTGCAGCCGTCCATCATCGCCGCCTGCTCCAAGTCGCGGGGCACCGTCTTGATAAAGCCGGTGACCGCCGTCAGACTGATGGATATCTGTAAGCCCGCGCGGGCAACAATGAATCCAATATTCGTGCTGACAAGACCGGCGTTGTACCAGTTGATGTACAGCGGCAGCTCAAAGCACTGGAAGGGAATCAGCAGACCCAGCGTCAGGATGGCGTACATGAAGTTATAGAACCTTGTCTCATGGCGCGCCAGAACCCAGCTTGCCATGGAAGTAATGACCATCAGCAGCACGACCGTGGGCAGAGTGTTGATGATGCTGTTCTTGTAGCCGGTCAGGAAGCTTTCATTTTCAAAAATGACCCGCAGATAATTCTGGAATGTCGGATGCTCCGGCCATGCAAGGCGGTTGGCCGTGATGGCGTCCGGCGCGCGGAAGGAGTACAGCACCGCCACATAGAACGGCAGCACCACAATAATCATAATCAGCAGAATCATGATTACCCGGCCGATTCCGGCCAGCTTCTTTTGGGTGTGCCGGTCCAGAAGACGCTTGTGAGGGGAAGCAATAACCGTCGAACTTGCCATTACTGTTCAACCTCCAGTCTTCTCAGAGAGCGTGTAACGATCTGGGTCAGAACCACCAGAATGATGGTCAGGATAACAGCGGCTGCCTGACCAAGGCCAGCCTTGTTGTTGGAGAAGATGCTGTCATAGACATAAACCGCGGTGAACTGACCTTCTCTTGCGTTGCGGGCAACGGCCATGGGCATATCGAAGGTCCGCAGGCCCCATGCCAGCAGCAGCGTCACGTTCGTCGTAAACGCGGGCACAATGTTGGGAACGGTCACGGAGAAGAACTGACGCAGCTTTCCGGCGCCGTCCACGGTCGCCGCCTCATAATAATCCTGAGGAACGGCCTGAAGTGCCGCAATGTAGATCAGCATGGTGTAACCCATGTCGCGCCATGCGCCGATGACGACCATACCGTAAATGATCTGGCCGGGCATACCCAGCGGGCTGACGAGACCGGTGATCGTGCCGTAAACATCGGTAAATACGTAGGACCAGACAATGGAACCGGCTGTCGCGGACACCGTAAAGGGCAGGAACAGTACGGTTCTGGCAATATTATTGAACCAGGAAGACCTGTGGATGGCCAGCGCCAGCAGCAATCCCATAACGTTCGCGGAGATCATATACAGGATCGTGAACTTGAAGGTGACCAGCAGGGAATCCTGAAAATATTTGTTTTTAATCAGGTAGATGTAGTTTTTCAGTCCGTTGAATTCCTTCGTTTCACTGACAATGCTCTTCCAGTTGGTGAAGGAATAGGGAATGCCCTGAAAGAATGGGATCAGGACAACAATGCAGAACAGGATGATCGTCGGCAGCATAAACAGCATGTTTCCGCCGTGAGTCCGGGCCGCACTGGAAGACAGCCGCCTCGGCATATTTAATTTGCGCATACACACACCTCTCATGGTGGCGGCCGGTTAGCCGTTATTTCTGGTAAGAGGGATGAGTGGGCGCTGTCCTAGCGGACTGCGCCCACCCGACCCTTAAATTATACGAACAATGTGATATCAGCCATTACAGGCCAGCCTGTGCGAATTCCTCGTCGAACAGCTCCTGCATGTACTCGATGCAGCTTTCCACGGAGTTGACACCGTCGGTAGTCTTGCCGGTGCAGCAGTAGGTGGCGTAAGCGGTCAGAGCCTTGCGGTAAGCAGCGGTGTAAGCGGAGGTGAAGGGAACGGTGAACTCACCGTAGCCGACAGTGTTGCCGGAGGCCTTCACGTCCAGAATGGTCTTCAGGAAATCGGTGGTATTCTCGGTGGTAGCGCCGGTGATGCAGGGCTGCTTGGTCGCGTCGGACCAGGTGCCCATCTGCTCGCTCAGGAAGAACTCCATGAACTTGACGGCCCAGTCGGCATTCTCAGCCTTGGGGTTGACCATGAAAGCCTGGTCGACCTGAACGTTCATGACAGGCTCCTTGCCGGAGTCGTCGGTGGGAACGAAGAAGAAGCCATAGTCGAAGTCGTCGGACTTCAGGTCTTCGATGGAGCCGTAGTTCCAGGTGCCCTGGTACAGCATGCCAGCCTGGCCGGACAGGAAGATCTCGTTAGCGTCGGACTGCTTGTTGGAGGTGGCGTCATTGCGCGCCCAGTTGCCCATACGGGCGCCCCAGGCTTCCAGACCCTTTGCGAAGTAGGGATAGTCAGCGACCTTCTTCTCGCCGC
The DNA here is from genome assembly GCA_900546075.1 of uncultured Eubacteriales bacterium. Lineage (GTDB taxonomy): Bacteria > Bacillota > Clostridia > Oscillospirales > Oscillospiraceae > Faecousia. The sequence continues at coordinate 10,585 of URBH01000007.1, read as the reverse complement.
TCATCAGCTTCTCGAACATATCGTTGTCACCGTTCTGGATCGCTTCCGTCCAGACGACAGGACGCATTTCGATATCAACGGAGGCGCCGTCGGCATACCACTGTGCCCAAGGATCATAGCCGCCGGCCTTCAGAGCCTTGCAGACTTCCAGCAGCTCGGTCTGGGTGGTGGGAACCTTCAGATTCAGCTCATCAAAGATGGTCTTGTTGTAGTAAACGCCCCAGGTCTTGAAGTCCACGGGGAAAGCGTACCACTTGCCCTGGTAGGACACGTCGCCCATGTCAGCCTGGGTCAGGCCCAGTCCTTCGATAACGGCGTTGCCGGTCAGGTCCATGACGTAGCCGCCATCGATCAGGTCGGTGTACAGGCCGGGGTTGCCCATCATGATCTCGGGCATATCGCCGGAAGCGATCGCGGTCTGCAGCTGTGCAAAGTAGTCAGTGCCCTGGGAGTATGCGCTGTTTTCAAAGGTAACGTTGGGGTACAGCTCGGAGAACGCAGCCTGGATCTTCTCAAGGCCGGCGGACTTGTTGCCCTCGACCATGTAGTGCAGGCAGTGGATGGTCACAGGCTCGTCGGACACGGTCGTCTCCGCCTGAGTGGCAGCGGGAGCAGCGGGAGCGTCAGTCTTGGGGGCTTCGGTGGTTGCAGTCTTATCTGCGCCACAGGCGACCATGCTCAGCGCCATGATGGCCACCAGAAGCAGTGCGAACAGTTTTTTCATTTGTGTTCCTCCTCAGTTTGATTGATTAGCAGTTGCGCGACTACAGCAAATTTCACAATCTGCTTACCTGCTATGGCTATAGTATAGAGCAAATCGTCCACAATTGCAATCAACATTACCTACGATTCCCTATATAGAACTTATTCTTTTCAGCATCTTATACAATGGATAATATATAAAGGTTCTTCACGTCCCAAATACGCACCGATCGCCCCGGGCGTATACCTGCTGCACCTGGAAATTCCCGGACAGCACGACCACGTCCCCGTCCTTCCCCTTTTCCAGCGAACCCTTGCGGTCGGAAACACCGCAGAGTCTCGCCGGTGTCAGGGAGAGCATTCTGCTGACCTCCGGCAGAGGAATTCCGTACTGCACATGCGCCGTGCGCAGGCACCGGTCCATGGTGGCAATGCTGCCCGCGTAAGAGCTGAGGTCTGGCAGCTGCGCCACGTCGTCCCGGATGACCACGGGTACGCCGGTGGTTCTGGCGCCCAGCACGGATTTTTCGCAGTTTACACCGGCCGCCCGCATGGCGTCCGTGATCAGAGCGATGGAGTCCGCGCCCTTGATGCGCAGTGCCAGCAGCATGGACTCCCGTGGAATGTGGCGTCCGTCGCCGATGAGTTCAATGGTCACATCGTCGCGCAGGTAGGTCGCCTCCACAATGCCGGAATAAACCAGACCGTTCTTCTTGTGGAACGTCGTACAGGCATTGTAGAAATGCGTCACATGGGAAAAGCCCCAGTCAAAGGCCCGCAATGCCTGCGGTGCCGTCGCCGCGCTGTGCGCCAGAGAGGCAAGCACCCCGTTTTCCGCCATGACCTTGGCAAACAGCTCCATGTTCGGCAGCTCCGGCGCGGCGTCCCAGCGCAGGATGCTTCCCTTCGCCCGCCGCAGTATCCGCTCCAGATCCTCCCGCTCAGGGATACGCTGCTCCCCAATGGGCTGTGCGCCCTTGGAGGCAGCGGAGAAATAAGGGCCCTCCAGATGCAGTCCCAGCAGCTCCGCACCGTTTTCCGGCTCCTTGTCCGCTTCCAGAAACAGGTCGATGGTCTTTTCCAGCAATGAATCCGCGCAGGTCATGGTGGTGGGGCACAGGGCGGTGGTGCCGTGGGCGCAGTGGGCTTTCGCAATGGCTGGGAACGCCGAAGCGTCCTCATCCATAAAGTCCGTGTCGCCGCCGCCGTGGACGTGGAGGTCCACGAAGCCCGCCATAATATAGCTTCCGTCCACATCCACCCGCCGGGCATCCGGCGGACAGGGCACGTTGACGGCCGCGATTTTCTTTCCCTCCAGCAGCACGGAGCCGCCGGGGACGATTTTGTCCGGCAAGACCAGCTGGCCGTTGCCGATCCAGATTTTGTTCATAGCCATTCTCCCTTTGGGAACCTCTGAGTCAATCGTCTTCGGCTGAGCAGCAAATCTTTTTCGCCGGCTCTCGCCGATTGAACCAGAGCTTCCTTTGAAAAGTGGCAGGGCACCGGATAGCGCCCTGCCATATTTTTGTGTATATATTACTTATTGTAGACGCGGATCTCCGGGATCACGGGCGTGGTAGCGGCCAGCGTGATGGCGTAGATCTTGGCGTCGCCGTGATTCTGGAACAGGGACACGGGCACCTTGCAGCTGACGGGGCCGTGGAGCGCCTTGCGCAGCATGGCGGCATTCCAGTCACGGGGCATGCACATACGAACCTTCCGGGCATGGAAAATTTCCTTCATGCCGACGGTGATGCACCAGTCGGGAATGGCGTCCAGATCGGCGCCCGCATTCATGAACGCGTTGATGGTCTTGGTCTCCCGTGCCAGCTTCAGCACACGGGTGGGACGCTGGAGGAATTCCTCGTCCGTGCACACTTCACCGGGTTCCGGCGGCTCATTGAAGGCGATATGTCCCGTGATGCCGACGCCGCCCCAGCACATATCCAGCTTGCCAAGCTTCTGGATGGTCTCCCAGATACGGCCTTCATTGCCCGGCTCGGGGAAAATTCTCTGCTCCTCCGGCATGAGCAGCTCAGGGTCTACCAGACCGTAGAAGATCCGGTCCATGCCGCCGCGGAAAGACAGCGGGTCGGTCTTGGGCAGATACTGCTTGTTCTCATCCAGATATTCGTCCATGTTGATGAACCAGCAGTTCTTCAGGCTGACCCGGTGCTTGTTGATAAGCTCCACCAGCCGGGCGTAGGGGCCAAGAGGGCCATAGGGAACGATCATAACGGTCTTTTCGCCCTTGGCGTTGTTCTCCTGAATCAGCTCCAGAACCTCGATCGCCATTTTCCAATAAAGGTCCACCTCTGTCTCGCACAGCTCAACTTTGATGTTGCTGCCCTTGCCCAGCTCGGCGGCGGGAATCGTGCGGTAGTCTGCCATATTGTAACCTCCCAAAAATAATTTTTGAGCATATTGCCCATTTGCTGTTTTTATTGTAGCTGTGTTTTCGCCGTTTTGCAATATATGCAATCTACACTTTCCTTTATCGAATGCACGAATCATAGAGAAATCCAGCGCTCCTGACGTGCGGATTCCAGACAGGCGTCCACGAACCGATTGCCCATAACGCCGTCTTCAAAGGTGGCATAGGGCACTTTTTCTCTGGCGTAGGCTTCCCCGTTCAGGGAATCATAGAACGCCTGCATGGCATTCGTAAGCGCGTCCATCCAGCCGGGAGTGTGTCCGGCGGGGAGATGAATGTAGGGGTGTACCTCGGGCAGAGCCGTATTCCTGTCTACGTAGACGCTCTCGTTGCCCCGCTCCCGCTGGCCTACCCAGAGCCGGTCGCATTGCTCCATGTGCCACGCAAACTCCTTTTCATCCCCGCTGACGGAAACCCGCAGGTCGTTCTTGTGTCCCAGCATGCATTTGGAGAACAGGGCGCTGCCGGGGGTGCCGTCGGCAAACTCCACCATGACGGAGGTGGTGTCGTCGCTGCGCACCACGATTTCCCGCCCCGTTTCCGGGTCGATGCGGATGGGATGATGGGTATACATTTTCGCATACACCCTGGAAATAGGGCATCCCATGACAAAGCCTGCCATATCCGCCCAGTGAACGCCAATATCCAGCAGCGCACGGGCGGGCGAGGTCTCCGGAATCCGACGGGGGGTGTAGTCGGTCTTCCGCGCCACGGACTCCTGCAAATACTGTCCTCCCACGTACAGCGGCCGGCCTGCCTGTCCCCGCTGAAGCCGTGCCCGCATTTCCAGCACCGCACCGTTCATCCGGCACTGGTAATTGATGGCATGGGCAATTCCGGCGGCCTTTGCCGCCGCCATCACTTCCTCCGCCCCGGCGGTGGTCAGGCTCATGGGCTTTTCCGCGTACAGGTGCTTCCCCGCCCCGATGGCCGCCAGATTGATCTCGTCATGGAGGGCGTTGGGCGTGCAGTTGTGGATCACCTGAATCTGCGGGTCCGCCACAGCCTCCTGCCAGCAGTCCGTCACCACGTCCGCATCGTAGTTTTCCTTCGTAGCCTGAATGTCCTGTGCCTTGTGTACCACGATGGTGCGCACATGGACATTGGGCAGCCGCCGCAGAGCGTCATAATGGAGCTTTCCCACAAACCCCAGTCCGATGATGGCCACATTCCATTTCTTCATTCCATTCCCTCCTGTTATTTTGTTTCCTGCCTACAGTATAATCAAAAATGCCGCCGACCCACATATACCTTTCTTACGCATTTTTTCATACTTTTCGCAAAATCTTGCAAAGTGCAGCCTTTCACGCTATACTGGTTACACAAATCCCATCACTTTTCAGGAGGACATTTTATGAACCTGTACACCCTTCACAACGACACCCTGACCGTGACCCTCGACGCCTGCGGGGCCGTGCTGCACAGCATCGTCAAGGGCGGCGCCGAATACCTCTGGCAGGGCAACGCCAGATACTGGGCGCGGCGGGACGCCAACCTGTTCCCCTACGTCGGCCGCCTGACCGACGGGCAGTACCTGCTGGACGGGAAGACCTACCCCATGACCATCCACGGCTTCTGCATCGGCACGGATTTCGCCGTGACCGAACAGACCGGGTCTTCCATCCGCTTTACCCTGACCGATAACGAGAAGACCCGTTCCATGTATCCCTTCCGTTTTGCCTTCCACGTATGCTACACCCTCCACGGAAATCAGATCCGCAAGACCTGTCTGGTGGAAAACCGGGATTCCCGGGAGATGTACTTCGGCATCGGCGGACACCCGGGCTTCAACGTTCCCCTGAACGGCGAGGGTTCCTTTGAGGACTGGGAGCTGGACTTTGCCGAGCCATGCCAGCCCGTGCGGGTGGACATGGATCCCGCCAATTACCGGCTTGCGGGTACCGAATCTCCCTATCCTCTGGAAGACGGCCGCAGGATTCCCCTGACCCACGCGCTGTTTGATCTGGACGCGGTGGTGCTGGGAAACGTCAGCCGCACGCTGACCCTGCGCTCCGGCAAATCTTCCCGCAGCGTCACGGTGTCCTTCCCGGACATGCCCTTTGTCGGATTGTGGCACGCGCCCAAAACCGACGCCCCCTACGTCTGCATTGAGCCGTGGGTCAGTCTCCCCTCTCACAGCGCCTTCGTGGAGGACTTTGCCAAGCAGGAACACATGATCCACCTGCCCGCAGGCGAAACCTACCGCAACGAAATGACCATCACCCTGGAGTGACCGATTGGGGCCGTATTTATGAAATATAAAACCCGCTTTCTTCTGTTTTTCGTGGCCATGGCGCTGTTTCACCTTGCGGCCAACTTCGCCCACCCTGTAACCCCCACCATCATTCAGGAGCTGGGTCTGCCGGACTATATGTTCGGGCTGATGCTGGCGGTCATGATGATCGCCAACTTTGCCCTGTCCCCCTCCTGGGGCAATATCAACCGGTTCATTTCCTCCCGGGAGTCTCTGCTCATCTGCTGCGTCGGCTACGCGGCGGCGCAGCTGGGGTTCGCCTATTCCACCACCCAGGCGGGTATTCTCTTTGTGCGGCTTCTGGCGGGCGTATTTATCGGCGGCGTGTTCGTCAGTATGCTGACCTATGTGGTCAACGTCGCGGAGCCTAAGGACATGGCAAAATACCTGACCTACAGCGCGACCCTCCATTCGGTGTTCGGCGCCTTCGGCTATCTTGTCGGCGGCGTGGTGGGGGAATTTTCCATCCGCGCTGCCTTTCTTCTGCAAGCGGCTGCTTTGCTCGTCAGCGGCATTCTATTCCGGCTGTGCTGTGTGCCGGATGGGGAATGCACCGGAAAGGTGTCCGTCAAGGAGCTGATTGCCAACGGCAATCCCTTCGACGCCTTCCGGGACGGCAAATATTTCATGAATACCGCCTTCGTCCTTCTGTTTCTGGTGAACGTTCTCATCAATCTGGGAAATACCTGCTTCGACCAGGTGTTCAACTATTACCTGAAAGACCAGCTGGGGCTGACCTCCGCCTATAACGGCATCATCAAGGCCGTGGTGGGCTTCGTGTCCTTCCTGTTCAATATGACCCTGTGCCTGTGGATCATCCGCAAGGCCGACACCGGAAAATCCACGGTGGTGCTGGCGGGCGCCTGCACCCTGGCCTCGCTGGGAACCGTCCTTGCGCCGCAGATTTCCGTTTTCCTCTCCTGCGGCATCGCGCTGTACGCCGGGTATTCCGTCAGTGTCCCCGTATTGCAGGACATGGTGGCCACCCGGGCAGACCCTGCCCAGAAGAATCTGGTCATGGGCTTCTACAACGCCACCAAATCCCTTGGCAGCATCATCGGCTCCCTGCTGGCGGGATTCCTGTACGCCGTCCACGTCAAGCTGCCCTTTGTCCTGATTGCGGTGGTTTACGCCCTGTCCGTCGCCGCCGCGGCGGGGTATCTGGTATACTGCCGGGTCGGCGAGCGGGTCAAATGCTGAGAAAGTCAAATCATTTTCGGGTGTCTCCCCAATTTTCAGGGGGAGACATCCTTTTTATTCTTAAAAAATGGTATACAAACCATTTTCTTCTTGCTTTTTGTCGCCATATCCTGTATAATGGTTTTACGTCAATCCCCCCACGGGGAAGGAAAGGAAGGATAACACATGAAAACCCACTTAAGAAGACTGCTGATGTGCTGTCTTCTGCTGCTCATCCTCCCGATGGCTGCCTTTGCGGAGGAAAACGAATTGCCTGTGGAATGGGTTCGCTATGGCTACGGCCTGCCGAACCCCGCGTCTGTGGATGCCCACGGGCTGACCGAAGAAGCCATTACCCTTGAGGGCGTCGCCTACGCGCCCAAGCTGGAAAATGGCCGTGTTTATGTCCGGCTGGAGGATCTGGCCGCCGCCAAGCTGGTGCGGGAAAACGGCGACGCGCTTCAGGCGCTGGGGCTGGCCGTGTCCGACCTGCAAATCGAAAACGGGCAGCTGAAAGCCCCGGGCAAGGAGGAAGCCCTCGCCCGGTTCCTCAGCACCGCCGGTGTCGGGGTCTCGCTGAACGATTCCTTTACGCTGGCCAACGCCGGGGAAGGAAAGCTCATCATCCGCATTGCGGGCTTTGCGGCGAAGGACAGCACTGACGCCGCTCCCACAGCCGGTGACGGCGAGGTGGCGGTTGCGGCAAAGGGCGCGAGCCATCTGGATCCCTACGAGGATTCCCCCATCCCACGCCCCTCGGTAACAACGGTTTACGTATACTATGTGGGCGCCACGTCCTATCCGGTCGACTCGGCCACTCCGGGAGACAATCAGGAGCAGCCTCCCCTTCGCCGGGTCACGGTTTCGACCTTCCTCATTGGCGTTGCCTACAGCCAGGAGGATCTTGACAACGGCGTGAGCTATTATCTGACGCTGGATAGTGAAGACCCCAGCAGTGCGCTGAACTTTGATATCAGGGACGAAAATAATACTTCGCTCGCCCCCGGAACGACCTACAAGGCACTGGATGCCGCCGAGAAGTCCACGAACGCTGCGTACGCTGACACCTCAATGAACGTGGCGGGGCACAGCGAAGAAGCGGGCAAGATGTTCCCCACCATCCGCCTTTCCTCGGATCCCGACGGAAAGGACATCGTCAAGAACATCCGCTTCGAGGATAAGACCCCGGAGGGTACGGAATTCGTGGAGCAGGGCGAGAACGGCCATACCCCCACCGAAAATCCGCCGGCGGGTTATCATCACGACCAGAATCGGGACAAAGGGCGTGCCACTGCCTACGCGCCGGACAGCATCACCACGGTCACGACGAACCCGGGCGACCCCACGGACGTCGTTATCGAGATTCGGGACGTGGTCTATGTAGGCGATTTGAAGCCCTCCGCCTGGTAAGCGCCGCCATGCGATAGTATAAAAATCCGCAATTCCGCTGCAAGCAAAAAGCCGCCCCGCCGGGCGGCTTTTTCCTGTTCCGAAAAAATTTTTGCCCAAAATGTGACGTTTGCGTGGTAAAATCTTATTATCAGGGTGAAGGACAAAAAGAAAGGAAGTGACCCTCAAATGGAAGACGCAAAAATCCTCGACCTGTATTTTGCCCGGGACGAGGACGCCATAAGGGAAACGGACACAGCCTACGGCAAACGGCTGCACACACTGGCAAAGAATATCCTGCAAAACCGGGAGGATGCCGAGGAAAGCGTCAACGACACCTACGCCGAAGTCTGGAAAAGCATCCCGCCCCGGCGACCCAGGTATTTCTTTGCGTTTCTGGCCTCGATCTGCCGTCACCTCTCCCTGAACCGCGTGGACTGGAAGCAGGCCGCCAAGCGCCGCGCCCAGGTCGTTCCCCTCACCGAAGAAATGGAAAACTGCATCCCCGACGCCGCCCACGAGCGGCAAATGGAGGCAAAGGAGCTGGGCAAGCTGCTGGACTTATTTCTGGAAAGTCTGCCAAAGGACAGTCGCCTGATTTTCCTGCGGCGGTACTGGTATGTTGACTCCGTCCCCGAAATCGCCGCCCGATACGGCATGACGGAAAGCAAGGTCAAAATGCAGCTGAGCCGGACGAAGGAAAAGCTCCGCTCATTTCTGGAACAGGAGGGAATTTACGTATGAACGGACAGGAAATCTTTTTGGGGCTGAGCTACATCAGCCGGAAATACATTGAAGAGGCGGAGACGGAAACCGTCTCCGGCGGCCGCGGCAAAGCCCACCGCATCCGCAGACCCTTTCTGCTGGCGGCGGTGATCGCCCTTCTGCTGCTTCTGGTGGGGTGCGCGGCGGTGTATGTGCTGAAAATGGAGCATGTGAAGATCAGCAGCGGCACCGACCAGCGGGATTATTCACTGGTAGACGGGGTGTACGTGAAAGACCCCCACACCGTCAGCACCACCACCCTGAGCATGGCCGGTCTGAAAGGCTCCAACGCCTATAAGGCGTGTGCGGATTTTTACGCCTACGAGACGGAACTCAGGGCGAGCGCATCCGCAAGCGGCGATTGGACAGGCTACGACGATGCCATAAACGCCAAGGCGCAGGAGCTGGCGGAACAATACGGCTTAAAACCGGAGGGACAGCCGCTGACATTCCGCACCACCCGGAATCTGTGCAACGCGCTGGGCGTGGAGCGGTTCGTGCGGAACAGTCAGGACGTCAGCATTGATGTCGATCAGGGCTTTTGCCGTGATAGCGGGAACTTCTTCGTTCTGCTGCGCTTCGCCTTCCCGGAAGATCAGGGCTATGAAGTGACCTACACCAGCGGCGCACTCTACTGGAACCGGCAGGACACCTTCAGCCGGGAATATTTCACACTGGAAGACCGGGGCGACTGGGTGGAGCGGAACTACACCACCTCCGCCGGGAACACCGTACTGATTCTGACCTCCCCCAGTCAGGAGCGGGGCTATATCATCTGTGACCGGGGAGACGCGTTGATGACCGTATGGCTGGACGTGAACCCGGAATTTCTCAGCGAAGACGCCGGTGTGGTATCCGCCGAATATCAGCATATGACGGAGGAGCAGCTGGACATGGTGGCCGACGCTCTGGACTTTGCCATCCAGCCGAACATCCCCACCCAGGCCGATGTGGACGCCCAGGCCGCACCGCCCCAGGAAGCGACCCAGAACGGCTACACCCTGAAACTGAAATCCGTGGAGACCGACGGCTACGTGGCACGGGTCGTCGTCGGCATTACAGCCCCGGAGGATGTGGATATAGAAAGTCTGAATATCAGCGATGGCGGAATGTTCTTCGGCACACCCGACAGAGAATCCATGGGTGGCAGCGGAGCTTTCAACGATGTGACGGACGGCGACGGTCTTGCGAATACCAAAGATCTGGTAGCAGAATTCACCGTATCCTTCCAAGACGGCCTGCGTCCCTTCGAGCTTGGCGCCACATGGGATCTGGATATTACCGACCTGTATGTGGATCAATGGTTGCCGACCTCCCGTGTGCTTACGGAGGGCGAATGGCATTTTTCCATCATCTTCGACGAAACCAACACCGACTACGATGAGCTGGAACTGATATCCAGTCCCATCACCGCAACCGCCTGCACCGGCTGGTCGCTGGACGGAAAAGACGTCCTCATGGAATTCCCGATTTCTTCCTTCAAGCTCCGCAAATTCAGCAGCGAGATCACACAGGATACCGCCGCGGAAACCGAGGAACAGCGCCGCGCCGCGCCATCTGCGGATTTCTATGGCTGGCGGGACCATTTCGCCTATGCCGTCATGAAGGACGGAACGAAAATACAGCTGCTTGAGAGAACCAATTGTGAACCCATTGATCTTGCGCAGGTAGACTGCGTTCTCCTTGCCGACGGCACCAAGCTCCCCGTCCCCCAGACGCAGTGAGACAATGAACCACACCCCTTGCCTCTCCCTATGGGAGCGGTGGCTGAGCGAGGCGAAGACGGATAGGGGAAATGATGGTGCATAGCCCTCTCAGTCACCTTCGGTGACAGCTCTCCCAGAGGGAGAGCCAAGGGGCTG
>URBH01000006.1 GCA_900546075.1 uncultured Eubacteriales bacterium | reverse complement strand
CCGCAATCCTGCGGCCTAATAAAACGCTTTTAAGCGTTTTATTAAAAACTCGTATCAGCGCTGCATCAAATGGATGGCAAAGCCGCCGATCTCCTCCTGGGAGTAAATGACGAGGATCCTTCCGTCGGGAAACCGCTTGACGGAGCTGTCGTCAAAGGCGAAGCCCTTTTCCTCCAGATAAGCCCGCGCGGCGGGCAGATCCGAGGTGGCGATGGCAATGTGGCCATGGGTGCCTCTGCCTTTTCCCTTCATCCACTCGATCTGGGTGCCGGTAAACCGGGCGTCCGCGCTCTCCTTGGCAGGGTTCGGGGGGAGAGAGAACAGTGTCTCAAACATCCCGGCGCAGGCTACGGCCTGCTCTTCGGTGCCGGTATTGACCCCCAGATGGACGATCTCAAAGTCGGGAGTGAACATGCCTTAGCCTCCTAAGTACGCCTTGCGCACCTCGTCGGATTGCAGTAGGTCGCTGCCGGAGCCCTGGAGGCTGATCTTTCCGTTTTCCAGGACGTAGGCATAGTCGCAGATTCCTAGCGCCTTCCGGGCGTTCTGCTCAACCAGCAGAACGGTGATTCCGCGATCCCGAATCTGACCGATCAGGTCGTAGATCTGGTTGACGATGATGGGCGCCAGACCCATGGAAGGCTCGTCCAGCAGCAGAATGTTGGGCTTGCTCATCAGACCCCGGGCGACTGCCAGCATCTGCTGCTCGCCGCCGGAGAGTGTACCGGCAAACTGGTTTTTCCGCTCCTCCAGAATGGGGAAAAGCTTGTACTGCTCCTGTAAGTCCTCTTCCAGATTCTTGCCCTTGAACAGATAACCGCCCACCAGCAGGTTATCCCGGATGGTCAGACCGGAGAAGCATTTGCGCCCCTCGGGGACGTGAACCACGCCCTTGGCGACGATCTGGCTGGGCTTCCTGGGAAGCGGCTCGCCTTCAAATTCGATCTTGCCCGTCTGGGGCTTGACAAGGCCGGAGATGGTACGCAGCAGCGTTGTCTTTCCGGCGCCGTTGGCGCCGATGATGGACACGATCTGGCCCTTGTTGACCTCCACATCGATGCCCCGCAGGGCTTCCACATGGCCGTAGCTGACAGACAGGTTGGTAACTTTCAGCAAAGGTGCCATGGCTTATTCCTCCTTACCCAGATACGCTTCGATCACTTCGGGGTTGTGCTGTACCTCCGTGGGAGTGCCGACGGCGATGGTCTTGCCGAAGTTCTGAACATGAATCAAATCGCTGATGCTCATGACCAGCTCCAGACGATGCTCGATGAGCAGAATTCCGAAGCCGATCTCCTTGGAGATTCGCTGAATCAGCTCGGTCAGCTCTCCCACCTCGGTGGGGTTCAGACCGGCGGCAGGCTCGTCCAGCAGCAGAATTTTGGGTTTGCACATCAGCGCCCGGGCGATTTCCACGCGCCGCTGCATACCGTAGGACAGGTTTTCGGGGCGCTCGTTGAGGTAGTCCTGCATACCCACGATTTCCAGATATTTTTCGCAAAGGGCGCGGCCGCGCTTTTCCTCGGCGCGGCGGGCAGGCGTGGGCAGCAGACCGCCGAGAATGGAATATTTGCTCTGGGGGTCAAAGGCGCACATGACGTTTTCTTCCACGGTCAGCCCCTTAAAAAGGCGGATGTTCTGGAAGGTACGCCCCATGCCCATGCGGGTGATTTTGTGCTGCTCCGACTTGGTGATATCCTGACCGTTCAGGAAAACCTGACCCTTATCCGGGGAATAAACGCCGGAAATGGTGTTGAAAATGGTGGTTTTACCGGCACCGTTGGGGCCGATAATGCCGTGGATCTCCCCGGCGTTGGCGACGATGGAAAAATCCTGAATGGCGTCCACGCCGCCGAAGCTCTTATAAATATTCTTAACTTCCAGCAAAGCCACGGGTCATACCTCCTTCTTTGCGGTCTTCTTGTTCCGCTTCGTGAACAGGGCGCGAATGTTCCGGGGAGACAGCTCCCACTCGCCCAGAAGCCCGGAGGGCTTGAAGTTCAGGATGATCAGAACCAGAATGGCGTAAATGACATAGCGGTAGCTCTGCAGGCTGCGCAGCGCCTGGGGCAGAGCGCTCAGAATAAAGGCGCCCAGGGTCGAGCCGGTGAGACTGTTGACGCCGCCGAAGAAGACCATGATGACCCAGTCGGCGCTCTTTTTCCAGCCGAAGCCGGTGGGGTCGACGTAGGACATATAGAAGGCGTACAGGCAGCCGGAATAGCTGGTCAGCGCCACGCTTAGAAGAAACGCGGTCATCTTGACCTTGGTGACGTTGATGCCCATGGCCTTGGCGGCAAGCTCATCGCCCCGCAGCGCGATGCACTGACGGCCGTATTTGCTGTTTTTGAAGAAGGCGACCAGGGTCAGAACCACAACCGCGGAAACGGCGGTGATGCCGAGACCCACCGTGCGGGGGATTCCGGTAAGGCCGGAGGCACCGCCGGTGAGGAAGGTCATGCGGTTGAGCAGAGCGGCGATCGCCTCGCCGAAGCCCAGCGTTACCAGCGAAATGTAGTCCCGGCGCAGACGGACGACGGGGTAGCCGATGAGAAAGCCCACGCCGGTCGCCATCACAACGGCAAGAACACAGGCAAGTGCAATGGGCAGATGCGCCCGCAGCACCAGCAGTCCGGAAGCGTAGGCGCCGATGGCCATGAACGCGGCCTGGCCGAGACTGAACATACCGGTCAGACCGGTCAGAACATAGACACCGGCGACAGCAATCAGCGTAATAAATACCTGAGTGAGGATGTTGGATACCAATGCAGACATATTTTTCCTCCTCCTTACGCTTTTTCCTGCACGTTGCTGCCGGCAATGCCCTGGGGACGAACCAGCAGGAACACCAGCATGATGGCAAACGTGGCGATGGTGGAATAGCCGGAGCCAAGCAGGCTCAGCAGCAGGGTTTCCGTAATACCCAGAAGCAGCGCACCAATCACGGCGCCTGTCAGACTGCCGAGACCACCGATGACGGAGGCGATAAAGCCCTTGACGACCAGAGAACCCAGCGACGGATACAGGGTGTACTTAATGCCCAGGAACACACCGGCGATGCCCGCCAGGATGCCGGACAGGACGAAAGCGAGCTGGATGATACGGGTGGAATCGATGCCCATAAGCTGGGCGGTGTCGCGGTCAAAGGAAACGGCGCGCAGGGCGCGGCCAATACGGGTTTTCTGGATGATGTATGCCAACACAAGCAGGGCGACGGCGCTGATGATGAGCATCATGGCGTCGCTGGTGGAGATCACCATGCCGCCGGCCTTGATGGTGGGATTTTTGAAAAAAGCGGGGAAATTGAAGAAATTGGAACCGGCCTTGATGGTGACCAGTCCTTCATACAAAGTACCCAGGGTGATGGACGAGACAAAGAAATAGGTGGCGGAGGAATGGTTTTTCAGAATGCGGCGGAAGCCGACGAACTCACCGAACAGCGAGATCAGCGCACCGGCCGCACCGGCAACCAGCAGCGTGGGCAGCAAGCCCATCCCCTTGCTGGCGGCAAGATAGTAGGCAATGAAGGCACAGGACGTCATGGTCGCACCGTGGGAAAAGTTGGAGAATTTCAGAATATTGAAGATTAACGCGAAGCCGGTGGCGATCAGTGCATAAATCGAACCAGTGGCTATGCCGTTGATCAGGATCTGCAGCGACATGGTTTACCTCCCAGTTTAGTTAGTGGGGAAACTCTGAATAAATCGTCTTCGGCCGAGCAGCGGATCGTGTCAATTTAATCGGAACTTCCTTAGAAAAAGGCTCCCATCGCAAGGGAACGCAATGGGAGCCCTGGTTTTCAGTTGGCGCGGATATCCGCAGGATCAGCCGGCAAATTCTTCCAGCATGACGGGAGTCTGGTAGTCGTAGGTGTACATGAACATACCCATACCCTTGGGCATGTGGGTGGTGGGATCAATGGTGATGTGGCCGGTCAGACCGGTGTAATCCAGGGAAGCCATCTCCTCGCACAGGGCGGAAGCATCCAGACCGACCTTCTCGATGGACTGCTTGCAGGCCATGACGATGTCGTAACCCAGGAAGTACTTGTTGGGCGCGCTGACCTTGTCGGCGATCTGCTCGATCATGGCAGCGGTGGTCTCATCTTCCGTATTGATGTTGTTGATGAAGTAGACGTTGGAGCAGTCGCCGCCATAGGTGGTGTTGAAGGAGGGAGCGGCGTCCAGACCGTTGATAACCTTGCCCGTGTAGCCAAGCTCAGCGGCGGCGGTGCAGATGGCGACCAGCTGCTGGGTGTAGTTGGGGCAGTAGATGGCGTCGACGCCGGCGGCAACGATGGGCTGCAGCAGGGTCTTGTAGTCGGTATCGGAAGCACCGTAGGCCACGATCAGGGAGGGGTCAACGGTGACGCCGCCCTCGGACAGGGTGTCCAGGAAGGGATCCAGCAGAGAGACGGAGTAGGCGTTCTCCTGATTGTACAGGACGCCGAAGGTCTTGAGGCCGTTCTTCAGAGCGAAAGAGGCCATGATCTGACCCTGGGTCAGAGCGCTGGGCTGCAGGCAGAACATGTGGGCATAGGGGGTGCCGTCGGCCTTCAGCTGGCAGGAGGGATCCATGGCCAGGCCGACAACGGGAACGTCGTAGCCTTCGGAGGTTTCCTTGATGGCGTTTGCGATGTTGGCAACGGGAGGTCCGACGATCAGCGCGACCTTATCGACGGTGACGGCGGTGATGTAGGCGTTGACGGCTTCGGTGACGTCGCCCTTGGTGTCGTAGGTCTTCATGACCAGCGTCTGGCCGCCGATACCGCCGTTGGCGTTGATCTCGTCAACAGCAGCCTGAGCACCGGCCTGAACGGACTTGCCCAGAGCGGAGGTGTTGCCGGTGATGTCCTGCAGGCAGCCGATCAGGATCTCACCCTTGGGGGCGTCGGTCTTGGTGTCGCCCGCAGGAGCGGCAGCGTTACCGGCGGAAGTGGCGGCGGGGGTGCTGGAATTGCCGCAGGCAATCAGACCCAGAGCCATGATCAGAGCCAGGGACAGTGCGAGTAGCTTTTTCATAATCGTTTCTCCTTTTTTTGTTTTTCGGTTCCGGAGAAGGCTCTTCGGATACCGGGTTCTCCTGAAATGCAATCGTTTGCAATTCAGGAGATTAAAAAGCAGGACAACATAACCAAGAAAGTTAGGAGATGATGCCGTGCTTTTCTTTAGAATAACCATAAGATTCAGCAATGTCAAGAGAGAAAACGGGGGGAACGATATTTTCGGAAGACTGCACAATTTACGACTGCAAACGATTGCAACTTGCACAAAGAAAAATGTCCGCAGAGGATGCAGGCATACTACAGCGGACGTGGGGCGTTATCTCTCAGAAAGGACATAAGACGCATCATCCCCGGAAGCGCACGCCCTTTCCGGGAACAGAGAAATACCAGGTGGCTTTCTGCGGAGCGGTTCAGGTGCAGCATACGAACCCCCTCCTGCAAGCACTGCACGGCGACGCCCTCCGCCAGCAGCGCGACGCCAGTGCCTTCCCGAACCAGCCGGGTGATATTTCCCCGGGCGGAGCCGGTATAGCAGACGTCCGGGCGGAATCCGGCCTCCCGGCACAGTGCCATGCTTGCATCCCAAAGGCCGGTGCTTTTTTCCAGAAACAGAAAGCGCCGATCCCGATAGCGGCTTAAATCCACACGGGACTCCGCCTGCCCCTCGTCCGCCACCAGAAGCACCAGCTCCTCCAGGCGGAAAAAAACGCAGTCCCGGGACTCCGGGTAGGGCGGCAGTACACGGCAGAAGGCGCCGTCCAGCTGGTTTTCCTCCAACAGACGGAGAATGGGGAGGTTTTGTCGTTCCTCCAGCCGAAGCGGCTGCCCGGGCATCCCGGCGGAAAATCCGCCAGCAGCTGGGCAAAGCCGTAGCTGTCGGCGACGGGCAGCATGGCGATGTGCAGCGCCGTTTCCTCCCGGACGGACTCCAGCAGACTTCGGTATTGGGAAAGCAGCGCCTTTGCCTGGGGCAGCACCCGTTCTCCCGCCGGGGTAAGGCGGATTTGCCGGTGCGTCCGGTCAAACAGGCAGACGCCCAATTCCGTTTCCAGATGCCGGATATACTTGGAAGCGGCGGACTGGGAAATATACAGCCGGTCTGCGCCGGAGGAAAAGCTCAGCTCCTCGGCAACGGCGGTAAAAGCTTCCAGACTGCGAATATCCATGGGAAACCCTCCTATTCCAGTTTGGAATATGTTATCAGAAAACGGAATTGATTGCAAGGGGTATTTGCACTATAATCAAAATAGGATACGGCATACCCGAAGAAACCGTCAACACGCCCAAACGGCGGCAGACCCCGGCGCTGCCGCCAAAAACAGAAAGGACGAGAAAATGATGAAAACTGTCTACGCATTCCTTGCAGCGAACCGATATTGGCCGAACCGTGACCGCCTGAAGGCTGTGTATCAGGAGCTGTGCGGGCGGCTCTGCTGTGAAAAGAATGCCAACCTCATTACGGACGACGACACCGTCGCTCTGCCCGAAGGAGACTGCGTTGTGATCGTTCCCATGAGCGGCGCGGTACAGAAGCGGATTCTGGATATCGCGTCTTGCTTCCGGGCGTCGGTGCTGTACGGCGCGTACATCAGCGGCAACGCTTCAGACGCCGCCGGGCAGGACATGATGCGGGCGAACGCGGCGCCCACCCTGATGGACACCTGGGCGGTGCTCCACCGCAGAAGCACGCATACGCTCCTGGCACTGAACCAGACGGAATTAGGGGAAACGCTTCGGGTTCTGGAAGCATACTGCTACATAAACGGAGCAACGGTTCTGAAAATCGGGCAGACGGAACCCTGGGTGGTCAGCAATGCCTCCGACACCGGATACTATGAAAACCGCTTCGGGGTGAAGATTGTACCGGTCGCCCAGGAGGGACTGGAAGACCTCTTCCTCGCTACGACCCGGGAACAGGCGGCAACGTATTTTGACTGGTTCACCGGCCATTCCCAGGGCTGTGTGGAGCCGACCCAGGAGGATATCTGGAATGCTTCCCGGATGGCCTGCGCGTTGGTGACGCTGCTGGAAAAATATCATGCGGCCGGGGCGGCGCTTGCCTGCTTTAACCTGCTGCGTACCGGGACAAATGCCTGTCTGGGTGTGAGTTATGTAAACAACAGCACCGATATGTGCGTCGGCTGTGAATGCGACATGGACAGCACGATTACCATGCTGCTGATGAAGAAGCTGACGGACACCCGCCTTTGGATGGCAAATCCCGGGATTCATCCGGACGGAACCATCAATTTCAGCCATTGCACCAGCCCGGTGTGCTGTACCGGCCGGGCGGCGCACTGCATTCTGCGCAGTCACCACGAAAGCGGAATCGGCGTCAGCTTGCAGGTAACGATGCCGGAAAACTGCCGCGTGACGGCCTGCCGCATTTCCAACGAGGCTGCGGATGTGACCATTCAGCTGGGCACGTCCGTTCCGGGAGCCTACGAGGAGGCGTGCCGCACCCAAATGTATGTCCGCTTTGATGACATGGCGCATTATCTGGATACGGTATTGGGCTGCCATCAGGTATTTGCCTTTGAGGATATTTCGGATCGTCTGCACCGGATCGCAGATATCTTCGGCCTGCGGGTGAGATAATACTATTTCTTCATAAAATGATTTCATCATTTTATGAAAGCCGTTTCACGGCAGACCGCCTGGGCGGCGGTAAGAAATGTATTGACTTCGTTTTTTAGCGGCAGTGGCCGCTGGCCGCAATCCTGCGGCCGAATAAAACGCTTTTCAGCGTTTTATTAAAAACTCGTATAAACGCCGGTATAGTGGGAAAATTTCTCCAAAAGCAAATAAACCGCGCCCACCCTGAGCCAGGGTGGGCGCGGTCAGTTTTTTGGGAGATGACCGTTTCTGGTCTGTGGAATGGGACAGCTGGTCATGACTCATCCGGTTTGTCATAAGTCAGGCCGGCAAACAGCTCACACTGGATATCCGCGACATCGTCCAGGGAAACTTCCGTCCCGTCCAGCAGGATGATTACGCGGCGGGCAAGGTCGATTCTCTTCAGATTGCCCTTGAGCGTGCCATACGCGCCGCCTTGCTTGCGGCGGTCGGGGATAAAATAGGTCACGGTGATCTCCGGGTGCGTCGGGGCGGCGTCCAGGAGGATTTGCTGCTTTTGATCCAGAATGTCCCGGCTGTACTCTGACAATTCCGCCCGACTGTCCGTCCGGCGGCCTGCCTCCCGGAGAACGGCCTCGTAACCGGTGAGGGCGGAAAAGGGGGAAAACTGGGCGGCTCTGTCCATGGCGGACATGGGCGGGTGCTTCCGGGAAACGGGATGGGGCAGATAAATCAGATCGTCGTATTCGCCCATTATGCTTTGTGTCCTCCTATTTGACCGTTCCGGTCTCTGGCGGTGGCGCCTTCCTCCAAGTCCATGCCCTTCAGAATGGCATTTTTTCCGTACTTCTTTTTAATGGTCAGCACTGCCTGCTGACGGCTCTTTTCCCGCTCACGTGCGGCTGCTTCTTCGGCGCGGCGCTTCTCCTGAGAGGCGTAATCGGAGAAAAAGTCCAGCTGCTCGGAAGCCTCTTGCCGGGGCAGGGAGGTCTCCGGGACGACATGATTGGCGGACAGATACAGCCGCCTGACCAGAAGATTGGGGTCTACGATGCGGTCGTAAAGCGCGGCGACGGCACTGACGATGGCCTTGGAGGAGGCGGTATGCCCGCCCAGATTGGCGGTGCCGT
Source organism: uncultured Eubacteriales bacterium (assembly GCA_900546075.1). GTDB lineage: Bacteria > Bacillota > Clostridia > Oscillospirales > Oscillospiraceae > Faecousia. The sequence continues at coordinate 45,197 of URBH01000006.1, read as the reverse complement.
GGGCGTGCTTGGGAATCCTGCGGCCGTAGCGGTCAACGGTGACGGAACCGTGATAGGCGCGGCTTCGCTCTGGGTCGGTGAGATTTTCAATGTCGTAGCCAACCGTCAGAACGATCTGGTCGGTGACAAGCCCCTTGTCCACCAGATCCAGGGATAGATCGTCCGCCATTTCCCGGGCGACCAGCCGGGCTTTTTCCGCGGTGTAGGGACATTGCAGCACCTGCCCCGGGCTGAGGCTGCTGGATTCCGGCCTGTAGGCCTTGATGTCCGCGATGGTGCATGGCTCCCACCCCCAGGCGTGGTCGATGAGCAGCTGGGCGTTGACGCCGAACAGCTTATACAGCAGGTCTTCGTTGTAAAACTCCGTGGGCTTGCCTACGGAACACCGGGCGACGTCGCCCATGGTGCGCAGTCCCACCTTTTCCAGCTTTTTCGCATAGCCGGGGCCGACCCGCCAGAAATCCGTCAGGGGGCGGTGGGACCACAGCTCCTGCCGGTAGCGCAGCTCGTCCAGCTGTGCGATGCGCACGCCGTTCCTGTCTGCGGGGATGTGCTTCGCCACGATGTCCATGGCCACCTTGGCAAGGTACAGATTCGTTCCGATTCCGGCGGTGGCCGTGATGCCGGTGTTTTCCAGAATGTCCAGGATGATCTTCATGGCAAGCTCCTCCGGGGTCATGCGGTAGAGCTTCAGGTAATTCGTGGCGTCGATGAACACCTCATCGATGGAGTAGGGGTGAATGTCCTCCGGGGCGATGTATTTGAGATAAATATTGTAGATGGCCGCACTGGTCTCCATATAAAACGCCATCTGCGGGGGCGCGACGATGTAGTCCACCTCCAGCTCCGGATGCCCGCGGAGCTCACAAAAGTCGTGGGATTTGCCGGTGAAGGCGCGCCCCGGGGCGGAGTTCTTACGCAGCGCGTTGACCTGCCCGATCTTCTGTACGACCTCAAACAGCCGCGGCCGGCCGGGGATGCCGAAGGATTTCAGGGAAGGGGAGACTGCAAGACAGATGGTTTTGTCGGTGCGGCTGGGGTCGGCCACCACCAGATTGGTGGTCATGGGATCCAGCCCCCGCTGGATGCACTCCACGGAGGCGTAGAAGGATTTTAAGTCGATGGCGATATAGCTTCGGACTTTCATTCCGGCGCAGCCTCCTTTAATTGCAAACATAATTTCGATTATCGCAACGCTAGTATAACACGGAAATCCCAAAATGTACAGAGGAAAATGTTATCGGATAAAAAACAAAGGTGCCACCTTGTTTTTTCCGTTCTCGAATGGTATACTGGATAAAAATTCTGCGAGGCATGAAATGAAGAAAAATATACAAAAAACAGATTATTTTCGGGATGTGCTGCAAAACCGGGTACTGGTCTTTACTGCCCTGTTTGTAACGATTCTGTGCTATGGCTTTGCCGTTACCCACCAGTCCATCGGCGTTGATGATGTTGCCCGAAATTTTTACCTCTACAGTGACGGCTCCTGGAACATGATCCGTCAGGGGCGGCTGCTGCATGTGCTGCTGAACACGGTTACTCGGTTCGTTGCCTTTATTCCGTTTTTCACGGAGTTTGTGGGCGCCTCTCTCTTTTGTCTGTCCGCCTTGCTGTTCTGTGGACTCTTCCAGACGGTATGTGAGGGAAAGCTCCCGGTTGGCGCTTTGGCTGCCTTCGCAGCTATCTATCTCAGCTGCTCCATCAATGTGGAAAAATTCTTGTATTCCCTGGATGTTCTTGCCACGACGACCTCTTTCTGCTGTTGCCCCATGTCTTTATTGTATGCGCGATGGTTTGTCTGCGGCGAGAGGCGGGCGGCGTTTCCGGCAGTGCTTCTAGGGATGGTCACCATTGCCAGCTACGAATCCTTTCTCTTTTTGTATGTCTGCGGGGTTTTTGCCATCCTTATTCTGGAAATTCTGAAAGACCCGGAGAAATGGGGATTTCTGTCCCTGCTGAAACACGGACTTGGATTTGCGCTTGTGCTGATCGTTGCCGTTATGTCCTACTATGCATTGGTGGCCGCGGTGCAGCACCTGTCCGGATATGTCCGCACTACTTCCCCTTATACCGCGTGGGACACTTCGGAGAAGGGCTTTTTCCGGGTCTTTTCTGACGCCCTCCTGGGAATCGCCGAATATTTCCGTCAGTCTCTGCAGGTGCGCTACTACCCTATTTGGATTTTCTGTGCGCTCACTGGTGCGGGAGGGCTGCTGATGGTGTGGCTGGCAGCAAAAAAGAAAAATTTCTGGTTGCTGCTCTGTTTCCTTGCCCTGTTTCTGAGTAATTTCTTCATACATATCATCTATGGTAGCTTCCATCCCCGGATTGCCCAGACCTTTTGTTTCTATACCGGCTTTTTGACGCTGCTGATTACTGCCTGGTGCCAATCAAAGCGACTTCTGAAAACCGCTGCCGCCGTTGGCATCTGCCTGCTGATGCTCATCCAGTCTGCGGATATGAATCGGTGGTTCTTCAACGATTACGTCCGCAGTGAGAAGGAATCCTACGTGGTTCACACATTGGCAACAAGGCTTCTGGATGGCTATGATCTTTCCAAGCCGGTGATTTTCACGAACTGTCCTGACCACTGGGCCGATGACAGCGGATATCTGGTGACCCGGCTGTATCCCGGCGGGGACGTGAACGGAAATTCCGTAATTTACTGGTGCGGCAACACCGTCATTGGATACTGTCCTACCTTTGCCGCTGATCTGTTCCGGTTATACGGCTACGATTTTCTGGTCAGCCCCACCACAGAACTGGCTCGGAAGGCTCAAACAGATGCCGAAGGAATGCCTGCCTGGCCCAGCGAAGGCTGCATTCGAGAATTTGATGACTTTATCGCTGTGAATTTCGGATAAGAAGAGGGGCTGTTAAGGCAACACCGCACAATTGTGTCCGCGAGTTTCAGACACAATTGTGCGGTGTTGCTTTAGAGGTTTCCCAGGAAATTGTCCAGAATCTTTTCCTGAATGCGGATATATTCCCGGGCGTCCTCCGGGCCGAGGGCTTCCAGCAGGGACGATACCCGGGAGATGACCTCCGCCCGGGCTTTCTGTATCGCAGTTACCCCGTTTTCCGTCAGCCGGACGAAAATCTGCCGGTTGTCGCTTAAATCGGAGGAGCGGGCGATCAGTCCCTTTTCCTCCATGTGATGCAGAAGAGAGGTGATGCGGGCGGTGCTGACGGCCATCTTTTTACTGAGTTCCTTGGGATGGATCGCCGTTTCGTGGGTGGCGAGATAGTTCAGAACGAACATCTCTCCCCGCACCATCTTGGAAAGCTGCTGATAGGCCGGGACTTGCAGGAGATTCGCCTGCACGCTGAGAAGCTGCCCGGCAAGCAACGAATAGTCCATGCTGCCAAAATCACTCCCGTTCTTCCATGACGCTCATGTACGCCGGACGGATGATCTTATCCATGCAGATCAGTTCCTCAATCCGGTGGGCGCTCCATCCCACGATTCTCGCCACGGCGAACATGGCCGTGTACAGCTCCTGGGGGATTCCCAGCATGTCGTAGACAAAGCCGCTGTAAAAGTCCACGTTGGGGCTGACGCCCTTGTAAATCCGCCGGTGCTTCGCGATCAGCTGAGGGGCAAGCTCCTCCACGTTGCGGTACAGCGTCAGGTCGTCCCCGCGCCCCTTTTCGGCGGCGAGCTTTTCCACATAGCCCTTGAAAATCCGCTCTCTGGGGTCGGACAGGGAATAGATGGCGTGACCCATGCCGTATACAAGCCCCTTCCGGTCGAAGGCGTCCCTGTTGATGATCTTTGCGAGATAATCCGCCAGAGCCTCCTTGTCCGAGCAGTCGGAGACGTGCAGGCGGATGTCCTCCATCATTTCCATGACCTTGATGTTGGCGCCGCCGTGCTTGGGACCCTTCAGGGAGGACATGGCCGCCGCGATGGTGGAATAGGTGTCGGAGCCGGAGGAGGTGATGACCCGGGTGGTGAAGGTGGAATTGTTGCCGCCGCCGTGCTCCATGTGGAGAATCAGCGCCGTGTCCAGGACCTTTGCTTCCGTGGCGGTGTATTTTTTGTTGGGGCGGAGCATCATCAGAAGGTTTTCCGCTGTGGAAAGGGCGGGGTCAGGCCGGTGAATGACCATGCTGTCCATATTTTCATAGTAATTGTAGGCGTGGTATCCGTAAACGGCCAGCAGCGGGAACTCGGCAATCAGCTGAATGCACTGCCGGAGGGAATTGCTGACGCTGGTGTCGATGGCGCGCTCGTCATAGGACGCCAGCGTCAGAATGCCCCGGGTCATGGAGTTCATGATGTCCTTGCCGGGGGCTTTCATAATGACGTCCCGGGTGAAGTTGGTGGGAAGGCTTCTGCACTCGCCCAGCAGTGTCCGGAATTCCTCCGCAACGGCGCTGTCCGGTAACTCCCCCATAAGCAGAAGGTAGGCGATTTTCTCGTAGCCAAGCTCCGTTTCCCCGAGGGTGCCGATCAGGTCTTCCACCCGGTAGCCCCGGTACCAGAGCTGACCGTCGCAGGGAACCTTTTTGCCGTCCACGATTTTGGAGGATGTGATTTTGGAAATGTTCGTCAGCCCGGCGAGTACGCCGTTGCCGTTTTCGTCCCGAAGCCCCTTCTTGACGCCGTACTCGTCGTACAGCCGGGGGGAGATGGTGTCGTTCCGGCGGCACACCGTCTCGCTGCGGATCGTGTAGTCATTTAACTGGGTCAAGTCCATGGCTGGCCGCTCCTTTCGTAAATACTTCGTTCATAACGTCCTCCAGACGGGAAATCTGCTCCAGAAGACCCTTCAGATTTTCGCAGCCGAAGGCCTCGATCACCCGGCTGTAGTAGGCGTTCAGGATATTTGCCTGCCGCTCCATGGCCCGGACACCGGAATCGGTGATGACGACGTAGGTGCCGTCGCGCCCGTCGCCGCTGTGGGACCAGAATACCAGCCCCCGCTCGTGAAGCTTACGGATCATTTTGGAAGTCTTGGGTATGGGCATTTCCAGCCGTTCGGCCAAATCCCGCAGGTAGGTTTGCTCCGCTGACCCATCCTGACCGGCAGCTTCCGCAATGCTGTGGAGGGCAATGTAGTCGGAAAGGGACAGCTCCGTGAACAGGTCGTGCACGATGTCCCGGTTCAGCAAGTAGCGCTGACGGGTCATCGCATAGGCCAGTTTTTCCACTTCGTGTTGATTTTTCATTGGCATCGTCCTTTTCTTAGGTGTGTTACCGGTGGAAATTCACCGGAGATTGCAAGTTTTTGAAAGCGACATTGCATCATGGGGGCGACCCTTTTGGCAAACATTCCCGATCCGGCAAAGCGTTCTCCGGGGAACGGGGCAGACGCCGGGGAGGCAAACGCCGGATTTACAAAACGGGGAAACCATTCGGGACTGCGCAAAAAATGAAGTTCGCTAACGTTGTTAGTAATTATAACAGGCACGGGTGATCTTGTCAATAAACCGAAAAAGAGCTTGTAAAACTTGAACAAAAAATGAATGACCGACCATTAAATTCTATCGTAATTTACAATTGCAATTTGGGGAAAATTCATATATAATTTTCCATATCACAAAAACAGATGTCCACTGACTATGGATTCTGCTTTTTGGAATGGAGGATAAGAAAATGAAAAGAGTAATTGCTGTTATCTTAGTGTTGTGCATGGCTCTGTCCCTGTGCGCCTGCTCTTCTTCCGGCAGCGGTTCTGCTTCCGGCGAGAAGGTCGTCAAGATCGGCGTGTTCGAGCCTTCTTCCGGCGACTCCGCATCTGGCGGCAAGAAGGAAATCCTGGGTATGCAGTACGCCAACAGCCAGGAACCCACCGTTACCCTGGGCGGCGAGACCTACAAGGTTGAGCTGGTCTACGGCGACAACGGCTCCTCCACCGACAAGGCTCCCTCCGCCGCGTCCTCTCTGGTCAGCGCGGGCGTGTCCGTGGTTCTGGGTTCCTACGGTTCCGGCGTTTCCATGGCAGGCGGCCCCAAGTTTGAAGAGGCCGGCATCCCCGCCATCGGCATCACCTGCACCAACCCCAACGTCACCGCGGGCAATAGCTACTACTTCCGTATCTGCTTCCTGGATAACTTCCAGGCCGACGTTCTGGCCAACTTCGCCGTGAGCAAGTTCAGCGCCAAGACCGCCTACTGCCTGGGCGAAAGCGGCAACGAGTACGACCAGGGCCTGATCGCCTTCTTCACCAAGGTCTTTGAGGCTGCGGGCGGCAAGGTCATCACCGACTCCTTCCCCACCGGCAACTCCGACTTCGGCTCCTACCTGAACAAGGCCAAGAGCGAGGGCGCGGACGTCATCTTCACCCCCGTCTCCATCGCCTACGCCGTACAGATCATCACCCAGGCTGCATCTCTGGGCATTGAGGCTCCCTTCCTCGGCTCCGACACCCTGGACGACAACATGGTTCTGGAAGCCATCAAGGGTACCGACCTGCAGCTGTATGTTTCCACCTTCTATCAGGAGGGCGGTTCTCCCGAGTTTGATACGGGCATCAAGGAGTACATCAACGCCAGCTCCGAGGCACTGGCTGCCAACGGCGGCAACGACACCATCTCCGCCGTCACCGCCATGGGCTATGACGCTTACTTCGTGGCTCTGGAGGCCATGAAGAAGGCCGACAGCGCCGACAAGGCCGCCATCATGGCCGCTCTGCCCTCCGTCACCTACGCCGGCGTTTCCGGCTCCATTGCCTTTGACGCTCAGGGCGACGCCATCCGCGACACCGCTTACATCAAGACGGCGGACACCGCCAGCGGCACCTGGACTCTGGAGACCGTTCAGACCGGCTCCGGCAGCTGATTTTATCTCCGATTTGAATTGTTTGGCGGGGGACGCATACCCCCGCCAAACAGTCGTATTTTTTTAGACAGGGAATCTCTGAAGAAGCCGTCCGGAGCGGGGCTGCGGACGGCTTCTTCGGGGATTCCGTAAAGAAAGGGAGGAACCCCTTGTGGAACAACTGTTTTCTCTGGAATACCTGGTGTCCATTCTGCTCAGCGGCATTTCTCTGGGCGGGCAGCTGGCGCTGATCGCCATTGGCTATACCATGGTCTACGGCATTCTGCGCCTGATCAACTTCGCCCACGGCGACGTGTTCATGGTCGCGGGCTTGCTGGGTATCTATATTTCCGCCGTGCTGCCGATCTACGCGGCGATTCCTGTTGTCATTATCCTGACGGTGGCGCTGGGCTTCTTCATTGAGCGGGCGGCCTATAAGCCCCTGCGCAACGCGCCGAGAATGTCCGTCATGATCTCTGCCATCGGCGTCAGCTATCTGCTGCAAAACACCGCGACCTATGTCACCGGCGGTCAGCCCATGACGTATCCCACCATCGGAATCCTGAACAAAACCGTCGACATCGTCGGCACCTCCACGAAGCTGGTGGTCATCATCACCCCCATTCTGGTGCTGGTGCTGATCGTGCTTCTGACCCAGCTGATCAACCACACCAAGATCGGCATGGCTATGCGGGCGGTGTCCAAGGATTTTGAGACGGCGCGGCTGATGGGCATCAAGATCAACAACGTCATTTCCATGACCTTTGTCATCGGTTCCGCCCTGGCGGTAGTTGGCTCCATTCTGTACTTCACCACCTATCCCGCCATTACCCCCACGGCAGGGGCCATGCCGGGGCTGAAAGCCTTTGTGGCGGCGGTGTTCGGCGGCATCGGCTCCATCCCCGGCGCGGTGATCGGCGCGTTTTTGATCGGTATTTGCGAGACTATCATCAAGGGTCTGCCCTCGGCGTGGAATGTTTCCGTGTTCTCCGATGCCTTCACCTTTGCGCTGCTCATCATCATCCTGACCTGCAAGCCCACCGGACTCTTTGGCGAAAAGGCCACGGATAAGGTTTAAGGAGGTGCCGGATATGCTGAAACAGAAAACAAACAAAAACGGCAGCTTTGCCGCGCTGATCTCCATTTCGGTGCTGTTGCTGCTGGTCATCCTGCTGGAAAACCTCAGCGACTACATCCCGGGACTGCCTGCGGTCTTTCTTCCCACCAGTCAGCTGTTTACCGTGCTGAAAAAGGGGGCGGTGTATTCTCTGGTGGCCGTTTCCATGAACCTGCTCAACGGTTTCACCGGCCTGTTCTCTCTGGGACAGGCGGGCTTCATGCTGCTGGGCGCGTATACCTACGCCATTCTCACCGTTCCCATGGCTGCCAAGGATCAGGTTTATTACCTCTACGGCGGCTCGGCTGTGAAGTTCTCCCTGGTGGATTGCTTCCAGAGCTTTCTGGGAAGCGCCGGGTTCGGCGGCGGGCTGGCGCTGGTGCTGGCCGTTCTCGTAGGACTGATTCTGGCGGGACTGGTGGCCGCGCTGTTCGCGGCGCTCATCGGTCTGCCGGTTCTGCGGCTGAAAAGTGATTACCTCGCCATTGCCACATTGGGGTTTGCCGAAATTCTCCGGGCGATTTTCCAGTGGCAGACCCTCGGCCCCATCACCAACGGCGCAAACATGATCAAGGGCTTCCCCACCTTCTCCGATTTCAACATCAAGAACGGGGCGGGGCAGGTGGTTCTGCGGCTGAGTACGTTTGTCCCCTTCCTTGTGGCGATTGTCAGTATTACGCTGATCGTTCTGCTGATCAACTCCTCCTATGGCCGCGCCTTTAAGGCCATCCGGGACGACGAGGTGGCGGCGGAGGCCATGGGAATCAACCTGTTCAAGCACAAGATGCTCTCCTTCGTCATTTCCAGCTTCTTCTCCGGTGTGGGCGGCGCGCTGTTCGCCATGTATGTGGCCAACGCCCAGGCGAAGGTCTTTACCTCCACCATGACCTATGAAATTCTGCTGATCGTGGTCATCGGCGGCATCGGCTCCGTTTCCGGCTCCGTCATCGGCACATTCCTGTATGTGGCCTGCTCCGAGTGGTGGCTGCGGTTCCTGGATCGGGAGACCTTCATCGGCTCGTTTAAGGTGCCTCTGCTGCGCAGCGGCTTCCGGATGGTCGTATTCTCCGTGGTCATCATGATCATCGTCCTGTTCTTCTCCAAGGGCATCATGGGGGAGAAGGAGCTGAGCTGGAAGGGCATCGGCGGACTGTTTCAGAAGCGGAAAAAGGCTGCCCCGGCGGCGGAAAAGGAGGACTGAAGCGGCATGAGCGAAACAAACGTTCTTCGTATGGAAAACGTCACCATGCAGTTTGGCGGCGTTGTGGCTGTGAATGATTTGTCTCTGGACGTGCCGGAGGGCAGGATCGTCGCCCTGATCGGCCCCAACGGCGCGGGCAAAACCACGGCCTTTAACTGCATCACCGGTGTGTATCAGCCGACCAACGGCCGGGTGGAATTCATGGGCAAGACCATGATCCGCAACCACCCCACCGGGAAAATGAAAAAGAACTACCTGGGTACCAACGGGGAAAAATACGCAAATGAGCGCAACATTGACCCCACCCCAGATCATGTGGTGTCCTTGGGCATCGCCCGTACCTTCCAGAACATCCGCCTGTGGAAGAGTATGACGGTGTTCGAAAACGTGCTGGTGGCCAAGCATATGCGGGCGAAGCAGAACGTGTTTTCCGCCATTTTCCGGGCGAATGCCAAGGAAGAGGCGAGAATGCGGGAGGAAACCATGGCGCTGCTGCAAGAGCAGGGACTGGAGCAGTACAAGGATGAAATCGCCACCAGCCTGCCCTACGGCTTACAGCGCCGTCTGGAAATTGCCCGCGCTCTGGCGACGGATCCCAAGCTGCTGCTGCTGGACGAACCGGCGGCGGGCATGAACCCCCAGGAGACCCAGGAGCTGGCGGAATACATCAAGGAAATCCGGGACAGACATCATCTGACGGTCTTCCTCATTGAGCATCACATGGATCTGGTCATGAAGATTTCGGATTACATTTATGTCATTGACTTCGGCAGCGAGATCGCCCGGGGCGTGCCGAAGGAAGTGCAGCAGAACAAGCGCGTGATCGAGGCGTATTTGGGGGTGACGGAAGATGCGTAACATTCTGGAAATCCGGGATTTACAGGTGCATTACGGCGGAATCGAAGCGGTAAAGGGCATCAGCCTGGATGTGCCGGAAGGGGAGATCGTGACCCTGATCGGCGCCAACGGCGCTGGCAAAAGCTCCACCCTTCGCGCCATCGCGGGGCTGGTGAAGCCCTCCGCAGGAAAGATTTCCTTCCTGGACGAGGACATCACCGGCATGGATTCCAGCATGATCGTGTCCAAGGGCATCACGCTGGTACCCGAGGGACGGCGGATTTTCCCGGACATGACGGTGCTGGAAAACCTGAAAATCGGCGCTTACCTGCGCAAGGACGATCTGACCGAGGACCTCAACTGGGTCTTTGACCTGTTCCCCCGGCTGAAGGAGCGTTCCTGGCAGGCGGGCGGCACCCTGTCCGGCGGCGAGCAGCAGATGCTGGCGGTGGGGCGCGCGCTCATGAGCCGCCCCAAGGTCATTATGATGGACGAGCCGTCTCTGGGACTGGCGCCCATCATCGTCAAGGGCATTTTCGAGATCATCAAGGAGATCAACAAGCAGGGCGTGACGGTGCTGCTCATTGAGCAGAACGCCAATATGGCGCTGAAAACCGCCAATCTCGGCTACGTCATGGAGACCGGCCGGATCACCCTCCACGGCAGCGGCGAAGAGCTGCTTGCCAACGAGGCGGTGAAGGCGGCCTACCTCGGCACGTAATGAATAACGGCACAGCCGGGCTTTCGGAGCGGTGCGCTCCGGAAGCCCGGTGGTTTTGTCCGCACTGAGATTTTTTCAGATAGGGGATTGACATTTCCGAGATATGTGCTATTATATCGATAGTAATATATCGGTATGAAAATACTGATAAATTTGTTCGGGAAGCACCGGTGAATCCGGCGGAGGCTGAAGGCTAATTTTTCAGCCGAAGACGGTTTCATCAGGGATTCCCCAGGAAAGGTCGATTTTTATGGAGAAAACATATGCACCTGTAACCACCGCTCAGGAACTGACCGAAGCATTGGCAAAGTGCCGCGCTGCCCAGGAGAAATTTGCCGCCTATACCCAGGAGCAGGTGGATAAGATTTTCCTGGCCGCCGCCACCGCCGCCAACCGGATGCGCATTCCTCTGGCCAAGCAGGCGGTAGCCGAAACCGGCATGGGCGTGGTGGAGGATAAGGTCATCAAGAACCACTACGCCGCCGAATATATTTACAACGCCTACAAGGATTCCAAGACCTGCGGCGTCATCGAGGAAGACACGGCCTACGGCATTCAGCGCATTGCCGAGCCTATCGGCGTTATCGCTGCGGTCATTCCCACCACGAACCCCACTTCCACCGCCATTTTCAAGACCCTGATCTCCCTGAAGACCCGTAACGGCATCATCATCAGCCCCCATCCGAGAGCGAAGGGCTGCACCATCGCCGCCGCACGGGTGGTGCTGGAAGCGGCGGTCGCCGCCGGCGCGCCGGAAGGCATCATCGCGTGGATCGACAAGCCCTCTCTGGAGCTGACCAATCAGGTGATGGCGGAAGCCGACCTGATCCTCGCCACCGGCGGCCCCGGCATGGTGAAGGCGGCTTACTCCTCCGGCAAGCCCGCTCTGGGTGTCGGCCCCGGCAATACCCCCGCCGTGATCGACGACAGCGCCGACATTCTGCTGGCGGTTTCCTCCGTCATCCACTCCAAGACCTTTGACAACGGCATGATCTGCGCCTCCGAGCAGAGCGTGGTGGTGCTGGACAGCATCTACGACCGGGTCAAGGCGGAATTCGTCAAGCGCGGCTGCTACGTCCTGAACGCGGAAGAAGCCGACAAGGTTCGCGCAACCATCCTGATTAACGGCGCATTGAACGCCAAGATCGTGGGTCAGTCCGCCCACACCATCGCGGCGCTGGCGGGCGTTGACGTCCCCGAAAGCACCAAAATCCTCATCGGTGAAGTGACCTCCACCGATCTCTCCGAAGCCTTTGCCCATGAGAAGCTGTCCCCCGTGCTTGCCATGTACCGGGCGTCCGACTTTGCCGACGCCATGAACAAGGCGGACACCCTGGTCAAGGACGGCGGCTACGGCCACACCGCTTCCGTCTATCTGGATACGGTGGCCGGGAAGGAAAAGCTGGACGCCTTTGCGGAAAAAATGAAGGCCTGCCGCATTCTGGTGAACACGCCGTCTGCCCACGGCGGTATCGGCGACCTGTACAATTTCAAGCTGGCTCCCTCCCTGACGCTGGGCTGCGGCTCCTGGGGCGGCAACTCCGTTTCCGAGAACGTGGGCATCAAGCACCTGCTGAACATCAAGACTGTGGCAATTAGGAGGGAGAATATGCTCTGGTTCCGCGCGCCTGAAAAGGTTTATTTCAAGAAGGGCTGCCTGCCCGTGGCTCTGTCCGAGCTGAAAAATTACAAGAAGGCCTTCATCGTCTCCGACGCCTTCCTGTACCAGAACGGCTACACAAAGCCGGTGGAAGAGAAGCTGGACGCCATGGGAATCACCCACACCACCTTCTACAACGTGGCTCCCGATCCCACCCTCGCCTGTGCCAGAGAGGGCGCGGCGCAGATGGCGGCCTTCAAGCCCGACCTGATCCTCGCCATCGGCGGCGGCTCCGCCATGGACGCGGGCAAGATCATGTGGGTGCTGTATGAGCATCCCGAGGCGGATTTCCAGGACATGGCCATGCGCTTTGTGGATATCCGCAAGCGTGTCTACACCTTCCCGAAGATGGGCGAAAAGGCGTATTTCGTCGCCATCCCCACCACCGCCGGTACCGGCTCCGAGGTGACCCCCTTCGCCGTCATCACCGATGAAACCACCGGCGTCAAGTACCCGCTGGCGGACTATGAGCTGCTGCCGAAAATGGCCATCGTGGACGCCGACATGATGATGAACGCCCCCAAGGGTCTGACCGCCGCCTCCGGCATCGACGCCGTGACCCACGCCCTGGAAGCCTACGCCTCCATGATGGCCACGGACTACACCGACGGTCTGGCGCTGCGGAGCCTGAAGCTGATTTTCGAGAACCTGCCCTCCGCCTACGAAAACGGCGCGAAGGATCCCAAGGCTCGTGAGAACATGGCAAACGCCGCCTGCATGGCCGGTATGGCCTTTGCCAACGCCTTCCTGGGCGTGTGCCACTCCATGGCGCACAAGCTGGGCGCGTTCCACCATCTGCCCCACGGCGTTGCCAACGCCCTGATGATCGACGAGGTTCTGCGGTTCAACGCCGCCGAGGTTCCCGCGAAGATGGGCACCTTCTCCCAGTACGACCATCCCCACACCCTGGCGCGGTATGCCGAGGTTGCCGACTACCTGAAGCTGGGCGGCACCACGGACGAGGAGAAGCTGGAAAAACTGATTGCGGCCATCGACGAGCTGAAGGCCAAAATCGGCATCAGGAAGACCATCCGGGACTACGGCATTGACGAGACGGACTTCCTGACCCGGCTGGACAGCATGGTGGAGCAGGCCTTCGACGACCAGTGCACCGGCGCGAACCCCCGGTATCCCCTCATGAGCGAGATCAAGCAGATGTACCTCAACGCCTATTACGGCACCGACGAGACGAAATAAGGGAACGCTTTTCTTCCCCGAATAACAAGCAAAGAAGCACATCCAGCCCGAGAAATCGGGCTGGATGTGCTTCTTTATGCCTGTAGAAAGGATAATATTTTACAAAACGCATTGAATCTTCCATGCAGATATGGTACTATGAAGTTGCCAAACTAATCAAATTATGAAAAGCATCACAAAGGGGTACTATACCCTTTTGTGTTCGTACCATGAATTTGATAAAAAATGCAAATTCCCTCGGTATGAATGCTGTGATGCTTTATATTGATAAGTTTGGCGACTATCGGAGTTTGCGGTTTTTGTGCGTCTGCTTCGGTAGGCGCACTTTTTATTTTTTCACATAAAGAAAGGGGTAAAACACATGAATCCGTTCAAGTCAAATAACATTGTTGCAAAAGTCTTGCAGGTATACGCTTATTTGAATGCTGCGGCGGGATTTGTCCTTACTTTGCTGCTTAACAAGGAATTGGATTTGGGTGCTGTGGCGGTATCGATTATTCTTGCGACTGTCCTGGTTGTCAATTTCTTCATTTTCGCTTTGGGTGAAGTGATTGATTTGCTGCAAAATCTCAAGGATAACACGAGCAAAAAAGCGGAAATCCCCGACGAACTTCCTGACCTTTAAGGGGGGCTAATCATGAGTGAACGATATAGCAAGCTCTTTTCCCTGCCTGAAAACCTCTATACGGAAGGTTCGCCGGTGATAATTGCTGCGGGGGCTTTGCTGAAGGACAACCAGACCGGGCGGGTCATTGCTCAGCTGAAATTGCGCAACATAAGCTCTAAAGCTATTAAGGCCGCTACGGTTTTCCTGTCACTTATGAACACGGCGGGGAATCCTTTGGGAGAATCTGTCCGTTACGAGTATCTGGATTTGAGCAGCACCAGAGATACGGACTTTGGCAGCAAATCAGCCATTCCACTTCCGGATGCTTCAACCCGCTCTTTTAGTGTTGCTGTGGCGGAAGTTATATTCGCGGACAATTCTGTTTGGAATGCCAATGACGCAACATGGGAACCGCTGAAAAGCCCGGAAGCTCTGACTTCCCGGCTGGACGGTGAAATGGTCAAGCAGTTCCGGATTGAATACGGAAGTAGAGCTAAAAATTTCTTTCTGGAGCAGAAAGATTTGTGGTATTGCGTCTGCGGGGCGGTGAACCACAGGGAAGAAGATGTGTGCCATTCTTGCCGAAAGGCCATTTGTGATTTGAGGGACATTGACCTGGGTAATCTGAAAGAACTCAAGGAAAGGCGGCTGATTAGGGAACGGGAACAGGCAGAGAAGGAAGCGGCTACGGCACGAGAAAGAAGAGAAGCAGCAATCAAGACGGCACAAAAGACTGGTAAAATTGCGGTCGTTGCTATATTGCTGACAATCATTGTGATTGGTTTGGTGAAGACGATTCCGCCCATTGTGCAAGTCAGGAAAGAGGAAAAGGCACGTTTGAACGCATATAACTCTGCGATTGCCCTGGTTGATGCAAAGCAATATGACGAAGCAATTGCGATACTTCAGGAGTTGGCGGACTATAAAGATGCTGCTCAGCAGATGCAGATTGCAAAAGAAGGTAGGCAGGAAATGCGGAATGCAGATGCCTATGCAAAGGCTGTTGCACTGCTGGAAGAAAAGCATTATGCGGGTGCCATCTCGGCTTTTGAAGCGTTGGGAGAATACCGTGACAGTGCAAACCTGCTAATAGAAAGCAGATATCAATATGCGTTGGAATCTATGCGCCTAAAGGACTATGGAAAAGCTACCGGTATTTTTGCGGGATTGGATGATTATGCTGACAGCAAGGAAATGGCATGTGAATGTGAGTATTTACGTGCCATGGAACTGATTGGGCAAGAAGATTACTTGGGGGCATACTCTGCGCTACAAACCATTCCTGAATATAAAGATGCTGCTGAATACCTAAGCCACATGTATATGGTGCCGCAGAAAATCATACAAAAAAACAATCTTGGCCATGAATACTCTTTTTGTTTTGGCTACAATAGCGATGGAAAAATGAATGAGGCACGTGAAGTAGCTGGAACATCTAGCTGGACTTTTAGTTTCAGTGAGGACGGTGTTTTAGCCCATTCGTATTACTCGAGTGGAGAGCGGTTTTGTACCTATGTTACCACTAGTAATGGTCTGGTAACAAGCTATTATGATGGGGAGGCTAATGCCAGATATGATGAACATGGAAATAAAATAGCTTATTGGCTTGATTTGGGATATCATGCCGAGTGGCATGAGTATTCTGGACGTGAATATGACGAACATGCTAATAGAATAGACCATTCTACCAATATTTATGGTGCAGCAGGAGATCATCAGGAAATGAATTTACAATCTGTGTGCTATAGTGAAGGAAACCTTGTAGCGCAGTCCAGCTTTAGCTATACCTACCTATACTTACCAAATGAGGAGGCAGATATGGATTTGATCTGGAAAAACGTCCGTATAATATGCGATGGCCTTGTTTGGTGATAAATATATCAAAGAAAAATACGTATAAATTTTTGTATTGAATAGGAGCAACGACAGAATATGTTAACAAAATTAAAAAACGCAACTTGCACTTGCAATTTGCGTACAGATTTTGTGCGATGATTCAGACGGCAACACATGGGATTGCTGGTATCAGAAGATCGATGATTGTGGGAAAATCTATTACTATCCACAGAATATATACATTCCTTAAAATGAGATTGACCCTTTTTCTGGAATGTTCTCTCTTACACGAAAACCGCAGGTTCAAGCCATCGCCTGAACCTGCGGTCATTTTGAAATTATTTCCATCTTTCCTGCCAATACTAAGGAAAAAAGCTGATTTCATGGGGCTGTCTGGACGGACGATCTGCGGATGCTCTGATCATTGACCACCCCGCCACAAAAAATCTGCGGGGCGAGTGCGTATCTTTTGCGACTTTCCTCTTGTTTTTTTCGGCGTGTGCGGTTATAATAATCCAAGATAAAAACAAGGAGGTCACTTTCATGGCTGTCAAAATTGAAAAGGATACCATCATCGGGGACGTTCTGGACATCGCGCCCCAGTCCGCACCCCTGTTCTTCGCCATCGGTATGCACTGCCTGGGCTGCCCCTCTTCCCGGGGCGAGACCGTTGAGGAAGCCTGCATGGTTCACGGTGTGGACTGCGAGCCGTTCCTCGCCCAGCTGAACAATTTCCTGGAAGCCTACGAGGCTAACGAAGCCGCGAAGCAGAACGGATAAAATACCGGCAGCGCCATCCCGGACAATTGCCGGGATGGCTTTTTTCGTATAGAAGGAGGGACGCCCGTGAAAATTCCCCTTTCCAACCGCCTGCTGGCCTGCTGCGGCTATGTCAGGCCCGGCGACCGGGTGGCGGACGTGGGCTGTGACCACGGCTATCTCGGCATTTACCTTCTGAAAAACGGCATTGCCGGCGCGGTCATTGCCTCCGACGTCCGGGAAATGCCCCTGCAAAGCGCCATCCGCAACGCGGAAAAATTCGGCGTGAAGGAGAGGATGTCCTTCTACCTGTCCGACGGCATCCGCGATGTCCCCCGGGAATTCGACTGCATGGTCTGCGCGGGGATGGGGGCGGACACCATGATGTCCATTCTGGACGCCGCGCCCTGGATGAAAAGCGAACGCTACCGCCTGATCTTGCAGTGCCAGAGCAAGCGGCCGGAGCTGCGCCGGTATCTGTACCGTCAGGGCTACGCCATCCGCCGGGAGACGCTGGCGAAGGACGGAAAATTCATCTATCCCGTCATGGAGGTGGTCTATGCCCCCGGGGAGACGCTGACCGAGGGCGAATATTACATCACCCCGGCACTGCGCCGCAGCGGCAGCGAGCTGCTCCCGGCCTTCCGGGAGAGCGTCCTTTCCGGCCTTCGCAAGACCGTGGCAGGGCTGTCCGGCGGGGACGGGGAAAAATACAGGCACTACAAAGCGATTTTGGAGGAACTGACCGATGACGACCGTAGCTGACATTCTCAAGTACATAGAGACCCTTGCCCCAACCTACATGAAAATGGACTGGGACAATGTGGGGCTGCTCTGCGGCAGCCGGGAGACTTCCGTCACCAAGGTTCTCGTGGCGCTCGACCCTTTCGAGGGGGTGTGCCGGGAGGCGGCGGAGTGGGGCGCGGAGCTGATCGTCACCCACCACCCGATCATTTTCGACCCGCTCAAATCCGTGACGGAGGAAACGACCGTCGGCCGGAGCATCATGACCCTTTGCCGCCACGGCATCAGCGCCGTCAATGCCCACACCAATCTGGACTGCGCCCCGGGGGGCGTCAACGACGTGCTGGCAGACACCCTGGGACTGAAGGACGTGGAGACCATCCCGCCTTTTTTCCGGGACGATCAGGGGCGGCAATGGGGACTTCTGCGCCGGGGCAGGGTGGAGGAGCAGTCTCTTTCCCAATTTCTGGAAACGGTCAGGAGCAGCCTGAACGCCGAGGGACTGCGCTACGTGGACGGCGGCAAGCCGGTTCGCCTGGTGGCGGTGGGCGGCGGAAGCTGTTCCGACGAACTGATGAGCGCCTTTGAGGCCGGGTGCGACACCTTCGTCACTGCGGACATCAAGTACAATGACTTCTGGGACGCCCAGGCGCTGGGGATGAATCTGATCGACGCGGGACATTTTGCCACGGAGAACCCCGTCGTGGCCGTGCTGGCGGAGAAAATCGCCGCCGCGTTCCCGGAGGTTCAGGTGAAAATTTCCGAAACCCACCGGGACTGCATGAAATTTCGGTCACGACAATTGCATGAGTAAACAAATTGCAAACGGAATTGCTATCTTTCATTCTCTTTTACATGAGGTTATGCTGTGTATCTGAAATCATTGGAACTGCAAGGCTTTAAGTCCTTTCCGGACAAGACGCTGATCCGGTTCGGCGATGACATTACCGCCATCGTCGGCCCCAACGGCTCCGGAAAATCGAATATTTCCGACGCCATTCTGTGGGTCATGGGGGAACAAAGCTCCAAAACCCTCCGGGGCGCCAAAATGGAGGACGTGATCTTCGGCGGCACCCAAAAGCGAACCGCCGTTGGCTTCGCCGAGGCGACCCTGACGCTGGACAATTCCGACCGGGCGCTGGCCTACGACGCCGACGAGGTGATGGTCACCCGGCGCTACTACCGCTCCGGGGACAGCGAATACTATATCAACAAGCAGTCCGCCCGTCTGCGGGACATCAACGAGATGTTCATGGACACCGGCCTGGGACGGGAGGGCTACAGCAATATCGGCCAGGGCAGAATTGACGAAATTTTGTCTTTGAAAAGCGGCGACCGCCGGGAGATCTTCGAGGAAGCCGCAGGCATTTCCAAATATCGCCACCGCAAGGAGGAGACGGAGCGGAAGCTGGCCGCCACCGAGGACAATCTGCTGCGCATCGGCGACAAGGT
This sequence comes from uncultured Eubacteriales bacterium, assembly GCA_900546075.1. GTDB lineage: Bacteria > Bacillota > Clostridia > Oscillospirales > Oscillospiraceae > Faecousia. The sequence goes on along the minus strand of URBH01000006.1, from coordinate 26,297 downwards.
CTCCGAGCTGGAATTGCAGCTGGAACCGCTGAAGCAGCAGTCGGAAAAAGCAAAAAAGTATCTGGAACTGAAGGACGAATTAAAGGGCGTGGAGGTGGCCGTGTGGCTGGACACGCTGGACAGGCTTTCCGCCGCTGCCAAGAAGGCGGAGGAGGACTATGCGTCCGCGTCCTTCGTTTTGCAGCAGGCCCATGACGATCTGGACGCCCTGTACCGTCAGGCAGACCAGCTGGGGGAGGCTCTGCGTACCCGGGACGGCGAGCTGGAAACCGTCCGCCTGAAAGTGAATATGCTCTCCGCTACCCACCAGCAGCTGGACGGGCAGATGGCGGTGCTTCGGGGAAATGTGGAGAACAACAACGCCAACATTTCCCGGATTGAGGAAGAGCTGAAAGGGCAGGAGGACCGCTCCGGCGGCATCGTGTCCCAGATCGACCAGACGAAGGCCAGAATTGAGGAAATCGAAGCGGCACTCACAGAAAAGCGCCGGGAGCTGGACGAATTGCAGCACAAGCTCACCGCCATGACGGCCAATGCCCAGGGACTGACCAAGCAGTTTCTGGAGCTGCGGGGGAAGGAATCCTCTCTGGCGGCGGACGTCGCGGGACGTCAGGCTGATGTGCGGGGTCTGGAAGAGAGCATGGCGCAGACCAAGGAGCGGTTGGAGCAGCTGAATACCGACCTGTCCGCCGGTGCGGCGAGACAGCAGGAAGCCCAGACCAATCTGGATAATTGCCGTAAGGAGCTGAAAAAAGCCCAGGAGGAAGTGACCGCCGCCAACAACACCATCGCGGGCTACACCCTCCGGCAGAATACCCGGGTCAAGCGCCGGGACGAATTGCAGGAAAAAATCCGGGACATGACCTCCCGGCGGGATTCCGTGACGGCCAAGGCCAGAGTGTTTCGGGCAATGGAGCGGGATTTTGAAAGCTATAACAAGGCCGTCCGCATGGTGATGCAGGAGGCCCAGCGAGGGGCGCTGCGGAATATTCACGGCCCCGTGTCCCGCCTGATCCGCACCGAGGACAGCTACACGGTGGCCATTGAGATCGCCCTGGGCGCGGCCATGCAGCAGATTGTGGTGGGGACGGAGCAGGACGGCAAAGCCGCCATCGGCTACTTAAAACGCACCGGCGGCGGCCGGGCGACCTTCCTGCCCCTGTCCAACATCCAGGGCAGGAGCCTACAGGAAACCGGGCTGGAAAACTGTCGGGGTTTTGTGGGCATTGCCTCCCAGCTGACCGCGAGCGACGAAAAGTACCGGGGTATTGTGGAAAATCTGCTGGGCAGGACGGTCATCGTGTCCGATATGGACGCGGCCATTGCCATGTCCCAGAAGTACCGGGGGCGGTTCAAGATCGTCACCCTGGACGGCCAGGTCATGAACCCCGGCGGCTCCATGACCGGCGGCTCCGTAAATAAGGAAGCTGGCATTCTGTCCCGCGCCAACGAGCTGGAAAAGCTGACGGTTCAGGAAAAGAAGCTGGAACAGGAGCTGCTGGTTGCCCAGGCGGACTTGCAGGAAGCCCAGCGGCAGTGCGACCAGGTGGAATTCCAGATGAAGGCGGCGCAGGATCAGCTTCGCGGCGCGGAGGATCAGGTGCTGCGCTTGCAGGGGCAGGAAAAGCAGTTTGAAATCTTGCTGAACGCCATCACGGAAGCGGAGACCTCCGCCCGGCGGGAGCGGGACGCTCTGAACGGGCGGGAGACCTCCGACCGGGAGCGCTATGCCGCCCAGCAGGCGAAAATTCAGGTGTACACCCAGCAGCTTGCCGAGACCCGGCAGACGCTGGCACAGCTGGAAGGCAGCCAGACGGAAGCGGCGGAAGCGAACGCCGTCATCACCGGGCAGATGACGGAGCTGAAAACCGCGGAAGCGGCGCTGGAAGCCGAGCGGGACACGGCGCTGACCCACATTGCGGATTTGCAGAATCTCCGGGCGGCCATGGAGGGCGACCGGGAGAAGAAGGAAGCCCTGGCAGATGCCATCCGGGAGGACATCCTCCGCCTGGAAGGGGAAATTGCTCAGCTGAAAGTCAAGCAGGAGGAAAACGACGCAGAGTCCGACCGGATGAACGCGCTGCTCCGAAAGACCCAGGAAGACCGGGCGGAAGCGGAAGCCTCCAAGACCCGGGCGGAGCGGGACGCCCAGGAAAAGAACAAGGACATCCTCAACATGGAGCGTGCCTGTGCCTTGCTGGAGCAGAAAAAGGTCACCTCCTCCATGGAGGAAAAGCAGATCGTGGACAAGCTGTGGGATTCCTACGGCCTGACTCCCGGCACCGCCCCGGAGCATCGGGGCCAGATCGAAAACGTTACCGCCGGAAACCGCCGCGGGGCGGAGCTGAAACGGAAAATCGCCGCTCTGGGTACGCCCAACCTGGGCGCCATCGAGGAATACGCCCGGGTCAACGAGCGCTACACCTACCTCGCCGGACAGCGGGACGACGTGCTGACCTCCAAGCGGGAGCTGGAAAGCGTCATCCGGGACATTACCAAAGAGATGACCACCATATTTGTTTCGGAATTTGGGAAAATCGACCATTATTTTGGGCAGACTTTTGAAGAAATGTTCGGCGGCGGCAAGGGACAGCTGATTCTGGAAGACCCGGAGAATCCCCTGACCTGCGGCATTGAGATTCGCGTCCAGCCCCCCGGAAAGCAGGTCAAGACCATCACGCTGCTCTCCGGCGGCGAGAAGGCCTTCGTGGCGACGGCGCTGTACTTCGCCATCCTGAAGGTGCGGCCGACGCCCTTCTGCCTGCTGGACGAGATCGACGCGGCGCTGGACGACCGGAACGTGGAGCGGTTTGCAAGCTATCTTCACAATCTGGCGAAGAAGACCCAGTTTATTGTCATCACCCACCGCCGGGGCACCATGGAAGCCTCCGACGTGCTTTACGGCGTGACCATGCAGGAGCAGGGCGTGAGCAAGCTGCTGCGGCTGGATTTGAACCAGATGGAAGAATATTTGGGAATCGTGGAGTAAAGGAGATTTTTATGGGCTTTTTTGACAAGATAAAGGCCGGACTGACCAAGACCCGGGAGGCGCTCAGCGGCACCCTGGGCAGTGTGTTTTCCGGCTTTTCCGAAATTGACGACGATTTTTACGATGAGCTGGAGGAAAGTCTGATCCTGGCGGACCTGGGCGTGGACACCTCCGTCAAGGCCGTGGAGCGGTTGCGCAGAGCCGTCCGGGAGCAGCACCTGAAAACCACGGAGGAAGCCCGGGAAGCGCTGAAGGAAATTCTGGTGGACATGCTTTCCGTGGGAGACACGGAGCTGAAGCTGTCCACCCACCCCAGCGTGATTCTGGTCATCGGCGTCAACGGCGTGGGCAAGACCACCACCATCGGCAAGATCGCAAAGCAGCTGACCGCTCAGGGAAAGAAGGTCATGCTGGTGGCGGGAGATACCTTCCGGGCGGCGGCCGCCGACCAGCTGGAGATCTGGGCGGGCAGAAGCGGCGCGTCCATCGTCCGCCAGCACGAGGGCGCGGACCCGGCCTCCGTGGTGTTTGACGGCATTCAGTCCGCCAAGGCCAAGGACGTGGACGTGATTCTCATCGACACCGCCGGACGGCTGCACAACAAGACGAACCTGATGAACGAGCTGAACAAGATCAGCCGCATTGTGGCGCGGGAGCTGCCTGACGCCGCCAAGGAGGTTCTGCTGGTTCTGGACGGCACCACCGGCCAGAACGGCCTGATTCAGGCAAAACAGTTCAAGGAAATTGCGGGGGTCACGGCCATTGCCCTGACCAAGCTGGACGGCACCGCCAAGGGCGGCATCGTCATCGCCGTGGCGGACGCGCTGCAAATCCCCGTGAAGTTCGTGGGCGTGGGGGAGCAGGCGGACGACCTGATGCCCTTCAGCGCGAAGGAATTCGTGGAAGCATTGATCTGAGGAAGTATCATGAAAGTAGTTTTGGCAAGCAAAAACAGACATAAATGGGAAGAAATCCGGAAAATCACCGAGAAATTTGATATGGAGCTGGTGATGGAGTCCGACCTGGGCGTGGACATTGACGTGGAGGAAACGGGAACCACCTTTGAGGAAAATTCCTTCCTCAAGGCCAACGCCGTGATGCAGGCCACCGGGCTTCCGGCGCTGGCGGACGATTCCGGCATTGCCGTGGACGCCCTGAACGGGGAACCCGGCATCTATTCCGCCCGGTACGGCTTTGACGACACCCTGGACGACTGGGGCAGGTTGCAGCTGCTGCTGAAAAACACGGAGAACGTCCCCGACGGCCGGCGGCAGGCGCAGTTCGTCTGCGTCATCACCATGGTCAACCCCGAGGGCAAGGTGATTCAGGCTCGGGGCGAGGTGCATGGCGAGCTTCTGCGCGCCCCCGCCGGGACGGGCGGCTTCGGCTATGACCCCATTTTCTACTATCCGCCCTTCGGCAAGACCCTGGCGGAGGTGACGCCGGAGGAAAAGAATCAGGTGTCCCACCGGGCGGTTGCGCTGCGGGCATTTTACGACAAACTCAAGGAGGAAGGCTATGCTGACAAGTAAACAGCGCGCCGAGTTCCGGGCGCAGGCAAACAGCCTGGAAACCACCCTGATGGTGGGCAAGGACGGCGTAACGGAGGCGGTCATCGCGGAAGCGGACAAGCTCCTCACCGCCCGGGAGCTGGTGAAGGGCAAGGTGCTGGAAACCGCCCTGATGAGCGCGAGAGAGGTGTCCGACGCCATCTGCGAGGCCACCGGCGCCGACGGCATTTCCTGCGTCGGTTCCAAATTCGTCATCTGGCGGTTCAGCGAAAAATGTCAGGCCGAGCGCAACCAGACCGGCCGCGCCAAGCACAAGGAGACTCCCAAGTCCAAGGCCGACCCTGTTGGCAAGGGCGTTCGCGCCCGCCGTCAGGCCGCCCGTCAGGCGCGGGAGCAGCGCAACCAGTATTTCCGGGAGCAGGCCATCGAAAAATCCATCGAGAGAAGCCGGGAGCGGCAGCAGAGAAAGCAGAAGTGACCCAGACGGTGCCATAAAAAGCAAACACGGTATTTTTCTTTCGCGTTTTGCGGGATAAACAGGTACAGGAGCGGTGCAAATGGAACGAATCGGCATTTACGGCGGAACCTTCAATCCCCCCCACATCGGCCATATTCAGGCGGCGAAGCAGGCGGTCACGGCGCTGAACCTCGACGCTCTGGTGATCATTCCCACGAGTATTGCGCCCCACAAGGCGATTCCCGAGGATTCACCCAGCCCAAGGCAGCGCCTCGAAATGCTGCGCATTGCCGCGGCGGACTGCCCCAAGGCCGAGGTTTCGGACATCGAGCTGAACCGGGGCGGCGTCAGCTACACCTTCCAGACCGTATTGGAGCTGAAAAAGCGCTATCCTGACGCGGAGCGGATTCTGCTGATGGGCAGCGATATGTTCCTGTGCTTCGATCAGTGGAAGCAGCCTGACGACATCCTGAAAAATGTGGAGCTGGGAGTTTTCTACCGGGGAAACAAGGGAGAAAAAACCGCCGTTGCCGAAAGTAAGGCGAAGCTGGAACAGCGTGGGGCAAAAATCCGACTGGTGGAAAACGACGTCGTCGATATTTCCTCCACCCAGCTGCGGCGGATGCTGGCGTTTCACTGCGCGGGGCCGTTTCTGTCCCCGGGCGTGGCGGCGTACATTCGGGAACACGGGCTGTACGATGTAGATGCCCAATGGAAAAACCTCCCCATGGCGGAGTTGGAGCAGGTGGTCGTTCGGCTGCTGAACCCCAACCGGGTGGCGCATGTTTTGGGCTGCCGGGACACGGCGGTTGCACTGGCCAAGCGATGGGGCGCGGACGTGACCGACGCTGCCAGAGCCGGCATTCTCCACGACATTACCAAGGCGCTGGACGGGCCGCTGCAGTTGACAGTCTGTGCCGAATATGGTAAAATATTAGGCGAATTTTCAAGAAAATACCCCAGAACCCTCCACGCCCTCACCGGTTCCATGGTGGCGGAGCGGATTTTCGGGGAAAATGAGGCGGTGGTTTCCGCCATCCGCAGCCACACCACGGGAAAAGCGGACATGAATCTGCTGGAAACCATCATTTATGTGGCAGACTATATGGAACCGAACCGGAGCTTTCCCGGGGTGGAACGGCTTCGGGAGCTGGCGTTTTCCGACCTGACTGCGGCGCTGAAGCTGGGGCTGGAAATGACGCTGGAGCATCTGAAGGAGCAGGGAAACGAGGTCTCGCCGGAGTCCCGGGACGCGCTGGCGTGGCTCAACCGTCAGGAAACACAAACCATGTAGAAAGGAAGAAGTTATGTTAACCCCAAAAGAAATTGCTTACGAGGTTACCAAGGCGCTGGACGCCAAAAAAGGACAGAACATCAGGCTGCTGAAAATTGACCGGGTCAGCTCTCTTGCGGATTACTTTCTGATCTGCACCGGCACCTCCAACACCCACGTCAAGACGCTCTGCGACTATGCCGAGTACACGCTGGAGCAGCTGGGGGAGCAGATGCTCAGCCGGGAAGGCCACCGGGGCAATTCCTGGGAGCTGCTGGATTACGGCAGCATCGTCGTCCACGTTTTTACCGAGGAAGCCCGGAAGTTCTACGATTTGGAGCGCCTGTGGGCGGACGCGGAACTTGTGGATATCCGGGATATCATCATCGAAGAGAATTAGTATATATCCGGCTGACCGAAGCGCAGCCGGTTTGAGAGGTGTGTTCGGCATGAATTACGATTACGCAGAAATTGAGGCCAAGTGGCACAGGTACTGGCAGGAGCATAATACCTTCTACACCGACGTGTGGGATTTCTCCAAGCCCAAATACTATGTGCTGGATATGTTCCCGTACCCCTCCGGCGTCGGCCTGCACGCGGGTCATCCCGAGGGCTACACGGCGACGGATATCGTCTCCCGTATGAAGCGGATGCAGGGCTACAACGTTCTGCACCCCATGGGTTATGACTCCTTCGGCCTGCCGGCGGAGCAGTACGCCGTGAATACCGGTCATCATCCCAACGGTTTTACCCAGAAGAACATTGAGACCTTCTCCGCACAGCTGAAGGAGCTTGGCTTCGATTACGACTGGTCGAAGATGATCGCCACGTCCGACCCGTCCTTCTATAAGTGGACGCAGTGGATCTTCAAGAAGCTCTATGAGGCGGGCTATGCCAAGCGCATCGAGATGCCCGTGAACTGGTGCGAGGAGCTGGGCACCGTGCTCAGCAACGACGAGGTCATCGACGGCAAGTCCGAGCGGGGCGGCTATCCCGTGGTCAAGAAGAACATGATGCAGTGGGTCATCGACCAGCCCGCCTTTGCGGAGAAGCTGCTGGAAGGTCTCAACGAGATCGACTGGCCGGAATCCACCAAGGAAATCCAGCGCAACTGGATCGGCAAATCCACCGGTGTGGAGGTGGATTTCCAGCTGGTGGGCGGCGGCGAATTCTCCATCTACACCACCTGCATCGAGACCATTTACGGCATTACCTTCATGGTGCTTGCCCCCGACGGCAAGATCGTGCAGAGCCTGATGGATCGGGTGCAGAACAAGGAAGCGGTTCAATCGTACATCGACGAATCCGTGAAGAAGAGCGACATGGATCGTACCGAGCTGAACAAGACCAAGTCCGGCTGCCGCCTGGAGGGCGTCTATGCCATCAACCCCGTCAACGGCAAGCAGGTGCCCGTGTTTATCGGCGACTTCGTCCTGGCGAGCTACGGCACCGGCGCGGTCATGGCCGTTCCCAGCCACGACCAGCGTGACTTTGAGTATGCCGAGGTGCATAACATCCCCATGGTCCAGGTCATCGACGGCGCGGACGTGTCCGAGCACGCCTTTGAGAAGCAGGACTATCTGGGCAAGGGCTGCAAGCTCATCAACTCCGAGGAGTTCACCGGCCTGACGGTGGAGGAGGCCAAGGAGGCCATCACCTGCAAGCTGGAAAAGGCCGGCGTGGCCAGAAGAAAGGTCAACTATCATTTCCGGGAGTGGATTTTCGCCCGTCAGAGATACTGGGGCGAGCCGGTTCCCTGCGTGTATACGGAAGACGGAAAAATCTATTTTGTCCCGGATGACGAGCTGCCGGTGATTCTGCCGGAGCTGGAGGATTACAAGGGACGCAACGGTCAGGCGCCGCTGGAAAATGCCACCGAGTGGAAGAAGTATGACCGGGGCGGCATTCACGGCGTCCGGGAGACCTCCACCATGCCCGGAAGCGCCGGTTCCTCCTGGTATTATTTCCGCTATATCGACCCCAAGAACGACAAGGTGTTCTGCGATCCCGAGCTTGCGAAGCACTGGATGCCCGTTGACCTGTACGTGGGCGGCCCGGAGCACGCCGTGGGTCACCTGATGTATTCGAGAATCTGGAATCGCTTCCTGTACGATCAGGGCTTATCTCCCGTGAAGGAGCCGTTTAAGAAGCTGGTGCATCAGGGCATGATTCTGGGCGAAAACGGCATCAAGATGGGCAAGCGTTTCCCGGAGTTCGTGGTGAATCCCAGCGATGTGGTGCGGGAATACGGCGCGGATACCCTGCGGCTGTACGAGATGTTCATGGGACCGCTGGAGGTATCCAAGCCCTGGAGCACCACCGGCGTGGTGGGCGCGAAGAAGTTCATCAACCGCGTCTGGAACTTCTTCACCGAGGAGAAGAACATCACCGATACCGACGACGGCAAGCTTACGAAAATCTATCACCAGACGGTGAAAAAAGTCACCTCGGACTTTGAGGCGCTGGGCTTCAACACGGCCATTGCCCAGATGATGGTGTTCGTCAACGAGGTCTATAAGAACGGCAGCTGCCCCAAGGCTTATGCCGAGGGCTTCATCAAGATGCTTTCCTGCATCACGCCTCACGTGGGCGAGGAAATCTGGCAGCTGCTGGGGCATGACGATACCATTGCCTACGAAAGCTGGCCGACCTATTCCGAGGAAAAGTGCAGGGATTCCGAGGTGAACATTGCGGTTCAGGTCAACGGCAAGATGCGCGGCACCGTGCTGATGGCGGCCGACCTTTCCAACGAGGAAGTAGTAGCAAACGCCGTTGCAGACGAAAAGATTGCCAAGTTCCTGCAAAAGCAGGGCGGGCAGATCGTGAAGACCATCGTGGTCAAGAACAAGCTGGTCAACCTGATCGTCAAGTGATTCCATTTCCCGAATGGGTTCGGATTTTCTTTGGAGTTCGGTATAATTTGTGAATTTTTAGAATTATTCCTTGACAATTCGGGAAAGAACAATTATAATGTATCAAGCCGGTATGGCCCTGAAAGCATCCTGGATTGAGCCGGATGCCATCGGAGGGAGGGAAAACAATGTCTGAAATTCGCGTCAAGGAGAACGAGTCTCTGGAGAGCGCTCTGCGTCGTTTTAAGCGCAGCTGTGCCAAGGAAGGCGTGATCGCTGAGGTTAAGAAGCGCGAGCATTACGTCAGCCCCAGCCTGAAGCGGAAGCAGAAGTCCGAAGCTGCCCGTAAGAACAAGAGAAAGTTCTACTAATCCCTCATGAAAACAGTTAAAACCGCTCTGGGTGACCAGAGCGGTTTTTAGTTTCTCAAGAAAGGCCGTTGGCCTTTCTTGAGAAAGAGGTTGCAGTCTGCTGCGCGCACGCCTTGGCCGCCATAGGCGGCCAACTCGCACACTTCGCAGCCTGAGAGGTATTTTGCGTCAGGTACACGCCCTGACGCAAAATGATTCAAACTTTATTTGCCGCCTGCGGGCGGCAAACTCTGCGAGGCTTTTTTGATATTAACTTCCCCTCACAGCCGTCGGCTGTGAGGGGAAGTTTTACATCTTCTCCGGGGCGGAGAAGCCGAGGATGTGGATGCAGGTTTCCAGAATGTTTTTGGCTAAGCCAAGCAGGGCGATATGTCCGGCCTTCAGGGTTTCGTCCGCTTCCTTGAGGACGGGAGTTTCGTGGTAGAACTTGTTCACCGCGCCCGCCAGCTCGTAGATGTAGGCGCAGATCAGGTTGGGCGCGGAGGAAGCCAGGGCGGCTTCCAGCGTGGGCTGCAGGCGGGTGATGACGTTCATTAAGTCCTTGGCGAAGGGATTTGCCGGGGGCTGGATGGGCAGGTGCGCCCAGTCGCCGTATTTCGCCAGAATGGACTTGACACGAACGATGGTGTAGAGAATGTAGGGGCCGGTGTTGCCCTCGAAGGCGGCGAAGCGTTCCAGATCGAAGTTGTAGTCCTTGGTGGGCTGATTGCTCAGATCGCCGTATTTCAGGGCGGCAAGGGCGATTTTCGCGGTGGTATCGTCCACTTCGGAGGCGTCCACGATCTGGTTTTCCACGACCTTGGCGCGGACGAAAGCCGTCATGTCGGCAATGAGGGTTTCCAGACGGAGCACGCCGCCGTCCCGGGTCTTGAAGGGCTTGCCGTCCTTGCCGTTCATGGTGCCGTGGCCGATATGCTCCAGAGCGGTGGTGTCGGGGACGATGCCGCACTTCCGGGCGGCGCGGAACACCTGCTCAAAGTGCAGCGCCTGCCGTTTGTCGGTGACGTAGAGCATCTTGTCGGGGTGCCAGTCCTGCATCCGCTGAACCATGGTGGCAAGGTCGGTGGTGGCGTAGATGGAGGAGCCGTCGGATTTGACCAGAATGCAGGGGGGAACCTCCTTCTTGTCCGTTTCCTCCGCCACGGGAATGACCCACGCGCCCTCGGAGAGGACGGCATAGCCCTTTTCCTTCATCTCCGCGACCATGGCGGGGATATAGGGGTCGGCGTCGCTTTCTCCCAGCCACTTTTCAAAGTGGACGTCCAGACTGTCGTAGATCCGCCGCAGATCGGGCAGGGATACGTTCATGATGTGCTGCCAGATGGCGCGGTAGCCCCGGCGGCCCTGCTGCAATTCAAAGGTCGCGGTGTGGGCGCGCTGGGCAAAGGCTTCGTCCACCTTTTTCCGGGCGGAGGCGGCGGGGTAAAGCTCCTCCAGATCCGACAGGGTGAAGGGCGGCTCGGCGGGGTAGTCTCCCGTAAAATCCGGGTCAAAATAGGGAAGGTTCGGCTGCCGGTCCTGCAGCTCCGCGATGATCAGACCCATTTGCAGACCCCAGTCCCCCAGATGCACGTCGCCGATGGTGTTGTAGCCGAAGAAGGCGTACAGCCGCTTCATGGATTCACCGATGATGGCGGGGCGCAGGTGGCCGATGTGCAGGGGCTTTGCCACGTTGGCGCCGCCGTAGTCCACCACAATGGTTTTGCCCGCGCCGGTTTTCGCAACGCCAAAATCGGGGGCGGTGCGCATGGCTTCCAGATAGGCTTCCAGGAACGCCCCGGAGAGCTTCAGGTTGATGAAGCCCGGCATGACGGCCTCCACCAGAGAATAGTCGGCGGCGTCCAGCTTCTCCGCCACCGCCTTCGCGATCTGGATGGGGGCGCAGTGGTACTGCTTGGCGGCGGCCAGAGCGCCGTTGCACTGGTATTCGCACAGGTCGGGGCGGTTGGAGACCGTCACCCGGCCGTAGGAAGCGTCGTAGCCCGCGTCGACAAAGGCACGCTCCATTTTTTCGGTGATGATATCAAGAATTTTTTCCATATCTTACTCCATGCTCCTGAGATGAAATTAACCTTGCTGCTTCCGCTCGGCCATCCAGGCGAGGTAGTCGTCGTAGGTGCCGTACTTGTCGAGGATGGTGCCGTCGGGCTGGAAAGCGATGACCCGGTTACAGGTAGAGGTCAGCAGCTCGTGGTCGTGGGAGGCCAGCAGCACCACGCCGGGGAAGGCTTCCAGACCCTTGTTCACCGCCTGAATGGACTCCATGTCCAGATGGTTGGTGGGCTGGTCGAGAAGCACCACGTTGGCCCCGGAAAGCATCATCCGGCTGAGCATACAGCGCACCTTTTCGCCGCCGGAGAGGACGTTCACGGGCTTGAACACGTCCTCGTTGCTGAACAGCATCCGCCCCAGGAAGCCCCGGAGGTACACGTCGTCCTTCTTGGCGGAATACTGACGCAGCCAGTCCACCAGCTCCATCTGATTCCCGTCAAAGTAGGGGGAATTGTCCTTGGGCAGGTAGCTGCGGATGGTGGACACGCCCCACTTGACGCTGCCCTCGTCCGGCTCCAGCTCGCCCATGAGAATTTTGAACAGGGCGGTCTGCGCCAGCTCGTTTTCGCCTACGAAGGCGATTTTATCTCCCCGGTTCACGGAGAAATACACTTTGTCCAGCAGCTTCACGCCGTCCACGGTGACGGACACGTCCTTGACGGTGAGGACGTCCTTGCCCAGCTCCCGCTCGGCCTGGAAGCCCACGAAGGGATAGCGGCGGGTGGAGCAGGGCATTTCCTCCACGGTCAGCTTGTCTAAGAGCTTGCGGCGGGCGGTGGCCTGCTTGGCCTTGGCCTTGTTGGCGGAGAAGCGCTGGATGAACAGCTGCAATTCTTCAATCTTTTCCTGATTGCGCTTGTTCTTGTTGCGCAGCATGGCCTGAACCATCTGGGAGGACTCGTACCAGAAGTCGTAGTTGCCCACGTACATTTTGATTTTGCCGTAGTCGATGTCTACGGTGTGGGTGCAGACGGTGTTCAGGAAGTGGCGGTCATGGCTCACCGCGATGACCATGCCGGGGAAATCCAGAAGGAAATCCTCCAGCCAGTTGATGGCTTCGATGTCCAGGTTGTTGGTGGGCTCGTCCAGCATGACGATGTCGGGGTTGCCGAACAGCGCCTGAGCCAGCAGGATTTTCACCTTGAGACGGGGGTCAACGGAGGCCATCTGCTCATAGTGCAGCTCCGTGCCGATGCCAAGACCCTGCAGTAGACGGGAGGCGTCGGATTCCGCTTCCCAGCCGCCCAGCTCGGCAAATTCGGCTTCCAGGTCGGCAGCCCGCAGGCCGTCCTCGTCGGTGAAGTCCGGCTTTTCGTAGATGGCGTCCTTCTCCTTCATGACCTCGTACAGATGGGCGTTGCCCATGATGACCGTGTCCATGACGGTGTAATCGTCATAGGCGTTCTGGTTCTGCTTCAGAACGGAGACCCGCTTGGTGGGGTCGATGGTGACGGAGCCGTTGGTGGAGTCCAGCTCCCCCGTCAGGATGCGCAGGAACGTGGATTTGCCCGCGCCGTTGGCGCCGATGATGCCGTAGCAGTTGCCGGGGAGAAATTGCAGGTCAACGTGCTGGAACAGCCACTGACCGCCAAACTGCATACCGAGATTGCTTACTGTAATCATTTCTTACTCCTTAAACCTTTCTCATAGCAGCATACCGCTGCACATAACTATACAAGATAATAATACCACATAATCTGAAATAATCAATTACGTTTCGGACAATTATGAATAAATCGAGAAATTTTTACGAAAGCCCTTGCTTTTTTCCACAGGCGCGCTATAATATTAGCACTCAAACACCTAGAGTGCTAAATAAACCAAGGATGTGTATTGATTATGGAAAAGCAGCAATTCAAAGCGGAGTCTCAGCGTCTTCTTGACCTGATGATCAACTCCATTTATACCCACAAGGAGATTTTCCTTCGGGAAATCATCTCCAACGCCTCCGACGCCATCGATAAGCTGGCCTACACGGCGCTGACCGACGACAAGGTGGGCATCAACCGGGACGAATTTGCCATCACCATCACCCGTGACCCCGAAAACCGCACCCTGACCGTTTCCGATAACGGCATCGGTATGTCGAAGGACGAAATGATCGAGAATCTTGGCACCATCGCCAAATCCGGCTCCCTGGGCTTCAAGCAGGCCATGGAGAAGAACGAGGACATCGACATCATCGGTCAGTTCGGCGTGGGCTTCTATTCCGCCTTCATGGTGGCTTCCTCCATCACCGTTATCTCCAAGAAGTACGGCGAGGACAAGGCATGGAAGTGGGTTTCCGACGGTGCGGACGGCTATACCATCGAGGAAACGGAAAAGGATACCCCCGGCACCGACGTCATCATGACCCTGAAGGCCGATACCGAGGACGAAAAGTATTCCGAGTATCTGGAAGAATACGAAATCCGCAGCCTGATCCGCAAGTATTCCGACTACATCCGCTACCCCATCCGGATGGAGGTCACCAAATCCCGCCCCGTGGAGGAGCCGAAGGACGAGAATGCCGAGGGCGAGGAAAATAAAGCGCCCAAGTACGAGTCCTACACCGAGATGGAGACTTTGAACTCCATGGTGCCTATCTGGCAGCGGGACAAGAAGGACGTTACGGAGGAAGAGTACGAGACCTTCTACCGGGACAAGTTCTTTGACTACAATAAACCCCTGCGTACCATCCACTACAACGTGGAGGGCAACGTTTCCTTCAAGGCGCTGCTGTATATCCCCGGCAAGGCGCCCTACGATTTCTACACCAAGGATTACAAGCGGGGCTTGCAGCTGTACAGCAGCGGCGTGCTGATCATGGACAACTGCGAAGACCTGCTGCCCGAGCATTTCCGCTTCGTCCGGGGCGTGGTGGACAGCCAGGATCTGTCTCTGAACATCAGCCGTGAGATGCTCCAGCACAACCGCCAGCTGACCATCATCGCCCGGAACATCGAGAAGAAGATCAAGTCCGAGCTGAAGGCCATGCTGGAAAACGACCGGGAGAAGTACGAGGAATTCTACGCCGCCTTTGGCCGTCAGCTGAAGTACGGCACCGTCTCCGACTACGGCGCACACAAGGAAGCGACCCAGGATCTGCTGCTGTTCTACAGCCACAAGGAGGGCAAGCTGATCTCCCTGAAGGAGTATGTGGACGCCATGGCCGAGGGTCAGGAGAAGATCTACTATGCTCCCGGCGAAAATAAGGAGCGTCTGAGCAAGCTGCCTCAGGTGGAGACCCTGACGAAGAAGGGCTATGACGTGCTGCTGTTCACCGAGGATGTGGACGAGTTCGTTCCTCAGACCCTGATGACCTACATGGAGAAGCCCTTCTGCAACGTTTCTACCGAGGATCTGGGCTTGCAGACCGAGGAGGAAAAGAAACAGGCGGAGGAAAAGGCCGAGGAAATGAAAGGGCTGCTGACCTTCGTGAAGGAAACCCTGGGCGACCGGGTCAAGGAGGTCAAGCTGTCCTCCGAGCTGGGCAGCCACCCCGTGTGCATGACCCCTGCTGAGGGCATGAGCTTCGAGATGGAGAAGTATATGAAGCGGGCGAATCCTGAGTTTGCCTTCCCCGTGGGTCGGGTGCTGGAGCTGAACCCGGAGCATGAGGCGGTGCAGGCCATGCAGAAGGCCATGACCGAGGACCCCGAAAAAGCCAAGGACTACGCAAAGCTTCTGTGCTGTCAGGCGCAGCTCATGGCGGAGCTGCCGCTGGACGACCCCTATGCCTACACCGAGCTGGTGTGCAGACTGATGAAGTAATCCTGACCGGCAAAGAAAAGGATTGCTTTTGCCGCGTCCGTATGATAAAATATCCTCACCGAAAGAAAGGGAGGGTTTTGTATGTCCTACACATATTCGTATATCAGCGACGCCATGGCGAACGGACTCCTGTCCGGGATTTTCAGCGGCGTTCCCACGACGCTGATCGGCATTGCCACCTATGTATTAAGCGCACTGGGACTTTACACCATCGCCAAGCGCCGGGGGCTGAACCACCCGTGGCTGGCCTGGATTCCCGTGGCCAGCGCGTGGATCGTGGGTTCGCTCTCCGACCAGTACCGCTATGTGGTCAACGGGGAGAATAAGTCCAAGCGGAAGGTCTTGCTGACGCTGAACATCATTACCACAGTACTGAGCCTGGTGATGGTCGCGTGCGGAATCGGAATGGTGGCGCAGGCGTTGATCGGCGCTGCGGGAGGCATCGACGAGGAGGCCATGGTGCAGGCCGTGATAGGGCCGCTGGTGGGCATGCTGGGGCTGTGCCTGCCCCTGGCGGGCGTCGCCATTGCCTACGCGGTGATCTATTACATGGCGCTGTACGATATCTTCAAGTCCCTTGACCCCAACAACTGCGTGCTGTTCCTGGTGCTGAGCATCGTGTTCAACGTGACGGAGCCGTTCTTCCTGTTCTTCAACCGGAACAAGGACGGCGGAATGCCCCCCAGACGCCCCGAGCCGGTCTGTATGCCCCCGGAACCGGACTGGTGCGATAACAGCCAGGACACGGGCAATACGGATTTCCTGTAATAGGGGCAACGCCGCACAATTGTGCCTGCGAGCCTCAGCCGTCTTTTTGCCCCACTTCTTCAGTTCGAAAAATGGGAAATACATACAGTATTCCTCCATTTTTCAAACTTTGAATTGGGGCAAAAATCCTGGCTGAGTCTTCTTGTCAAATTGTGCGGTGTTGCCTAAGGCAAAAATCCTGCTTTTCTTCGGAAAGGCAGGATTTTTTATGGTGTCGGTGGGATTTTTGAATGTTCGCTTTGTGCGGGCAAATGTTTCTGGTGCGGAACCATCTTTTTCCTGCCAGCCGGTTGACAACCGGGAAAATATCCGGTATACTAGGCAATATGCAATAAAAGACGGCTTCATTATTGGAGGAAATGACAAATGGTTATCAAATGGGATGTGACCATCCCCAAGCTGTCCGGGGATACCCCTCGCAGAGCGTACATCTATCTTCCGGAAAGCTACGACGAAGAACCCGACCGGCGGTACCCCGTCATGTACATGTTCGACGGGCATAACGTTTTCTTTGACGAGGACGCGACCTTCGGCAAGTCCTGGGGCATGAACGACTACATGGAGCGCACCGGAAAGCAGCTCATTATCGTGGGTGTGGAGTGCAACCACCAGGGCAACTGCCGGCTGTCGGAGTATTCCCCCGTGACCTTTGAAAATGCCGAGCTGGGGAAAATCCGGGGCAGGGGCAGTATCACCATGAACTGGATGGTAAATGAGCTGAAACCCTACATCGACGGGCATTTCCGCACCCTGCCCGACCGGAGAAACACCATTCTCGCGGGCTCCTCCATGGGCGGCCTGATGGCGCTATACGGCGCGGCGGCCTACAATTCCGTTTTCCAGCGGGCTGCCTGCCTGTCCCCCAGCCTTTGGGTCGCGCCGGGAAAGGTGATGGAGCTGATTGCCAAGGCGCGTATCCGCCCGGACACGACCATCTACATGGACTACGGGGAAAACGAAATGGCCAACCATGTGGCAAGCCAGGCGGTCATCCCCTCCGCAGTGTACCTGCTGCTGACCAAGGGGGTCAATCTGGCCTTCCGCATTGTCCCCGGGGGAAATCATTCGGAGGCCAGCTGGGAAAAGCAGATCCCGATTTTTATGGAGTGCCTGGGACTTTAATAGAGAGAGCGAGAGGGGAAAGAAATGGAAATTCGCTACGAAAAGCATTGGAGCGGCTGGCTGAACCGGGACATGGAGTTCAAAATCTACGGCAGCTGCGGCAAGCCTGTGATTTTTATTCCCTGCCAGGCGGGACGGTTCTGGGATTTTGAATCCTTCAAAATGGTGGACTACTGGGCGCCCTGGATCGAGTCCGGCAAGTGCATGGTCTTCTCCATCGACACCATCGACAATGAAAGCTGGGCAGCCATAGGCGCGGACAACCGCTGGCGCATTGAAAACCACGAAAAGTGGTATCACTACGTGGTGGACGAGCTGGTGCCTTACATCAAACATATTGCCGGTATGGCCAACGGACACGATCAGGGCATTATGACCTTCGGCGCGTCCATGGGCGCCATGCACGCCGCGAACTTTTACTACCGCCGTCCCGACCTGTTTGACAGCTGCTTCGCCATTTCCGGCCTGTACGACAACAAGGAGTTCTTCGGCGACTACTGCGACGAGCTGGTGTACGCCAACTGCCCCTGCCTGTATTTGCAGAACATGCCCGATAACCACTATTACAAGGCCATCTACAACAGCCAGAAGAGCCTGATCGTCTGCGGTCAGGGCGCGTGGGAGGAGCCGCTGCTGGAATCCACCCGCTGGCTGGACACGGTCTGCTGCCGGAAGGGCATCCACACCCGGTTTGAATACTGGGGCTACGACGTTGACCACGACTGGCCGTGGTGGTACAAGATGGTGCAGACTTACCTGCCTTGGTTTTTAGGCTAAAGATATAAGGAGTGAAACACATGAAGAACTTCATATTCATCTCCCCGAATTTCCCCATGACCTACTGGAAATTCTGCCGGGAGCTGAAAAATAACGGCATGCGGGTGCTTGGCATCGGCGACAGCCCCTATAACGATCTGCTTCAGGAGCTGCGCGACAGTCTGGACGAATATTATAAGGTTTCCAGTCTGGAAAATTACGACGAGGTGTTCAAGGCCGTCGCCTTCTTCACCTACAAATACGGCAAGATCGACTGGCTGGAAAGCAACAACGAATACTGGCTGATGCGGGACGCGGCCCTGCGCACCGAATTCAACATCACCACAGGCCCCAAGCTGGACGAGATGGATAAGATCAAGTTCAAGTCCTGCATGAAGAAGTATTACGCCAAGGCCGGTATCCCCACCGCCCGGTATCATCTGGTAGAGGGGCTGGAGGACGCCCTGGAATTTGCCCACACCGTGGGCTATCCCGTGGTGGTCAAGCCGGACAGCGGCGTGGGCGCCTGCAACACCTACAAGCTGCAATCCGACGAGGACGTCCGGTGGTTTGTCAGAAGTAAGGACGACGCCGTGTACATCATGGAGGAGTTCGTCAACGGCTATGTCCAGACCTTCGACGGCATCGTGGATTCCAAGGGACAGATGCTGTTCGAGTCCGGCAATATCACGCCTCTGTCCATCATGGACATCGTAAATACGCAGGGCGATTCCGTGTATTATCTGGTGAAGGAGCTGCCGGAGAAGATCCGCAAGGCCGGACTTGCCACCGTGAAAGCCTTCGGTGTGAAAAGCCGCTTCGTCCATCTGGAATTCTTCGTCCTGAACGAAGATCAGGCGGGACTGGGCAAAAAGGGAGACGTGATCGGTCTGGAGGTCAACATGCGCCCCTCCGGCGGCTACACCCCCGAGATGTACAACTACTCCCAGGAGACTGACGTATACAAGATCTGGGCGGACATGGTGGCCTTTGACTGCAACACCAAGCCCATCGGCGCGCATCACTTCTGCGCCTTTTACGGCCGCCGGGACGGACGGCGCTACAAGCTGGACGATTACGAGGTCATGATGAAGTATGGCAGCAAAATGGTCATGTGGGGACGCATTCCCGACGCCCTCTCCGGCGCCATGGCGAACCAGATGTACGTGGCCAATTTCGACACCGAAGAAGAAATGATGGCCTTCTACAAAGACATGGCCGCGACATACGAGGGATAAAAGAGATTAGCAGCCACGGCGGGTTGTCCTGCCGTGGCTGCTGTTGAAATTTATGCAGATATATGGTATAGTGAAGCCCGACAAGAAGGGAGAGTACGACATGAAGAAAATAACATGTATGCTGCTTGTGGGATTGCTTATTTTTGCATTATGCGCGTGTTCACAGAATAAGCAGTCTGCAATGTATATAAAGCCAAGCGATTTTTCGGAGGAAACCCAGGATGTTCTCAGCCTGTTTGATGATGAAATCCAGTTCTTCGACATTTCGTTTGATGAGACTGCGAAATCATATGCAATATCGATTTGGGTCTATCGTGACGGTGAATGGGTTGAAGATGGAACAACGGCTGGAAACATTGACCATTTAACCGGGAGAATAGCCGTGAGACTGACGGAAACCGGCTGTGATTTATATACCATCGATGAAAACGGCCATGTTAAGTATAGCTTCCCGACTGTAGACACGCCATTTGACGAGTCCACAGGAGTTGGCGGGACAAGAATTGACCGGGAGGTGCCGATTATGCTGAATAAAGAAATCCCTCTTTGGGTCAAAATCGGGACAACCGCGAACAGTATGCGCGTTACGGATGTAACGGACGATTTCAGAAATGCTGAGTGCAATGCGGGAATCGCCGTTACCCTTACGGTATCTGATGTAGAGGTGGACGCAAAATGAGTACAAAGAAAGCCATCGGCGATTCATTTGCTGCAATATTCATTTTACTTATTTCGCAGCTTATCGCCCAGGGCATTGCAGCCGCGTTTGGCCTGATAAAAGTCCCGTCCGGAGTCTGCAATATAATTGCAGGGCTTTTATATGTCGGATTGGCGTATGTTTTTTTGAAAGCCTTTGCCGGTAAAATTGTAAAACTGCCTATGGCAGATTTGGGAATGCCTGAATTTGCCGTTAAAAAGAGATGGATTCTGACGGCTGTATTATTGCCGTCCCTGGTCAAAGGGAGCTATCTTCTGGCGTTCAGCGGTCAATACGTTTCGTCCAATATGAGCGGAACGCAAATTTTCAATACATTAAGCGCGGGCATTGCGTTTACCGGAATTGCGGCTGGATTTGTTGAAGAAATGGTATTCAGAGGTGTTATTCTGAATGTATTAAAGAAAAAGTGGAACATTCAGGCGGCGGTTATTGTCCCCTCGATATTATTTGGTTTTGTGCATATTCTGGGGATGAATTTTTCGGTAGGCAGTTGCTTGCTGGTCATTCTTGCCGGTACGATGGTCGGTGTTATGTTTTCCTTGATTGCAATCGAAAGCGGCTCCGTCTGGAACAGCGGAGTGGTACATGCCGTCTGGAATATTGTGATGATCGGCGGAGGACTGGCCATCGGGGAAAAAGCGGATGCATATTCCGTAATGACGTACGTCCTTGACTCCAAATTATTTGCCGTTACGGGCGGCGAATTTGGCGTTGAGGCATCCGCCATTTCACTGGTGGGATACATAATTGTGGCCGGTATGGCGCTTGCTATGATCCGGTCAGAAAAGAAAGCAGATCGGGTGCTTTAATGTGAAACCGAACGCCCCGGGCAGATGCCCGGGGCGTTTTGCGCTTATATCACAGCTTATGAAAAACCGGCTGCCGGTTTTCGAAGGTACAGACGTACCCGAAAATGTCTTTCAGAATCTCACAGGCGCGGAAGGTGTACTGCCCCACCCGGTTGCAGCGGTGGGCGTCGGAGCCGACGGTGACGATCTCGCCCCCCAGCTCCCGGAAGCGCCGGAAAATGTCGGCGGAGGGAAGAAAATCGCCGCAGCGGTCAACGCCGCTGGTGTTCATTTCCAGCCCCTTACCCTTTGCGGCCAGAACCCGGAGAATTTCGTCGATGACTTCCCGATGGGCGGCATAGGACAGGGGCGCATGGGTGGGGTGACAGGGGGGCTTGCTGATGTAGGTCAGGTGCGCCAGTACATCGAAATCCCCGTGAACCTGAACACAGGCCAGGGTTTCCTCCAGATACCGCTGCTCCACCTGATGAACGGTCTTCCCCTGCCAGAACGGCTCAAAATACACGTCAAACCCGTCCACAAAATGGATGGAGCCGAGGACGAAATCAAAGGGACGCCGGGCAAGGTCTTTCCGGAACTGCGCCGGATTGTCCCGGGTAAGGCCAAATTCCACGCCCCGCCGGATGGTCAGCCCGGGAAGCGAAAGACGGTCGTATTCTGCGTTGTAGACCTCCGTGCGGAAGGTCAGGTCGCCCATCTGCCCGGTGGGGTCATAGTCCAGATGGTCGGTGAAGCAGATTTCCTTCAACCCGGCGTCCAGCGCCGCCTGCGCCATAGCGCGGCCGGTGTCGTGACCGTCAAAGGAAACCCGGGAATGCATGTGGAAATCAAACATCTCTCTCTTCCTCCTCCCAAAACAGGCGGAACGCCGTGGGCAGCGCCGCCTGGGCGTCGATCTGCTCCGCCGTGAACCAGGAAAAATTGCCGGACGCTTCGGCAACCTCCAGATAAATTCCTTTCATATTCCACTGAATGTGGGTAAAAATGTGCTTTCTCGAAACTTCCCGCAGAATTTCCCGGGGACGAAGCCCCATCCGCTCCACCTCGGCCAGCGCCTGAGCCGTATCCAGATGTCCGGCAACATTGGGAAACTGCCACAGCCCCGCGAGAAGCCCTTTGTCCGGGCGCTTTTCCAGAGCGTATTTCCCATCGCATTGCAGAATGAACATGGTTCTGTCCTCCTGCCGCCGCTCCCGCTTGGGGGACTTGACGGGGAGGTCTTCCGCGGTGCCGTGCTGATATCCGAGACAAATCTCCCGGCAGGGGCAGCTGCCGCATTCCGGCTTCCGGTTGGGGCCGCAGAGGGTGGCGCCCAGCTCCATCAGCGCCTGGGTGAAGTCACCGGCTTCTTTTGGATAAATGGCGGCAAGCCTTTCCCGGACGCCTGCCTTCACGGCGGGCAGATCGATAGGGGCGGGGTCGTCCGTCAGCCGGGAGAAAACACGCAGCACGTTGCCGTCCACTGCCGGGACGGGGAGGTCAAAGGCAATGGAGCAGATGGCGCCCGCGGTATACTCGCCGATACCGGGCAGCGCCAGAACCGCATCGTATTCCCCGGGAAATTGGCCGTTATAGCGTTCCTGAATGACCTGCGCCGCCTTTTTCAGATTCCGCACCCGGCTGTAGTAGCCAAGTCCCTCCCACAGCTTGTGCAGAGCGTCGTCATCACAGTTTGCCAGAGCCTCCACGGTGGGCAAAGCGGCGAGGAAGCGGGCGTAGTAGCCCTTAACGGCTTCCACCCGTGTCTGCTGGAGCATGATTTCCGACAGCCAGATATGGTAAGGCTCTTTCGTTTCCCGCCATGGCAGGCAGCGGTGGTTTTCCCGATACCACGGAAGCAGCAGCTCGGGGAGCATATTCAAATCCAGATTATCCATATCCAGCGTCTCCTTATGGTGGACATTTTACACCAGAAACACCGAAGCTGTCAAGGCGGCACAGGGGGGAAGATAAAAAAGTTGGAAAAAGCGAAAAAAGCACTTGCATTTTTTTAAGAGATGTGGTACTATATTCAGGCATTTGAGAGAAGTGCGTATGCGCCAGTAGCTCAGTTGGATAGAGTGACTGACTACGAATCAGTAGGTCGGGGGTTCGAGTCCCTTCTGGCGTACCATGACGAGTGTTCTTATAGGATTTGATCCTTTGAGAACACTCGTCATTTTTGTTGTCCATTTTGTGCCGGTTCATAGCTGACATAGACACTTCTGCGGGTGTTGACGGTTACATCAGGCACGGGCATGGACGGGGTATCCGGGATAAACAGGGCACCGACACAGTTGTAGTAGATGGTCAATTTCTGGACCCATTCGCCGTTGATTTTCTCGGCTTGGTGAACCTCAATGTGGTTGACCAATTCGTTCAGCATCCGAGGCGTCAGCTTCTTGGCGCGGGTGTACTTGCGGACGGTAGCCAGGAACATATCCGTGGAAACAGCGTCACCGTTGAGCTTGTCCAGCTCTTTGCGGAGTGCCTTGATCTTTCCGGATAGCTCCGCTTGTTCTTCCTCGTAACGCTGGGACATTTTGGCAAAGCGTTCGTCTGACAGCTTCCCGGAAATGTTATCCTCATAGATTCGTTCAAATAACCTATCCAGTTCACCATCACGGGCTTGCGCTGCCGCAAGCTCTTTTTGTTTAATCTTGCGTTCCAGCTCTACCGCCTTTTGGGTGCTGCCCATAATAGCCTGCTGAAATTCGTCCTCGTAATGTACGGCATACTTTGTAAGCCGCCTGATCTCACCCAAAACCACCTGTTCCAGGAAATCCACACGGATATAATGGGTAGAAGTGCAGCTGCCCCGGCCACTGTTGTAGTTGGAGCAGTTGAAATACTTGATATCGTGATTGCCCTGGTTGAAATGGTAGTTCAGATTATGACCGCAATCCGCACATACCAACAGGCCGCAAAACATATTCCGTTCCCCGTCTTTGGGTTTCCGTCTGCGGATTTTCCCACGCTTTTCCTGAACCTGTTCCCAAATGGCACGGTCAACCACTGGCTCATGGACATTCTCGAAAATGGCCCAGTTTTCACGGTCATTGGGAATCCGCTTTTTGTTCTTGTAAGACTTGGAATAGGTCTTGAAGTTCAAAACGTCTCCGCAATACTCCTGCAATGACAGAATATTGACGATGGTAGAAGGGTTCCACTTTGTGGATGGCTGCTGCGTTTCCTTTCCAGGCTTTCGGATGCCCTTTTTCAGCCAGTAGGCACGGGGCGTGAGGATACCTTCTGATTCAAACATGGAGGCGATTTGTTCCGTCCCATATCCTTCCAGAATCAGATTATAGATTCTGCGAACAATCAGGGCGGCTTCCTCGTCAACGATCCAGTGCTTCGGATTATCCGGGTCCTTGATGTACCCGTAAGGAGGCGGCCCCATGGGTTCCCCAGCGTTGCCCTTAATCTTGTTGCTGATACGGCGCTTCTTGCTGATGTCCCGGGCGTACCACTCATTCATGATGTTGAGGAAGGGGGCAAACTCGTTGCTGTTCTGGTCGTCGCTGTCCACGCTGTTGGCAATAGCGACAAAGTGAACGCCGTGCTGCCGGAAGAATACCTCCGTGTAAAATCCGGTTTGCAGATAGTCACGCCCCGCCCGGCTCATATCCTTGACGATCACATGGGCAACCCTACCTGCCTCAATGTCTGCGATAAGCTATTTCCATGCAGGCCGCTCGAAATTGCCGCCGCTCCAGCCATCATCGGTGTAATGGCGGCAGTTGGTGTAGCCTCTCTGCTGGGCATAGCTTTCGAGGTATTTTTTCTGATTCACGATGGAATTGCTATCCCCGGCGTTGTCATCGTCACGGGACAGCCGCTCATAGAGAGCGGTAATTTTGCTTTCAGTCTGTTTCACGCTCATGATGCGCTCCTTTCAGACTGTCGGCTCATTTGTGGTGTCTCCATTATACCATAGGTTCCGTCGTTTGTAACCATATCATTGCGTACAATCCGCAAAATTTTATCCTCCATGGTCTCGCCGCCGCTTTCGTTGAACACGACTCTGACCTTGTAGGTGGTGCCGCCGATTCGGCGGATGATAAACTGCTCTCGTTTGTTCTGCTCCATAGGCATCCTCCTTGCGTGATTGGTTGGTTTTTGATATAATGTGTTTGGTTCCGTTGGCTGTAAGCCAACCGTGGCTTTTTGTTGCTTTTCCATGCTCCATATCCTCCTTTTTTGCTGATGGCTCGGAAAGTAACCCGTGTAACTTGTGCTAAGATTACTTCCTCTACTAATAGGAGAAATACGGGGTGTAAATCGGAACTGTTTTTGAAAAAAAGAAAAATTCTTTTTCGGGGAGGTGAAGCTGTCGTGGAACCATGGGAGGATGGACTGCTGCTTGACGATGATTTTTCCGATGAGGAAGAAGATACCGAGGAGCAAATAGAGGAAACCGACCTTGAAATGGATGCGGACGGCTTTGCCGATTGGGAGGATGCGTCTGACGGTGCGCCGGAGGACGAGACGCTGGAGGAAGCGCTTGCCGAGGAACGCACGCTGGAGCTGGAAAGCGAGCTGGAGCAGGACGAGCACCCCAGAGACTATCATGCCGAGCTGGAGGACGAGAAAGAGGAAGCCGCGCCCACCAGCGAAAAACGGCTCAAACGGGAAATTCGCGCAGAAGCTTTGCGGCGTTTAGAGGAAGCAGCCAGGACGGAATCCGATTTTCTGAGTGTGGTAGACGAGTGGAACAAGCTGGACAGAAATCGGGAGCGCCGGGAATGTGACCACGAAAACCTGCGTGGGGATGTGCCGTTGGAGTTTCAGGCGGTACCTGATCCGAAGATTGCTCCCCTCTGGATGAATCTGCCGAGGTTCCGTCAGCTCTGTCAGGGAAACTTCCTCGACATCATCTTCTCCTGTCCCTACGAGTTGCACGAGCTGACAGCTAACCGCTTTCTCTCCAAGCTCTTTTTCACCCTCAGTGATGAACAGAAAGAAGTGCTGTATTACCTGTTCGTCAAGCAATACAGCACCACAAGGCTTGCCGCCATCCGAGGGCAGTCCGACAGGAATATCCGAAAGTTGCGTATGACCATTCAGAAAAAGCTGCAAAGACGGATGTATGAGCATCTGAGCGAAAAGCTGGAAAACGATCATGGCCTTACGCTGCGGGAGCGCGAGTTCATGGAAGAATATGAAGCGTTGCTGCAAACCATGGGCAAGGATGCCGTGATCCTCCGGGAAAACAAAACAAAACCGAGAAAAAAGGAAGCCGCCCTTGACGATGCCAAGGACGGTTGATACAATAGTAATATGGTTAATATATAGATGGATTACGAATTGAGAGGAACAGCGTTATGAACAATCTGTTTGCGCAGTCCCGTTCCCACTGGGTGCGGTATGACCGCTATGAGATCAAGACCGGCAAGGGCGGAAAACGCTATATTACGCCGGAGAAAACGGCAAAGCCCGATGTATATAACCCGCTGAAGGAATCCTCCGAGATGGTGCTGGAGGCGCTGAATGTGGGAATGCTGATGATGAACCGCTGTCTGGAGGACGAGGTGGAAAAGGCAATCATGGCCTTTGTGACCCATTACGGCCTGTTGGGGCTGATGACGGCGCTGCCCACCACGCCGTCCTTTATGGACTATGAGGCAGTCTATCTGCCGAAGAATC
>URBH01000005.1 GCA_900546075.1 uncultured Eubacteriales bacterium | reverse complement strand
CATTTGGATTTTGTTGAAATAGTACAAGAATACTTTGTTTTCAGATACGCTCTAAATAAATCATCCAACATCTCCTTCATATTTAGGTTGCCACTGGCAGTCGATGTGTCATATTTACCGCATTCTTTTTCCATTGCTTGTAAAAAAGCTGCGGAGTCTGACCGCGTTCCCATCATATGATCGATAAAATGTCCCATTTCGTGCTTTAGCACATCGGCATACTCTGCATTGTTCATGTTTTCGTCCATTACAATCCAGCCGCCCTGCGGAGAATAGTAGCATTCTCCTTTTACAAAGGACGGGCGCACGCCATTCAACCGTGCTGCATATCGGTTAATTATGGATACGATAGGCCTTGGAGCATTAGCATAGGCTGCATCAATAGCATCAATGCGTGAAGGAAGAAACTTTAAAACCAAGTCTCGTTTTAAGTTACTTTGTTCCCGGAGAAACACATTAGCGTCATTAGCATCCATTTCAGCACGTGCATAGCTATTTGTTGCAGAAGATGACTCGAATGAGTAGCCGTAGCTTCCATGTGACAATACCCATTCTTGTCCACATTGCGTAGCGTTAGAAAGTGATTGTATAGCAACTCGAATAGACTGATTGGATGCCTGAAATGCGAAAATCGTTTTTATGTATTCTGTTTGGCTTGTCCCTTCTAAGGATATTCCAAGCCTATCCCGCCAAGCTGCAACACTCTGTGATATCTGGGACAAATATACCCCATACTTTTCCATCTCCACACATAGCTGCTGTATCTTTTGCGATACTTCTTGAAGATTATTCATAGAAATTCTTGATTATAAAAAATCATTACTGAAGGCCTGTTCGTCTGTCAACTGTTGATCGGGATGTTTTATAATGCGGTAATTTCATCTTCCACCACTTATATATCATAATTGGAATAAGTATAAAATTAACTGCAGCCAGATTGAGAACAAACAGGATAATGATACCAACAAACCATGGAATTAGTGGCTTGATTGAAAAATCATTTCTTTCCGCATTAGATAGTATGTCATTTGCAGTATTCACGATTTGACAAACAGTGTAATTCGTTGATGGCAGTAATGCGTTAAATAATGGAATTTTTTTCTTCATATAGTCTAATTGATTTTTGTTTGTAATCTCGTATATTCCATTAAGTTCATCTACCGATAAAGACTGAAATGTGTGATCTCGTAAACACCTTGCATATATCTCTTTAACTTGGTCGTTGTTTTTCTGTTCATCTAGTGCTATGGAGGCTGTTGCTAATGCTTCGCTATATTTTCTTTGCTTGTTTTGAGCATCAGCTATATCAATTCGCATAGCGCTGTCATATTTTGTTCCCCGAGTGTACCATGCTTCTGCTTCTGCATAGTCTTTGTGATCATAGTAGCAGTTTCCCAACGCTCTCATTGCAGGACTACAGTGGCTATCCATTGATAACACTTTTTTCATACATGCGATACCCTCTTTGTAATTCGGGGTATTGATTTGCCCAAGTCCATACAAAAACCACGCTATAATATCGCCATTATTCTCAGCAACGATAGGGGCCATATAAGCACATAACTCATTAAACTGACCATTTCTAAATAATTCTTCTGCATGTGTACGCCAACCAGGAAAACCACGAGGCTGGGATGATTCTTGATTGCGACTATCCATTTCTCTTTGAGGCTGGATTATCTCTCTGTCCGCATCATACTGGTTGCGTTTTTCAGGATCAAGCAAAACACGTTCTGCTTCAGATATGTCTCTCATCATTTTTTCTGCTTCAGCACGTATTTCGGTATTTGGATTATTCTGACGATTTGACCACTTGCGCCGAGCTTGGCGTATTGCAGTTCGTATCCCATCATCATTTGTATCTGGGGCTATCGCAAGAAGTGAGTAATAATCGACCATTGATTTGCACCTCGAACAGTCTTTACCATGCCGAGCGCTTTTGATTCAACCCTTTAGAGCTTACATTAATCAAAACCGCATGATAGCATGAACGCGAATGGCCATCATCTGTTTCAACATCCCCTTTTTTTAAGAAGATATAAGGAATTTCTTTCAGTCGCGATGCCAGTGTTTCCAAAACCGCATCAATTACACCAGGCCTATTGGGCAGAGACTGCATACCGTAATCTTCAAAAGAGTGACATTCTAAAACTTTCATTCCCTTACGAAGATAAAATTGTGACTCGCCTTCAGAATCATAGAAGTAATCACGATAAAAATAGCTTGCAACAAATGCGAAATCATTGTTGGTAACAACAATAGCAAGTTTTCTCTCATATGCATCATCGCTCGCTCCGGATACCCACTTTAACGGCTCGGAAGATGTGTTTGCCAAAAGGTCATGAATAAAATCCGCAAAATTTAAAAATATCTGATTCTGTCTCAAGCGATTGCATAATGCAAGATTTTCTGCAGCCTCTTGTGCCTTTTGCGCATCGTGATCTGTTTTCATTTGAATCAGCTTATCTAACAGTCCCATAAAAAATCTCCTTTTCACAAAATCTATATAATTCGGATTATGATCTCGCTGCCCAGTCACTTGCAGCATTAGATGCTAAAATCAATTGTAGTGCGGCATCGTTGACAGATTTTTTTGCATGCTCGAGAGAGGCAATCATCTGTTTATCAGCATTATCGCTCGCACCACCGATAATCTGCTCAATAAATCCGATTTGTTTGTCCATGTCCAATTCTAGTTGCTTAATATTATATGCTGCTTGACCTACCTGTGCGGAAAACTGCATAATCTGTTGCTTGATTTGGCCTAATTCTGACATTTGTCATTCCTCCTATTTAATAATAAATCCTCATTTCCTTAGGCGGCTGTAATCTTTACTTTTATTACCCCCAGTGCGACGAAGCTCGTCTTCTAATATCTGCTGTCTCCGTTGTAATTCCTGCTTTATTCGTTCTTCTGCACGATTCTGCGCTTCAATCTTTCGTTGAGACTGCTCCCGTTGCAATCTTTCGAACTCTAATTTTTGCCGTCTCAAAGTCTCCTGCTCTTGGCGGATATCACTTAGTGAATGCTGTAATTTTTTTGCATCGTCAACCTGTTTTGCAATAGCCTCTCTAAAAGGCAGTGTGTTTGGAATTGCAGAAGCGGCCACCGCAGGCCTATTGCATAGTTCACAGTATTGAATGCTCAGTGCCGAGAATTGTGCCATGGCATCCTGACATATTTGCTCCAATTCTGCCAACTGCTTTTTGTAGTTTTCCTTGATTCGTTTCTGACACATTGCCTGCTCAGCTTCAGCACTCTTTATATATGTTTCCAGCTCACTCTGGGCACCAGCAATTGCATTCATTGCATTAGTGTACTTTTGATAGTCAAAGCAATCTCCTACCACATTTTCGCCTCCATCTTTCCAACATCAATTATACGAAGCGGAGACATGGGCATTAGTCTCATGTCATGAGGAAATGCTGTGTCATCATGCGCAAGTAGCCGATTTGCTTTACCCTCCCAGTTAGTAATTGCTGTGTTCAAAATACTTCGAGCAGTGCTAACGCCTGTGTGCAACAATAGTTTCGTTTCGATGTAGCCTCTGTCAGTAATCCGAACTTGCGATTCAAATGTATTGTAGTTATTCCACCAGCCAATAAAGTGAACACCATTGGGTGGACCGATTTCAAGCAACTTCCCCAACTGCTCTGAGCCGGTTGTTTTATTAAACATGGACATATTCAAACCGAATCCACCAAATGCATCATCCTTCGAGCTGCCTTTCTCAGAGGATGTGTATTCTTCTGCCATGTTGGTGCATCGATCCATTCCCATACCAATGATGTAGTGCGAATCTCTAGGGTAATCTGTTCTTTTAATGCAACTTACAGTTTCGAAAAAAAATTCGGGAGCTTTTTGGGCTGGAATAATCGTCACGGGAAATCCTAGACGCTCCATCAGACTCATCCAGCTGAAAAAGCCATTGCGCTTTTTTGTAGAGTCAAGCATTCCATCAATCAACGTGAAAACCGCATCTCCTTCTGGATGCTGAATTGCTAGTGACAACGTCATTCCCTGCAAAATGCCGACTACATAATTGAGCGGTAATGTATCAGTTCCTTCTCCGTCACCATTTCCAAAGATAGCCACATTGCGGCCTGATTCTTTCCCGAAAGGAATTCCAACAATAGCTCTGTCCACGGTTAGTGCTTGACCACATAGAAGTTTTGGTGCCACACCTGATTTCTCAATTGCACCTCGCCACAATGCAAACATTTCCAAAGCATCCGGTAGTGAGAATAAATCGTTTGTACCAAACACTTTTGGAGTACGAGTTCTACCGATTGGTTCTGTGCACCATTGCTTTCTCAATAACTGCATCTGCTTTGGGTCGGCATAGGCAACGGTAAAATGCATATTCGAATCCAATGCACCATAGTTGAGATTCATTACAGCCTCTCCACGAACGCGCAATCTAGCCGCCGCATCATTTCCTTGCACGAACGTTGCATAGGATTCTTGAATATTATTTTGAAGTGCTATACGAATTGGTATAGATGCATAGACCGCATCACTCTTTGCGGCCAATGCGCCTTTACGCTCTACAGTTTGACTCGCTAAAATTAAGTGTATCCCGCAGGCTCGTCCTTGACGAACTGTATTCTCAATCAGCTCAGCCGCACGAATTCCAGTATCATCTGTAAACTCAACTAACTTTTGGTATTCATCAATCACGATAACAATACGAGGCATATAAGATGCAGGCTTAGCAGTGCGATACTCTGCAACAGTGTGTGCATCAACTTTTTTCATAGCACGAGCACGGCGTAAGCGTTCCTCTTCAATATGTTCTAAGACCGCTACGCCGAAATCGCGTTCACTTTCAATGCCCAGTACTGCCGCATGAGGTATCCACGAATGATTCTTCACATCTCCATATGGTTTAAATGTTAAGCCATCTTTGAAATCGAGAAGATATAGTTCTAACTCATTTGGGCTATAACGACAGCACAGACTATGTATTATTACTTCTAGTAAATTCGACTTACCTTTCCCAGGAGCGCCTGTAATTAATGCATTGTTAATTTGAGTGTTTTCATCGCCCATTCGCAGAGTAACCGTTTCCATTCCAGCTTTTCCAAGAGAAAATGTAATACCTTCGGCAGATGAGGCTCTCCACATCTCACGTGTATTTTCTATACTGTCAAACGGGATTGCAATTGCAACAGATTGTTTTGCTTTCTCGTTCAATGCATTAAAAATATCAAAGATATCGTTTTGTTTGCGACTATAAGGCCTAACTAATACATTGGGCATTAATGTTGTTTTCCATTCACCTGAGCAAGATTCCTTCAATAAAACAATTTTCTTTAAATCAAGGTTGATTTGTTCCGCTGCTCCTGCAGGCAACTGCAGGATAAAGCCAATACCCGCACGAGGCGCTCCTGCAAGGAGATGTACAAGTTTTGAACGTAAGGACGGTTCATGCAACCAATCATCACCTGCAATTACAACAAGCCGGAGCTGGCCGACAGACTGCTTTGCCTCCTGCCGCAACGCCAAAATAGAGGGGAACTGCCCTTTTAGGACACTATCCGCTGCTGAAATTTGTTCTGATAATCTGTCAAATAATTTCGATAAACCCTCCTGAGATGAGATAGATTCAAAATCATCTAAAATCGCAAAACACGAAAAGGTATCACGCCATTCAGGATTATATATGCTTACTGACAATTGTCCTGCGGCAGTTTGTTCCAGAGCCGATATCATTATGCTTTTTAGCATAATGTCGGTTGCTAGGCCTGCACCTTCAACTGCAAGGCTGTTCTTACCTAAGAACGGGACAATGTATGGGAGCGTACTGTTGTATTGTTCCAGCCCTTTTAATTTGGCTGTTCCAATAGAAACATACTCTGCCACACGCAGAATAGATGTATCTCTATTGGGATTGGGTATTGCATCTACAATACCCCTTAATGTTTCGCTATAGGCCCTAAACCTGTTCTGAAATTGCGAACAATACTTTTGAACCTTGATGTTCCCTTTGTTCATCTCTACAGCAATCGCATTATCTTTTCTTTGCCTCAAGGCAGATTTTTCCTGTTCAATAGAGAAAAGTAAACAACTATGGCTATGAATAAGCGATTGATAGTGTTTAGTAGCCTGTGTTACGTCCATCAAATATCCTCCGGCCTATTTTGCAATAACAACATCCGCTGGACGTAATAAATGCTGCCCTTTTATATAACCGTGCCTACGTATTTCTACAATTGTTCCAGCCGGTACTTCGGATGTAGCATGTACAGTTGAGACAATATTGTGCAAACTGGGATCAAACTTATCGAGTTTGTTAATCGGTTCAATTCCCCGTCTTGCCAAAATCTCTAGAATCTCATCCAACATCGACCAAGCAAAATCGTCCTCTTTGGGCTGCTGGTAAATACGGTCGCAAAGTAAGAACAAGTCTTTCGCAATAGCATTAAGTTGCGCCCCCTCTAATGATCTTATCAAGTCCTTATTGGCAACTGCGAGCTTTTCTATTGCGTTATTTTTCACTTTATCATCTATCAAGCGACGAATAAACAAATCTCGTAACTCTGCAATGCCAGTAATCAACTCATCGATTTTTTCCTCAGGCACATTGTCCATTGGCCATCACCTTGTCCTTTCTGCCTAATATGCCCTCTTATGTAATGTCCATCTCGTCAATCTTTGTGATTGCCTGACTGACTTCTTCTTCCGACATATTCAATACACGATCCACTTCAAAGGTACCAAGAGAGCAGTGTGCCGTATCATCAAACACTTCAACATATACTGTTTGATCGATATCATAGGCATATGAAATTGTTAACGGCGCACCCTTAGGATATGGTGGTACGGGGATTTCTTTGCTTCCTATAACTACACAATATCGCACATCCTGTTCTTCACCCTGTGTGACCCGAACATTAATTGAGTGCTGATTATCCACTACAGTGCTACCCGATGTATTACCTTTGGCCGGAATTTTTGCGTTTCTCGGTATAATAACAAAATTCTTTTCTTCTTCTGTGACTGAGTCCAGCATGATAACTCCCAATGCCTGACTTGTTATATCAGAAACAATGATTGGCATCGTCAAGGAAGATAGCGCTGGTATAAGCGCTGAATTGTCGCAAGCGTTAGTAGATGTCCCCCTGCCTTTTTCCTGTTTGCACAATGCTGCCTGTATCGCTGCTCCAAGTGCAACCGCTTCATCCGGATTTACATTCAACTCAAAATGTTTGCCACTCTTTCGTTCCATCATATCGCGCACCATAGGCATTCGCGTCGATCCACCTATTAGCAATACTCGGTCAATATCGCTCCACGTTTTTTGAGCAGCAGCCAATGCTTCCTCTACCATATCATGTGTTCGATTAAGAAGATCTCTTGTAATTTCTTCAAAATGTTCTCTTGTGATTTTTAGTCGAAATTGTTTTCCATTATATGGAATAATTATATTTGCCTGCTTTACATTAGAAAGACTGATTTTAGCAAGCTCCGCTTTCTCTCGCATAGAAGCAATCAGTTCATCATCCGTATTCAAATTCTGCCCTGCTCCTTGCATCTCCATTTGGGCAATGCATTCTTCGATGATGCGATTATCAAAGTCAAAGCCGCCTAAATTTCGGTCTCCATCAGTGGATAGCACATCGAACCGACCGCCATCAATGTCCATAATTGTGACATCAAACGTACCACCACCCAAATCATACACCAAGACACAGCCGGTGGTATCATTACTCATCCCGTATGAAATTGCTGCTGCAGTTGGTTCATTCAGAACCCGTAAAACATTAAACCCTGCAATACGGCCGGCTTGTTTTGTTGCCACTCGTCGAGCATCATCAAAATATGCCGGAACAGTGATAACTGCATCTGTTACTTCTTCGCCCAACGCCATTTCCGCATCAGCTTTTAATTTCTTTAGAATAATAGCGGAAATCTCTTCAGCAGAATAGCTGTTTCCGTTAGTTGAAGTGAATCGATAATCAGGATTACCCATTTGACGCTTAACAAAGGCTACAACATCTGCTGGTGAAGATGCCGCTGTCCTTTTGGCCATTTCTCCAACAAGTGGTTCGTCAATGCTATCAGTTTCCGGAAATAGTACAACAGAAGGAGTAGTATTTTTACCTTCACTATTCGGCAATATCTCAGGAATACCAGCTTCATTAACTACTGCGACAGCTGAGTATGTTGTACCCAAGTCAATACCTATTACATGTCCCATAGCAATCCTCCGTTGTATATTCTTAGCAATCTTAAAGAGCTGTCCGCTGTTATTTAATTTTTTCTCCACGTCCTAGTGGATACTAAGGTACACATTATTATCCATTTGACACTTGCAAAATAATTGTCAAAGAGTTATAATAAAAGACATAAATATCTGCGATTTTTTGTATGGTTAGCAAACTGTACTTTTTTATCCGTTGCATTCCTTTACCCATCTCAAAAAGGTGCTATGCGTCACTCCAAGCTGTTTTGCCGCCGCTCTTGCGGACAATTCCCCATGTAGCCACTGCTCTTTCAACGATTCCAGACCGTTCGGTCGTTCCATAGGCTTTCTCCCAAATTTCACTCCGTTTCGCTTTGCCGCGGCGATCCCCTCTGCCTGCCGCTGCCGGATAAACTCCCGCTCCGTCTGGGCTACATAAGACAGAAGCTGCAAAACAATGTCCGCGATCAGCGTTCCGGTCAGGTTCCGGTTTTGCCGGGTGTCCAGCAGGGGCATATCCAGCACCACAATGGCCGCCTGTTTTTCCTTTGTGATGATTCGCCACTGCTCCAGAATCTCCTCATAATTTCGCCCCAACCGGTCGATGCTCTTTACTACCAGGGTATCGTCCTTTTTCAGTTTCCGGACCATTTTCTTGTAGTTCTTCCGCTCAAAGTCCTTCCCGGATTGCTTATCCATGTAGATTCGGTTTTGGGGAATCCCAAACTCCCGCATTGCAATGAGCTGCCGCTGTTCATTTTGTTCTCTTGTAGAAACACGGATATACCCATATTCCATAATACAAACCTCCAATTTATCGGTATCCGGATAAATTGTAATACAGTTTGCTAACCCTGTTGTATGATATGGACAGTGGTATATCACTAATATAGCATATTGTTTTCGATTAGTGAAGTATCACTAATGTTAAAAATCCGGACGATGTATCATAGCAGTGATAAATCGCCCGGAGGTTTTTATGGATACAAGAGAAGCCATCGCAAATCGTATTCGCCAGTTGTGCAAAGAACGTAAAATCACGCCCAATGCACTCAGTAATATTTCCGCCGTTCCTCAAGCTACAGTCAAAAGCATCCTAAACGGAGAAAGCAAAAATCCAGGAACAGTTACGATCAAAAAGCTCTGCGATGGGCTGGAAATTACGCTGGGTGAATTCTTCTCCACAAAGGAGTTCGATGAACTGGAACAGGAAATAAAATAAGTGCCAGCAGACTGGTGTCAACCCGGCACTGCTGGCACAAAACTCAATATGAAATATCTCTGATATAAACAAAAAACCCGAACCCATCCCTCACAGGGAAGAAGTTCGGATTTCTTATGTTTGGTGGACGATATAGGACTCGAACCTATGACCTTCCGCACGTCAAGCGGATGCTCTAGCCAGCTGAGCTAATCGTCCGTCAGCGCACTCAACTGAATGCCTGATTAGTATACACAACCTATCGCCATTTGTCAAGGGTTTTTTCCAGAAATTATCCCGCTGCCGCGTCAACGCTCTGTTCCCCCAGGAACCGGATCACCAGGCGGTTTGGGAGGCACACGATCGGCGTACCGCCGCTGCAAAAGCCGCGCTCCATGCAGTAGTGGTCGGGACAGTCCGCCGCCGTGACGGCGATACGCCCGTCCCGGACGGTGACGGTGTTGCTGCCGCCGGTTTCCCCGGTGACGGTGAACTGCTGATCGATACGCAGATTCACGGTTTTGACGACCTTTCCCCCGCTGCTGATCTGGGCGTAACCGGCATCGCCGCCGGGCAGCAGGAGAAAAGCGCTCAGCCCCAGGCAAACCGCCGCTATGGCCGCGATGAGGGCTATCCAGGTTTTTGTTTTCACAGAGCAGTCACCTCCCGGGGAAAGATTTGCGATTCCATTGGCAGTATAGCAAAAGTCAGCGAAAAACGCAAGAAAAAGTCCCAGAAACTTCTTGACTTTTTCTTTACGCAATGCTAGAATGGATAGGCCGCATTGAAGGGGCTTTCAGTCGGTGCGTCCAAAATCACCGCGCCCCCAGAGCGAGACTACACAATTAAAGTAGGTGAAACAAGTGAAAGCAGTTATCGTAACCGGTGGTAAGCAGTACACCGTAGCCGAGGGCGACGTCGTGTTCGTGGAAAAGCTGGGCGCGGAAGCCGAAGCTACCGTCAAGTTCGACCAGGTTCTGGCTGTCCTGGACGGCGAGAACACCAAGATCGGCGCTCCCACTGTGGAGGGTGCCAGCGTTGAGGCCAAGGTCGTCAAGAACGGCAAGGGCAAGAAGCTTGACATCATCCGCTACAAGTCCAAGAAGAACGAGAAGAAGCACATCGGTCATCGCCAGCCTTACACCAAGGTGGAGATCACCAAGATCGCTCTGTAATTTATGACAAGATGCGAATTTTTCACCGAGGGCGAGAGGATCACCGGATTCTCCGTCTCGGGTCACAGCGATTATGACGAGCCGGGAAGAGACATTGTCTGCGCCGCCGTCTCCGCTGTCGTTACCATGGCCGAAGCCACCATCAACGATGTGTGCGGCGCCAAGGCCAAGGTTCGGGTCAAGGATGGGGAAGATAACCGCATCACCCTGACCCTCCCCGCGTCCTGCGACGAGGAGGACACCGTTCAGGCAGTGCTTGCCGGAATGCTGGTGACTCTGTGTTCGCTGCGGGACGACTATCCTGATAATATCGAAGTTTTGGAGGTGTAACACCATGCTGAAGATTGGTATTCAGTTCTTCGCTCACCACAAGGGCGGCGGTTCCACCAAGAACGGCCGTGATTCCGAGTCCAAGCGTCTGGGCGTGAAGCGTGCCGACGGTCAGTTCGTTCTGGCCGGCAACATTCTGGTTCGCCAGAGAGGCACTCACATCCATCCCGGTGTCAACGTGGGCATCGGTAAGGACGACACCCTGTTCGCCAAGGTTGACGGCACCGTCAAGTTTGAGCGTCTGGGCAAGGATCGCCGGCAGTGCTCCGTGTACGCCGAGCAGTAAGATCATCTGGACAAGGAAGGCTGCCGCAGCACAAATTGCGGCAGCCTTTTTTATAGGGAAACGCTGAAATAACATCGCGCCGTTGTGCGCATACACAGGAAGGAGGCACAGCCGTGCTGTTAACGGAATTTGACCCCACGCCCCGCGCCGTCATCAACCCGGACTTTATCCATAAGCCGGTGGAACATTTCCCGGAAACGGTGATCTCCGTCTTTTCCCACAGACTTTTTGCCTCCGTGGCCGCGCTTCTGGAGGGTCAGGTCATTGCCGAGACCCACGACGCGGACGGCGTCTGGCCGGTTTATGCGGTTCACTACCGCGAAAAGCGACTGGGCTTCTGCAAGGCCAGAGTCGGCGCGCCCGCCTGTGTGGGGCAGTTCGAGGACATCATCGCCATGGGCGCCAAGCGGATCATTCTGCTGGGCAACTGCGGCGTTCTGGACAGGAAAATCGAGGACTGCGGCATTATCATCCCCACAAAAGCCATCCGGGACGAGGGTACCAGCTACCATTACCTACCGGCGGAGGATCTGATCGACGTCAATACCCGCTACATTCCCGAATTTATCGAGGTTCTCCGGGAATTTGGGTATCCTTATGTCCGGGGCGTCACCTGGACGACAGACGCCTTTTACCGGGAAACCCCCGCAAAGGTCGCCGCCCGGCGGCGCATGGGCGCGGTGTGCGTGGAGATGGAGTGTGCGGCCATGCAGGCCGTATGTAATTTCCGGGGTGTGGAATTTTTCCAGTATTTCTACGCCGGGGACAATCTGGACCATCCCCAATGGGACCCCAGAAGCCTGTCCGGACACGCCCGGCTATCAGACAAGGAAAAAATTGCCCTGCTGGCTTTCGAGCTGGCCAGCAGAATCGGCTGAATAAAGGGAAGTACCCGTACTTCCATAGATTAGGAGGACGTACAACTATGTTCGTGGATAAAGTGCGCATCACCGTCATCGGCGGACGGGGCGGCGATGGAGCGGTGGCGTTCCACCGGGAAAAATATGTGGCCTCCGGCGGCCCGGACGGCGGCGACGGCGGACATGGCGGAAGCGTCATTCTCCGGGTCAACGACAACCTGTCCACCCTTTTGGATTTCCGCTACAAGCGCAAGTACCAGGCCGCCGCCGGTGTCAGCGGTCAAGGCCGGAAAATGGCGGGCAAACGGGGGGAAAACCTGATCATCGAGGTTCCCCGGGGTACCGTCGTCCGGGACGCCGAAACAAATCAGATCATCGTGGACATGTCCACCGGCGAGGACTCCATCCTCGCCAAGGGCGGACGGGGCGGCTGGGGCAATGCCCATTACGCCACTCCCACCCGTCAGGTTCCCCGGTTTGCCAAGGCCGGTCTCAAGGGCCAGGAGCGGGACGTGATTCTGGAATTAAAGCTTCTGGCGGACGTGGGCCTGGTGGGCTTCCCCAACGTGGGCAAATCCACCCTGCTTTCCGTCACCTCCAACGCCCACCCGAAGATTGCCAACTACCATTTTACGACCCTGTATCCCAATCTGGGCGTGATTTACGTGGACGAGGGTGTGTCCTTCGTCATGGCGGACATCCCGGGCATCATTGAGGGAGCCGCCGAGGGCGCGGGTCTGGGGCATGATTTTCTCCGGCACATCGACCGGTGCCGCCTGCTTGTTCACGTTGTGGACGTGTCCGGCAGCGAAGGGCGCGACCCCGTGGAGGATTTTCACGCCATCTGCGCGGAGCTGAAAAACTACAGCGTTGATCTCAGCAACCGCCCCATGATCGTGGCCGCCAACAAGACCGACCTGCTGCCCCCGGACAGCGACAATCTGGAGCGGCTCCGCGCCGCCGCCCGGGAAGCGGGCTGTGAGCTGTACGAAATTTCCGCAGGCACCACCGTGGGCACCCGGAATCTTATGCGGGCGGTAGCCGAGCGGCTGCGTACCCTGCCCCCCGTGACCATTTACGAGCCGGAGTACGTGGAGGTCATCGCCGAGCCTACCGACCCCAACGCCTTCGACATTGAGCATTACGGCAGCACCTGGCTGGTCACCGGTACCTGGCTGGAACGGCTGGTGCAGAACATCAATTTCGAGGACTACGAGTCCCGGAACTATTTCGACCAGCAACTCCGCAAGGTGGGTCTGTTCGCCCGCCTGGAGGAAATGGGCATCGCCGACGGGGACACCGTGGATATTTACGACTTTGAGTTTGAATATCAGCGGTAAAGCGACGCTTTTTGAATCGCTGTCACCCCAGCCGGGGCAGGTCTGCGGCCTGCCACGGCTGGTATTATCTGCACGTCATTTCGCCGTTCCCGAAAACCGTCGAAATGACCAACCTGCGTTTTCCGCTCTGGGCAGGGCGTTTTCCTGCGGGAACATCGGTACGGTGTATGGCAGGAATCACCGTTCTTTGGGCGTTTTGACGGTTTTTCGGAACACGGCGGAAAACCATTTGCCATTCCCTTCTTTTTTCGATATAATGATTCTGATACGGCTACGGCCGGTTTGCGCGAGCTATTTTTATCCGGGAGTTGATTTCCATGATCCGAAACCTGAATCAGGTCACGTTCCGCTGCTTTGGCAGCGTTCCGTCCGAGCGCACCCAGACGGACAGGAATCTGTTCCGGGACGATGCTGCCGCCATGCGGCTGTCCCGGACGGAGGCGGTGGTCTACCGCGCCGCGTCGGAGACCCGGATCAGCTGCGGCATGGGCATGAGCGTTCTGTCCGCCAGCACGGACGGGGAAACCTACCAGCGCTTCTATCTGGACAAGCCCGCCGTCGTCCGCAAAGGGATTTATTTCCTCCTGGAGCCGTTTCAGGGGGACGCCACGGTGATGGTGTCCGCTCAGGAGCCGCCGGAGGAGCTGGGACGCCGCGCCCTCGGCAGCGCCCGGGTGGATCATCAGCTGCGGGTGGAGGGCATTTACACCTTCTTCTACCAGGAAAAGGAACAGGGCTTCCTGTTTTCCGGGGAATCCCACCCTATGACCGAGCTGACCTACGTGGATCAGGGCGCACTGCACAGCGTGGTGGACGGGCAGGATCTTCTGCTCAGGCAGGGAGACATCGTCCTCTACGGCCCGGGGCAGTGGCACATGCAGTACGCCGACATCGGTGTCGCCCCCCGATTTGTGACCATTTCCTTTGATGTCAGCGGCGTTGATCTTGCCCCTTTGCTGAACCGGAAATTCACTGCGCCCCAGAGCGTGGCGGCGCTGCTGCAAAATATGCTCCGGGAGCAGGAGGTTATGGACGCCTACTCCAACGACATCATCCTCTACCAGCTGAATCTGCTGCTGCTCCGGCTTCAGCGGGAGGCCGCATCCCCCAAGGCCGGGAAGCTGCAAACCGCCAACGCCGTCCACAGCGAGAACGAGATCATCCGTCAGGCGCAGCAGTTTATCAGCGCTCACATCCGGGAAAAGCTGTCGGTGCCGCTGGTCGCCCGGCAGGTGGACGTCAGCCCCAGCTATCTCACGGCGCTGTTCCACAAAAATCTGCAAATTTCCCCCGGCGAATACATCCGCCGGATCAAGCTGCAGGAGAGCAAGCAGATGATCCGGGAAAACAACCTGAACTTCACGGAGATCGCCGCCCAGCTCCACTATTCCACGGTGCATCATTTCTCCCGGCAGTTTAAGGAGAAGTTCGGCATTACCCCCACAGAATACGCAAAATCTGTACGTTGAGAGGTTTGGAACATGAAAAAAGGGAATCCCATCGCGCTGCTGCCCATCGGCGTTTTTCTCGTGCTGTATCTCGGGCTGGGGCTGCTGTTTGAGTACGGTCTGCACATCCCCATGGGCTTTTACAACATCCCCATCGTCATCGCGTTTCTCGTGGCTATCTTAGTAGCCTGT
Organism: uncultured Eubacteriales bacterium; assembly: GCA_900546075.1. Taxonomy (GTDB): domain Bacteria; phylum Bacillota; class Clostridia; order Oscillospirales; family Oscillospiraceae; genus Faecousia. The sequence goes on along the minus strand of URBH01000005.1, from coordinate 44,500 downwards.
CTTCAGAACCGGGCGGTTCCCTTTGAGGAAAAGCTCGTCATCATGGGGCAGGGCGTGGGAGATAAGAACATCATCACCATGCTGCTGATCTTCCTCACGGCAGGGGCGTTCGTCGGCGTGGTGGGGCGCAGCTCCGCCCAGAGCGTCGCCTACTTCATGCTCGACATCATCCCCGCCCGGTTTGCCGTGGCGGTGCTGTTTGTGGTGGCCTGCTTTGTCTCCACCGCTATGGGAACCTCCGTCGGCACCATCACCCTCATCATGCCCATCGCCCTGGAGGTCGCCCAGGCGTCCGGCTTTGACACGGCGCTGTGTACCGGAAGCGTCGTGGGCGGGGCCATGTTCGGCGACAACCTGTCCTTCATCTCCGACACCACCATTGCCGCCTGCAACGGTCAGGGCTGCGCCATGAGGGACAAGTTCAAGGGCAATTTCTGGATTGCCCTGCCCGCGGCCATTGCCACGCTGGCGCTGATTCTGCTTCTGACCATGGGGCATGACACCGCGCCCATTGACGAACACTACGATCTTCTTCAGATTATCCCCTACGTTCTGGTTCTGGCGGGAGGCATCGCGGGAATCAACGTCTTTGTCGTTCTGCTGACGGGCATTGTTTCCGGCGCCGTCATCATGCTCCTGACCGGCCAGGTGGAGGCCACCGGTTTGCTCGCCAGTATGGGCAACGGCGCGGCGGGCATGTTTGAGACCAGCATGGTGGCCATTCTCGTGGCCGCGATGTGCGCCCTGATTCGGGTCTACGGCGGCTTTGACGCGCTGCTGCGCTTCATCCGGACGGTCTTCCGGGGCAAAAAGGGCGGCCAGCTGGGCATGGGTCTGCTGGTAGGCGCTATGGACATCGCCACCGCCAACAACACCGTCGCCATCGTCATGGCAAACCCCATTGCCAAGGAAATGAGCGAGGATTACGGCATCTCCCCCTCCCGCACGGCCTGCCTGCTGGACACCTTCTCCTGCATTTTCCAGGGCATCATCCCCTACGGCGCGCAGATGCTGGTGGCCATCTCGGCGGCGGCGGAAATGGGCTTCGCCCTGTCGGCGTTCTCCATCATGCGGTATCTGTTCTATCCGTATCTGCTGCTGGTCAGCTCCCTGGTCGCAATTTTTCTGGTAAAGGGCAAAAAAGACTGATTTTCCGGCAGAAGCGTCGGCATTTGGCCGCGCTTCTGCCTTTCTGCGTCTTAAGGCTTGCGAAAGTGGGGATTCTGTACTATAATGAACGTATATTCCAGTATTTGTGTGGAGGCAGCTATGGACTTTCGGGTATTGGCGGTCGGCGACGTGGTGGGCAATCCGGGCTTGGAGCAGATCCGGCGGAATCTGCGGCAGATGAAGCGGCAGTATCACGCGGATTTCGCGGTGGTCAACGGGGAAAACGCCGCCGTAGTGGGCATCACCCCCAACCAGGCGGACAGCATTCTGGACGCCGGGGCGGACATCATCACCATGGGCAACCACACCTGGAGCAAGCGGGAGATTGTCCCCTATATGGACGACTGTCCCTGGATCGTCCGCCCGGCCAATTACGCCCCCCAGGTTCCGGGGCGGGGCTGGCAGGTGGTGCAGACGGCGGCGGGGGACGTGGCCGTCATCGACCTGATCGGCCGGTGCAATATGGACTACGGCCCGGAAAACCCCTTCCTGATGGTGGACAAAATTCTGAAAGAAATCACCGCCAAGATCATTCTGGTGGAGCTTCACGCGGAAGCCACCTCGGAAAAGCTGGCCATGGGCTACATGCTGGACGGGCGGGTCAGCGCCGTGTGGGGAACCCACACCCATGTTCCCACGGCGGACGCCCGGGTGCTGCCCAAGGGAACCGGCTACGTCACAGACCTGGGCATGACCGGCCCCCGGGACTCCGTTCTGGGCATCCGGCCGGAGCTGTCCATCGCCAAATTCCGGGGCGATCTGCCGGAGCGCTACCGCTGGGCGGAGGGCGCGGCCAAGATCGAGGCCGTGCTGTTTACCATCGATTCGGAAACCGGAAAATGCCGCAAGGCAGAAAGGGTCGACAAATGGGACTGAAAATTTTACACAGCGCCGACTGGCACTTAGACTCCCCCTTCGCGGGCTTCGATGACAGCCAGCGGGCGCTTTTACGGCAGGAGCAGCTGAGCATCCCCGGCAAAACTGCCCAGCTTTGCCGCCGGGAAAAATGCGATCTTCTGCTCCTGGCGGGAGATATTTTTGACGGCGAGCCCGCCCGGGAGACGGTGGATGTCCTTAAGAAAGCGTTATCCGAGTGCGGCGCACGGGTCTTCATTACGCCGGGCAATCACGATTTCTGCGCCCCCGGCTCCCTCTGGCTGGAAGAACGCTGGCCGGAGAATGTGTACGTGTTCACCCGCGGGCTGGAAGCCGTGACGATTCCTGAGCTGAATTGCCGGGTCTACGGCGCGGGCTACCAGAGCATGGACAGCGCCCCCCTGCTGGAAAACTTCCGGGCGGAGGGCAGCGAAAAATACTGCATCGCCGTGCTTCACGGCGACCCCACCCGGAAGGACTCCCCCTACTGCCCCATCACCGCCCAGCAGGTGCGGGACTCGGGGCTGCAATATCTGGCGCTGGGACATATCCACAAAGCGGGGGCGTTCCACGCCGGTGGGACGCTGTGCGCCTGGCCGGGCTGTCCCATGGGGCGGGGCTGGGACGAAACCGGAGAAAAGGGCGTGTGCATCGTGACCGTGGAGGACAGCGCTTCCCTTCGGGCGGTGGCACTGGACACCATCCGGTTCCACGAGCTGAAAGCGGATATTTCCTCCGGTGCCGAGGCGGCGCTGGAAGCCCTTCTGCCTCCTGCGGGAAGCCGGGACTTTTTCCGCGTCACCCTCACGGGAAGCGGCGAAGCGGACATCGCCAAGCTCACACAGCGCTTTTCCGCCGTTCCCAATCTGACGCTCCGGGACGAGACGCTTCCCCCTCTGGACATCTGGGGGGACACCGACGCGGACACCCTGGAGGGCGTGTATTTCCGGCTGCTCCGGGAAGCCATGGAGGCCGACCCTGACAGCCGGGAGGAAATTCAGCTTGCGGCGGAAATTTCCCGGAAGCTGCTGGAAGGACGGGAGGTCACGCTGTGAAAATCTACAAAATGACGGCCACCTTCGGCAAGCTGGAGCGCGCGGAGCTGACCCTCCGGCCGGGGCTGAACATCCTCACCGCCCCCAACGAATGGGGCAAAAGCACCTGGTGCGCCTTTCTCGCGGCCATGCTCTACGGTCTGGACACCCGGGCCAAAACCACAAAAACCGCCCTCGCCGACAAAGAGCGCTACGCCCCCTGGTCGGGCAACCCCATGGCAGGGCGCATTGACCTGAATTGGAACGGCCGGGACATCACCATCGAGCGCCGCACCAAGGGCAGAGTTCCCCTGGGCGAATTCAAGGCCTACGAAACCGATTCCGGACTGGCCGTCCCGGAGCTGACGGCGGCAAACTGCGGCCAGCAGCTGCTGGGCGTGGAGCAGACGGTGTTCCGCCGGGCGGGGTTTATCCGTCAGTCGGACTTGCCCGTGACCCAGGATGAAGCCCTCCGCCGCCGCTTGAATGACCTTGTGACCACCGGTGACGAAAGCGGCGCAGGGGACCGGCTGGCAAAAAACCTCCGGGATCTGAAAAACCGCTGCCGCTACAACAAAAGCGGCCTTCTTCCCCAGCTGGAAGGTCAGCGGGACGCCCTTCAGAATAAAATTGACGAACTGGATGCGCTGGACGCCCAGGTAAAGAAGCTGAAAATGCGTCTGGACGACGTCAAAACCTGGTTACAGCAGCTGAACACCCATCAGGCCGCCCTGGACTATGCCGCCGCGGAGACGGACGCCGGGCGGGTCGCCCAGGCGCGGGAAGCGCTGGAACAGGCGCAGGATTTACTCGCCATCCGGGAAGCCGCCTGCGAAAAGCTGCCCTCTCAGGAGGACGCGGAAAAGAAGCTCAAGGAGCTGCGCGGCTTCCGGGACGAGTGGAACGCCCTGCAAATGGAAAACCAAATGCTCCCCCGCGCTCCCCTGCCCCCGGCAAAGAAGGATCCCTTCGCGGACATGGACGTAACGGCGGCTATGGAAATGGTCAACGCTGACCGTCAGACCATGACCGGCCTGCGGGGCAGCAAAATGCCGATTTTGCTGCTGATTCTGGGCGCCGTCGTCATGGCCGGGGCGATCGCGCTGCTGGTGATGCAGAATTATCTCCCGGCGGGCATCCTCGGCATGGTTTCCGTGCTTCTTCAGGCGCTCAGCCTCTTGGGAATGCAGCGGCTTAAAAAGCAGACCGAGGCACTGGAAAAGAAATACGGAACCGCCGACCCCGCCCACTGGACGGACTCCCTGCGGGAATATGAGACTGCCCTCCGGGCGTACAACGCCGCCCAGAAGGAATATCAGGACGCCCAGGGAGACGTGGAGGTGCGCCTGATGGTGCTGCGCAAGCGCCTGGATTCCCTGTGCGGCGCCCAGGAGCCGGACGCGGTCATGGAATTCTGGCAGCAGATCACGAACAAATGGGAAGCCTACCACACCGCTAGGCGGGAAGCCCAGCGGGCGCAGAATCTGGTGGACACCCTCAGCGCCATGGCGAAGCCCGTTCGGCCCCCCGTGGGGGTGGATACCCTGACCCACTCCCCGGCGGACACGGCGCGGCTGCTGTCGGACTGCACCGAGGAGCAGCAGCGGCTGCAAAGCCGCATCAGCCAGTACAAGGGCCGGATGGAAGCCCTGGGCGACCGGGCGCAGCTGGAAACGCAGCTGTCCGCGGTCAACGCCCGTCTTGCCCAGCTGGAAAAAACCTACACCGCCCTGACCATCGCCCAGGAGACGCTGGCACAGGCGCGGTCGGAGCTGCAGCGGCGGTTCGCCCCCCGGATTTCCCAGCGGGCGCAGACCTATCTTGCCGCCATGACCGGCGGGCGCTACCAACGTCTTTCCATGGGCGAGGACTTTTCCCTCCAGGCCGGAGCCGGGGACGAGGAAACCCTCCACGACGCCCTGTGGCGCAGTGACGGCACCATCGATCAGCTGTACCTCGCCCTCCGTCTGGCCGTGGCGGAGGAGCTGACCCCGGAGTCCCCCCTGATTCTGGACGACGCGCTGGTGCGCTTCGACGATACCCGGATGCAGGCGGCGCTGGCCATTCTGGAAGAGTTGGCGAAAAACCGTCAGGTCATTCTGTTCACCTGCCAGCAGCGGGAGGGAAATGCCGCAAACGCATAAATATGCTTCCAAAAACAGCGGAGAAAGCGCGGCTTTCTCCGCTGTTTTGGAAAAATTCCCATGGCTTTCTGTTGCGATACTTTTCCAGATTTTCTCAGTTTTGTCATAATTTTGTAATTTTTCCCTTGACAATGGGGGTTTACTATGTTAGACTATCTTCCAGAAGGTTTAATTCATTAAACTTTTGTATTTCCAGATACACCCAAAGGAGGTATTCTGATTGGAAGCGCCCAAAATCTTTGAAAGCGAATACCGCTTCTGCCTGATTCTGTGGGAGCATGAGCCGATCAACTCCACCCATCTGGTCGAGCTGTGCAGAGAGCGGCTTGGCTGGTCGAAGGCCACCACCTACACCGTCATCCGCCGTCTGTCGGAACGGGGCGTGGTGAAGAACGAGAACGCCGTCGTCTCTTCTCTGATTTCCAAGGAACAGGCGCAGGCGTCCCGGCTGGACGAAATGGTGGAGGAGACCTTCCAAGGCTCCATGCCCGCCTTTATCGCCGCCTTCTCCCGGAGCAGGAAGCTCACCCGGGACGAGGTGGAACAGCTGAAGGCACTCATTGACAATTACGAGGAGGATCGAACATGAACACATTGTTCCGGAACATCCTGACGGCCAGCTTCCACGGCAGCATCGTCATTCTGGCCGTCATGCTGCTGCGGCTGGTGCTGAAAAAAACGCCCCGGAAGTATATCTGCCTGCTCTGGCTGCTGGCGGGACTGCGGCTGCTGATGCCCTTCCAGATTCAAAGCGACCTGAGCTTGCAGCCCAGCGCCGACCCGGTGGCACAGGTGCAGCAGTTCAGCCATTCTCAGGCGCCCGCCGCGCCGGAGGATTTCTCCCCGGCAGACGTGGAAGCCCCCGCGCAGATGCCCGCGGCGCTTCCGGATATCCAGTCCCCCGTCACCACCGTGATCAGCAGCACCCCCTCCCCCGCCCCGGAAACGGCGGCGGAGCCGGATACGGGCTTTGATTTCCTGTCGGTTCTTCCCTGGTTCTGGCTCGGCATCGCCTGCTGCTTCGGCATTTACAGTCTGTACACCTACCTGACCCTGAAGCTGAAGGTTCGGGAGGCAGTCAGGATCCCCGGCGGCTGGGAATGCGACCGCATCGAGACCGCTTTTATTCTGGGCTTCATCCGCCCGAATATCTACATCCCCATGGGCATGACCCCCGAGGAGCAGCGCTACATTCTCGCCCACGAGCGCACCCATCTGGACAAGGGCGACCACTGGTTCAAGATGGTGGGCTTTCTGGCGCTGGCGCTGCACTGGTTCAATCCGCTGGTGTGGGCGGCCTACATCCTGCTGTGCAAGGACATCGAGATCGCCTGCGACGAGCGGGTGGTGCAGTTCATGGAGCTGGACGAGCGGAAAGCCTACTCCGCCGCCCTGCTGAACTGCTCCACCAATCGGGCGCACTTCGCGGCCTGTCCCGTGGCCTTCGGCGAGGTGAGCGTCAAGGAGCGCATCAAGTCGGTGCTTTCCTATAAGAAGCCCGGCTTCTGGATCAGTCTGGTGGGCGTGATCGCCATTGTCTTTGTGGCGGTGTGCCTAGTGACCAGCCCCGCGAGAAAGGATGCGGCAGCCGCCGGGGATACCGAGCCGACCGCTTCCTCTGATGCCGTCACCGTCCGCAATGTGGACGAGCTGCTGGCCGCCATCGCGCCGGACACCGTCATCCAGCTGGAGCCGGGAACCTACAACCTGTCCGGCGCCAAAGGCTACGGCCTGCCCTCGGAAAACCCCTACTGCGCCTGGACGGAAAAGTACGACGGCTTTGAGCTGATGCTGCAAAACGTGAAGAACCTGACCATCCGCGGCAGCGGCAAGGTGAACACGACTCTGGAATGCGACCCCCGGTCTGCCAGCGTCATCAATCTGAAGAATTGCGAAAATGTCACGCTGGAGGATTTCACCGCCGGTCACGCCCTGGAGCTGGGCGAGTGCAGCAGCGGCGTTATCTACCTGCAAAACTGCACCGGCACCGACATGAACCGTCTGGGCATCTACGGCTGCGGCATGATCGGATTGCAGGCGGCGGATTCCAAGGACATTTCTCTCGCGGACAGCGACGTGTACGACTGCTCCAGCAGCGCCGCCGAGATCATCAGCTGTGAAGACGTCACCATCTCCGGAACCCGCATTTACCGCATCGGCTCCGAGGAATACGGCGGATACACCTATTTTGATATCAGTTCCAGCCGGAATGTGACGGTGGAAAACTGCGAAATCAGCGACAGCAGCCTTATGTATCTGGCAATCGTTTCCGGAAGCACCGTTCAGATGAAGGGCAATCTGTTCTCCAACAACCGCAGCCAGCTGGAAGCATTCAACTTCCAGTCTGAGTACCACGAAGATACCCAGACGCCGGCAGACGAGTCGAGTATGGTTCTGGACGGCAACCGGTTTGAAAATTGCAGCGTCCGCCGCTGGTTTGGAGACGACGGTACCATCACGGACGGCGCGGGCAATCCTCTTACCGATGAGCAGATGAACAAGCTGTACTCCACAGGCGCGACGGAACCGACTCAGGCGCAGCTGGAGATCCACGTTTCCACGGTGGACGAGCTGATCGCCGCTATCGGCCCCAACGTGGACATCGTGCTGGACGGGGAGCTGTACGACCTCAGCACCGCCACCGGCTACGGCACCTCCAAGGGCGATTATTACTACTGGCTGGATGAATTTGACGGCCCCCAGCTGGTCATCGACGGGGTGGACAATCTGACCATCCGCAGCAATGACGGCAGCGTAACGGGACACACCATCGCCGCCATCCCCCGCTACGCCAACGTCCTGACCTTCCAGTCGTGCAGCTACATCACCCTCTCCGGCTTCACCGCCGGTCACACAAGGGAGCCCGGTTACTGCATCGGCGGCGTTCTGCGGTTCCAGGACAGCGACCACGTCACCGTGGACAAATGCGGTCTCTACGGTTGCGGCATTCTGGGCGTGGACGCGGAATACTGCACCGATATACGGGTCGCCAACTGCGACATCTACGAGTGCAGCCAGGGCGGCGTCCAGTTCTGGAGCTCCGAGGGCATTGTAATGGAAAACAACACCCTGCGGGATCTGGGCGGCAGCGACATGAGCTTCCACGACTGCAAGGACGTGACGGTGAACGGTGAAACCGTGATTCCCGCCAGTATGTTCTTCAGTCGGATCCTCCAGTCGGAGGAACAGCAGGGCACAGAGGCACTCAACGCCTTCGTTACGGAGTTTGCGTATGCCTATTTTTACGGAGATATGGATACGCTGCCCCGGTTGCTCTCCAAGGACTACACAGGCGGAGTGGAAGCCTATTCCGGCAATACAAACGATGTGATCGTGTGCTGGCATGAGGTCACGGTGGACATGTGGAAAGAGGCAGAGGCCAACGGCACCTACGAATTTGCCTACCCCTACCGCAAGAACGTTGACAGTGAAATTGCCTATCTGACCATCGTCGTCGTCAGAGAAAACGACGCATGGAAGGTCAGCAGCTACTCTCTGGCCGAATAAAAGAACGTCAGTCCCTCCGGCCACACCGGAGGGACTGAGTCTACCGAAAAAATGTCTCCGGCACGCAGCCGGAGACATTTTTGTTTGATTATGCCTTTTCCAGAGCCAGGGTTCTGGTGGTCAGGTCGCAGACCTCACGGGGTCCAAAGTACTGGATGGCGCCGGGGTAGGTGTAGCAGGTTTCCACAGCCCACTCGGCTCTGTGCTCGGCGAAGAACCGGAAGGGCTTGCCGTCCAACTCCACCAGCGCCTTGCGGATAACGGGCTTGTCCTTGCCGTTTCTTCTCTCCATGTTCATCATCTTGGTGATGGGCATACCGCCTGCCACCCACTCCTCGGCGGGCCTGGACAGATTGGAGACCTTGGACAGATAGCCGGTGTAGCCGTACTGAATCAGCATGAAGGCGTTGTACCCCAGAGAGTAGCAGTAGTCGGCGTCAAAGTTGGAGGGGAATGCGCAGCGGCCTTCGTAGCCCAGGAAGTGATGCTGGGTGGAGAACTTGTCGTTGTAAGTTCCGGCGGCCTTCCGGGCAGCCAGATTGTCTCTGACCAGAGCGGAGAACAGCTTCTCGGACTCAATGAGGGAGACCTGCACGTTGCCGTGGGGGTCACGCTCCAAAAACAGCTGCTGCTGGATGCTCTGGGGCAGGATGGCGAACACGTCCATGGACTGCTTGGTCAGACCATTCTTAATGAAGGCGTACTTCTCCTCCCAGGTGGGCAAGGCGTTAAACTGGGCGGTCTTCTCCCCGGCCAGCAGCTCGTTGATCTCCGCGATCAGCACGGAGAATTCGGGAACGAACTCCACGATGCCCTCGGGGATGATGGCAACGCCGAAGTTCCAGCCCTTCGCCGCCCGGGTGGCCACGGAGTCGGCAATGTAGTCCGCGATCTGGGCAAGGGACATCTTCTTCTCGGCCACTTCCTCGCCGATCAGGCAGATGTTGGGCTGGGTTTCCAGGGCGCATTCCAGCGCCACGTGGGAAGCGGAACGACCCATGACCTTGACAAAGTGCCAATACTTCTTGGCGGAGTTGGCGTCACGCTCGATGTTGCCGATGATCTCGCTGTAGGTCTTGGTGGCGGTGTCGAAGCCGAAGGAGCATTCGATGTCCTCGTTCTTCAGGTCGCCGTCGATGGTCTTGGGGCAGCCGATGACCTGGATGCCGCTGTTGTGGGCGGCAAAATACTCGGCGAGAACTGCGGCGTTGGTGTTGGAGTCGTCGCCGCCGATGATGACGATGGCGGTGATGCCGTGCTTCTTGCACACGCCCTCGGCAACGGCAAACTGCTCCTCGGTTTCCAGCTTGGTTCTGCCGGAGCCGATGATGTCGAATCCGCCGGTGTTGCGGTACTGGTTGATGTACTCGTCGTCGAAGATCAGGTAGTTATCCTCCAGCAGGCCGCTGGGGCCGCCCTTGAAGCCGTAGAGGACGTTTTCCTTGTCGCAGGCCTTCAGCGCGTCGTACAGGCCGCAGATGACGTTGTGGCCGCCGGGCGCCTGACCGCCGGAAAGAATCACGCCCACGACCTGCTTCCTGGCCTCAGAGGTGTTCTTACCCTTCTGGAAGGTGATCTCGTTTTTGCCGTAGGTATTGGGGAACAGCGCCTTGATCTTTTCCTGATCCGCGACGCTCTCGGTGGCGCCGCCGCTGCACACACAAATATCAGAAATCCCGTTTCTGAGCATACCCGGAAGCTTGGGACTGTACTGGTATCTTGCAATCTGGAGAGGGGACAGTTTCATGGATGTATACACTCCTTACAGAATTTTTGTTCAAGGGAGATTATACTCCATTTTTCGCAAAACGTAAATAGCAAAATTCTGAATTTTTCCCGGGAAAAACTTCAAAGTGCCGCTTTCCCTTCCAAAACGGCGCTGTCAGCGCCGTCAGCGGCCGATTTTCTGGTGAAAATGAACATTTTGCCGGGACGGAAGTATCAAAATATTTATATTGAAAAACCCGAAAAATATGCTATAATGTCAGCGGAATAGAAGCGGGTTTCGGCCCGCAGTTTAAGAAAGGATGATTCCAAATGGCTCTTGTAACCACAACTGAGATGTTCAAGAAGGCTTACGACGGCGGCTACGCCATCGGCGCTTTCAACGTCAACAACATGGAAATCGTTCAGGGCATCACCGAGGCCTGCCGCGAGGAGAAGGCTCCCGTTATCCTGCAGGTCTCCAAGGGCGCCCGCGCCTATGCCAACCACACCTACCTGGTAAAGCTGGTGGAGGCTGCTGTCATCGAGTGCCCCGAAATCCCCATCGCTCTGCATCTGGATCACGGCCCCGACTTCGAGACCTGCAAGGCCTGCATCGACGGTGGCTTCACCTCCGTCATGATCGACGCCTCCTCCAAGCCCTTCGCCGAGAACATCGAGATCACCCGTAAGGTCGTTGAGTACGCCCATGACCACGGTGTCGTCGTTGAGGCTGAGCTGGGCACTCTGGCCGGCATTGAGGACGACGTCAAGGTCGCCGCTCATGCTGCCTCCTACACCCGTCCCGAGGAAGTGGAAGAGTTCGTAACCAAGACCGGCTGCGATTCTCTGGCCATCGCCATCGGCACCAGCCACGGCGCTTACAAGTTCACCGCTGCCCAGTGCACCCGCAATGCGGACGGCGTTCTGGTTCCGCCTCCCCTGCGCTTCGACGTTCTGGAAGAGGTTTCCCGCCGTCTGCCCGGCTTCCCCATCGTTCTGCACGGTTCTTCTTCCGTTCCTCAGAACTACGTGAAGATGATCAACGAGAACGGCGGCAAGATGCCCGACGCCGTGGGTATCCCCGAGGAGCAGCTGCGTCACGCTGCCGAGCTGTCCGTCTGCAAGATCAACATCGACTCCGACCTGCGTCTTGCCATGACCGGCACCATCCGTCAGTTCTTCAATGAGCATCCCGACAAGTTCGACCCCCGCGAGTACCTGAAGCCCGCCCGTGCCAACATCAAGGAACTGGTTCGCCACAAGCTGGTGGACGTCCTGGGCTGCGCCGGCAAGGCTTAATCGTCAATATCCATTCAATTGGCTCCCGAACATTCGGGAGCCAATTTTTTGCCGCCGGCTCTCACCGATTTCGTCGGAGCTTCCCTCATAGAAACCCCATGCGGTTCGGAAAGGCAACAGAAAAATGAAGCCGGCCTCTTTCTTTTTTTCGAAAAAAGTGGTATGATAAAAGAAAAACGGCACTTGCCGATTCACGCAAAGAAGGTTATCACCATGAACGCCCCCATAAAAATGCTGGTCATCAATCCCGGCTCCACCTCCACCAAGGTCAGCTACTTTGAAGACGGGAAGAACGTCTACACCGAGAGCATCTTCCACGACGCCCCGGAGCTGCTGAAATACCCCACCACCAACGACCAGATGCCCATGCGCAAACAGGTATTGCTGGACTTCTTGCAATCCCATGGCATGACTCCCGCCGATATGGACGTATTCGTCGGCAGGGGCGGCTGCGCCTATTCCCAGGCCGCCGGGGTCATGGAGATCGACGGGCGGCTGGTACAGGACACCGCCGCGGACAAGGGCGGCAGCGACCACCCGGCGAAGCTGGGGGTCATGCTGGCCTACGAGCTGGGCTGCGAGTACCACAAACCCATGTACACCGTGAACCCCACCAACGTGGACGAGCTGTGGGACTATGCCCGCCTCACCGGCATTGCGGGACTTTACCGCCGTGCCCAGACCCATGTGCTGAACCAGAAGGGCATTGCCGCCATTCACGCGAAAAAGCTGGGCAAGCGCTATGAAGACCTGAACCTGATCGTCTGCCACGTGGACGGTGGCATCACCGTCACCGCCCATAAAGCCGGACGCATGGTGGACAGCACCGAGGGCGCCGGCGGCGACGGCCCCTTCACCCCCACCCGTCTCGGCTCCATCCCGGTGATGGAGGTGCTGCAATACTTAGACGAGGGACACACCACCGCCCAGATGCGCTCCATGCTCTCCCGCTCCGGCGGCTTCGTCAGCCACTTTGGGACTTCCGACGCGGCCAAAGTCCACGCGCTGGTTGACGCCGGGGACAAAAAAGCCGTGACCGTCTGGAATGCCATGATCTACCAGCTGTGCAAATCCATCGGCGGCATGGCGGCGGTGCTGGAAGGCAAGGTGGACAGCATTCTGCTCACCGGCGGTCTGATGCGCTACGACGATATCTTAGAGGGCGTAGAGCAGCGCTGCGGCTGGATCGCACCCATCACCGTCTACCCCGGTGAGTGCGAGCAGGAGGCCATGGCGGACGCCGTTCTGGAGGTTCTCCGGGGGCAGCGGAAAGCCAATCGCTACACCGGCGTTCCCGTTTTCCAAGGCTTCGCGTGGGACAACAAATGACAACCCTCCCCTACTAAAAAGGAGACCGTTATGCCTCAATTTACCAAATACGCGCTGGAAAATTCCCTGAAAAAGCTGCTTCTGCAAAAGCCGCTGAACAAGATCACCATCAACGACATCACCGAGGACTGCGGCATCAACCGCATGACCTTCTACTACCATTTCAGGGACATCTACGATCTGGTGGAATGGGTGTGCCTGGAGGACGCCAAGAAGGCGCTGGCGGACAACAAAACCTACGAGACCTGGCAGCAGGGCTTTGTCCGGATTTTCGACGCCGTCCGGGAGAACAAGCCCTTTATCATGAACGTCTACCGCTGTGTCAGCCGGGAGCAGGTGGAAAAATACCTGACGCCCCTGACGGACGATCTTCTGATGGGCGTGATCAACGAGCTGTCGGCGGAGATGGTCGTCCGCGCCGAGGACAAGGCCTTTATCGCCCAGGTCTATTCCTACGCCTTCGTGGGGCTGATGCTGGACTGGATCAAGGACGAGATGAAGCAGGACCCGGAAACGCTGGTAAATCGGTTTGCCCTCGTGATTCAGGATGATGTTTCCTGCGCGCTGAACCGGTTCCGGGTGGATAAACCTTTATCAAACCCGGCGGGTTGATAAAATTTCAGACACTTTTGCCTCCGTGATGAAATCTTCATCACGGAGGCATTTCTGTTTATTGTAAAAAGTGGGGCAAAGACATACAATAAGGTCACCGAAAGGCAAATGAACGATTTTAGATTGAATAAGGAGCTGTTATTATGTATTATTCTGCCGGAACTTACGAAGCGTTTGCCCATCCCGAGAAGCCGGAGGGCGTAGACAACAAATCCGCTTATATCATCGGCACCGGCCTGGCCGGTCTGACCGCCGCTTTCTATCTGGTGAGAGACGGCCAGATGAAGGGCGAGCGCATCCATCTGCTGGAGAAGCTGGAGCTGGCCGGCGGCAGCTGCGACGGCTACCGGGACATTACCAAGGGCTTCTATATGCGCGGCGGCCGGGAAATGGACAACCATTTTGAGGTCATGTGGGACACCTTCCGGGATGTTCCCTCCATCGAGACCCCGGGCGTTTCCGTGCTGGACGAGTATTATTGGCTCAACAAGCACGACCCCAACTACTCCCTGTGCCGCGCCAGCGTGAACCGCGGCGAGGATGCCCATACCGACAAGCAGTTCAAGCTGGATAAAGAGTCCGCCATGGCGCTCTCCAAGCTGTTCCTGACGCCGGAAAAGGATCTGGAGGACAAGAAGATCTCCGACGTTCTCCCCGATTCCTTCTGGGACACCAACTTCTGGCTCTACTGGCAGACCATGTTCGCCTTCCAGCGCTGGTCCAGCGCTCTGGAAATGAAGCGGTATCTGTGCCGGTACGTGCATCATATCGACGGTCTGCCCGATTTCAGCGCCCTGCGCTTCACCAAGTACAACCAGTACGAGAGCATGATCCTGCCCCTGGTCAGGTACCTGGAAAGCCACGGCGTGCGCATTGAGTACGGCATGGATGTCAAGAACGTCATCATCGAGACTGTGGGCAATAAGAAGGTCGCAAAGCAGATCGTCTACGTGAAGGACGGTCAGGAGCAGACCATTGACCTGATTGAAGACGATCTGGTGTTCATCACCAACGGCTGCTGCACCGACACCTCCTGCTACGGCGACCAGACCCATGCCCCCGACCTGTCCAAGGTAAAGAACGGCGCGGGGGAATCCTGGGATATGTGGAAGGCCATTGCCGCCCAGGCAAAGCACGGCGAGTTCGGTAATCCGGACAACTTCTGCTCCGATGTGGACGCCACCAACTGGATGAGCGCCACCGTGGCCACCTCCAACGAGGAGATCATTCAGCACATCATGAACGTCTGCAAGCGTGACCCCCGCTCCGGCAAGGTGACCACCGGCGGTATCGTCACCGTCAAGGACAGCACCGAAAACTGGTATCTGTCCTGGACCATCAACCGTCAGCCCCAGTTCAAATCTCAGGACAAGAACATGGTGCTGGTGTGGCTGTACTCCCTGAACACCAACAGGGAAGGCAACTACGTGAAGAAGGCCATGCGGGACTGCACCGGCGAGGAGGTCTGCCAGGAGTGGCTGTACCACATCGGCGTGCCGGAGGACCGGATCGCCGCTCTGGCTCACGACGCCTGCAACACCACCACCTGCTTCATGCCCTATATCAACGCCTTCTTCCAGCCCCGGAAGGAATCCGACCGCCCGAAGGTCGTCCCCGACGGCGCCGTGAACTTTGCCTTCATCGGCCAGTTCGCCGAGACGCCCCGGGATACCATCTTCACCACCGAGTATTCCATGCGTACCGGTATGGAGTCCGTCTACACCCTGCTGAATGTTGACCGGGGCGTGCCGGAGGTATGGGGCAGCAAGTACGATGTCCGGGAGCTGCTGCGCGCCTGCTACTACGCCATCGACAAGAAGCCCATCACCGATGTGAAGCTGTCCTTCATGGAGAAGCAGCTGCTGCACACCGTGATGAAGAAGGTCAAAGGAACGGACGTGGAGCTTCTGCTGAAGGAAAGCGGCCTGATCGAGTAAAATATCCTGCAACGCAAAAAGGTGCTGCCGGTTGGCAGCGCCTTTTTGCGTTATTTACAAATCGTTTATTTGACCGCCCGACCTTTTTCTGATAGAACACTCCCCAGACACCATAAGGAGGAGATATTGATGGAAAAATTCATTCCCTACGAGAAGCTTTCCAAGAAGGAAAAGCGCAGTCGGGACTTATCCCGCCGGAACACCTGGGGGCAGCTGAACCCCGTTACCCGGAAGCCCAAAAACAGCAAGGCATATTGCAGGAGCAAAGCCCGGAATTGGAAGCGTGACGCACACGAACCAATTCCGGGCTGGTATTTTATAAGCGCAAATTTACCCTGTCAAACCTCGTCGGTCTGGGAAGCCGCCGCTTCGGCCTGAATGTCGGGGAATTGGGACAGCACCGGTTCCTCCGGTATGCCTTTGATCTTGCGGTTTACATAATTCTTCGTAATTTTCATGACCATGGGGCAGAGGACAACCACACCGATCAGGTTGGGCAGCATCATCAGGCCGTTGAAGGTATCGGAGATGTCCCAGGCCAGGGAGGACGTCATGACCGCGCCGGAAAGGATCATCACCACGAAAACCACCTTGTAGATCTTCGTGGCCTTTTCGCCGAACAGGTATTCCACCGCCTTGGTGCCGTACTGCGACCAGCCCAGCACCGTGGTAAAGGCGAACAGCAGCATGGCCAGCGCCACAAACTTTTCGCCAAAGGGGCCGAATACGTTGCCGAAAGCCCGGGCGACCAGCGTAGCGTCGTCCACACCCGCCACGGCAAGGCCGGTCTCCAGATCGATATAGCCGGAAGACAGAACCACGATGGCGGTCATGGTGCACACCACGAAGGTGTCGAAGAACACCTCAAAAATGCCCCACATGCCCTGAGCGACAGGCTCCTTGACATTGGAAGAGGAATGCACCATGACGGAGGAGCCGAGACCCGCCTCGTTGGAGAACACGCCCCGCTTGCAGCCCTGGGTAATGGCCTGCTGGATGGCGATGCCCGCCGCGCCGCCCGCCACGGCCTTGCTGCCGAAGGCAAAGCGGAAGATCGCCGCGAACATGGCGCCAACGCTGCCAATGTGTGTAAAGAACACGACCAGCGCGCCGATGATATACAGCACCGCCATGAAGGGAACGACCCGCTCTGCGACGGTGGCGATGCGCTGCAGGCCGCCGATGACGATCAGCGCCGCCAGGATCATCAGCACAATGCCGCAGCCCAGAGAAACCACGCTGACGCCCCCCACGGTGGCAGTCACGCCGCCGAAGAACGCGGATTTCATATTCAGGACGATCTTATTGATCTGGCCCATATTGCCGATGCCGAAGGAAGCCAGAATGGCGAAAGTGGAGAACAGAACCGCAAGGACGCTGCCGATGGTCTTGCAGTGCTTCCTGCCGCCCAGGCCGTCTCTCAGGTAGTACATCGCGCCTCCCGACCACTCGCCCTGGCTGTTGCGGCGGCGGTAGTAGATGCCCAGCACATTTTCGGAGAAGTTGGTCATCATCCCGAAAAAGGCCGCGACCCACATCCAGAACACCGCGCCGGGGCCGCCGATGACGATGGCTGCCGACACGCCGGCGATGTTGCCGGTGCCGATGGTGGCGGCAAGGGCGGTACACAGCGCCTGGAACTGGGAAATGGTCTTCTTATCCGTTTTCGCGTGAACGCCGCTGTCCCTGCGGAACACGCCGCCGATGGTCTGCTGCCACCAATGCTTCAGGTGGGTGATCTGGAACCACTTTGTGCAGCAGGTCATCAGAATGCCCGTGCCAATCAGCAGAACCAGGCCGATCTTCACCCAGATAAAGGCGTTGATCTTGTCATTGATCTCGGCAAGTGTCGTGAAAAAATCCTCCATACGTATCCTCTCTTTCCGGTTTGCGTGATCTCCGCAAAGCCAACAAAAATAAAGACAGACTGCGCAAAACGTGCAATCTGTCCAAAAAAACAAACATTTCCCCTACGGACGGTATGGAAATCACTTTGTCCTTTTGCCTGAGAGATTGACGCGCAATGCGTTTTGCCCCTTCGGCACTCAATTCAATGAGCTTCTCCAAAGTTCTATCGGCTTACAGTCCTCATCCGTTCCGGACACCTGAGAGTGTTACTCCTTCGGTTGCGGCAAGCCGCATTTCCTGCAAGCGTCATGTAGATGTTGATAATTATACTATGCCTTCCCTAAATTGCAAGAATAAATTTCAGAAATTGCATTTTTTGTCAATTCTCCCAACCCAAGACCTTTTCCCGCAGGCCGTCCACGTCCAGAACGCCCAAAGCAAAGCCCTTTTTCACCAGCTCCTCCGGCAAATATTCGTCGTACTTGTCAAAAAGAGGCAGCTCCTTGGGATATACCAGCTCCATGGGGTCGATGGGCTTGCGGATCTCTTCGGCCAGCACCCGGAAAAAAGTGGCTTCGTCGGCCTTCATGGTGAATTGGATAAAGAACGGGCGGGCGGAATCCAGATTCCGCAGGCCGAGGCGGTCGGCGCATTTGATTTTCAGGAACCGCTCCATGGTCAGGAAGGTGTACGTCCCTACCCATGGAAGCAGGCACCACATGTTGCCCCCCAGGTTGATGAGCGTCTTGTCCGCCGCGCCGGAGTGAGCGGCGGTGAAGCGCGCCTGCTCCAGCCGCGCCACCGCGTTTTTCATCAGATAGGGATACTGCCTGTCCTCCTGAAGCACCCGGCGCATTCTTGTGAGAATTTTGGTATGCAGGTCGCCGGGGCACTGGCCAAAATAGGCGGGGACACTGCCCTTCACCTGCCGGCAGTAGATCAGGCGGCGCTTGTGGTCTACGTCCAGCACCTGCCAGACATGCCCCGCAATGGCCAGCTTCTCCCCCACCGGGGGCGGCGAGACGATCGTCCCCAGCTCCTGGGACTCGCTGCGGACGGTGTATTCCTCGCTTTCCTGGAACACGCCGTAGAACTTGAAGGAGTTGATGACCCGTTCCCCTGCCAGCCCTACAATCAGGCCGCCCTGCTCCGTCTGCTGGATGTGATCTGTGGCGATGAGATGCCGGAGCAGCACCCGGTAGTCCTCCTGGGTGATTCTGTGGAAATAGTGCAGCCGCAACACCCGGTCGGCCAGCGCCCGGGGGGACATCTCGCCGCAGGAGGCCAGGGTGGACATGGTTTGGTGGTACAGCAGGCTGAACGGCAGCCTGTCCAGCTGGGGCGGCTCCACCCACCGCTCCTCCAGATACAGCTGCACCAGGGCAATGCCCTGCAAAAGCTTCCAGGGAATGGTGGTGGGCAGCATGGCCCGCACCTCCGGCTCATCCTCCCGGATGACAAACCACATTTCCGGCGGAAGCTCCCGCCGGCCGGTGCGCCCCATGCGCTGCAAGAAAGAGGACACCGTCCAGGGCGCGTCGATCTGAAATGCCCGCTCCAACCGGCCGATGTCAATGCCCAGCTCCAGCGTCGCGGTGGTCACCGTGGTCATGTACTGGGAATCGTCCTTCATGATGCCCTCCGCCGTCTCCCGATAGGAGGCAGAAAGGTTGCCGTGGTGGACGAGAAAGCGATCGGGTTCGTGATTCAGCTCGCAGTAATGGCGCAGCGTGGTGGTCACCATCTCGCATTCTTCCCGGGAATTGACGAAAACCAGGCACTTTTTCCCCCGGGTATGCTCGAAAATATACCCGATGCCTGGGTCGGCGTTGGCGGGGGCGTCATCGGTTTTTTCCTCCAGAACGGGCAGGGCGTCGGGAATCTGCTTATCCTCTGCGGCCTGGGCGTCCTTGACGTAGAAATGCTCCATGCTCAGCCGCCACTTGCTGCCCTTGGCGTCGATTTTGGGAATGACGGTCTTCCTCCCCGTGCCCAGGGACAGAAATTCGCCGGTTCCCTCCGGGTCGCCGATGGTTGCGGACAATCCGATGCGCCGGGGATTGACCCCCGCAATCCGGGACAGCCGCTCAATTAAGCACAGCGTCTGCCCGCCCCGGTCGCCCCGGAGAAGGGAATGTACCTCGTCAATGACCACGAAGCGAAGGTCGCCGAACAGCTTTGCAATGGCCGCGTGCTTGTGCAGAAGCAGCGCTTCCAAGGATTCCGGCGTAATCTGAAGAATGCCGGAGGGGTGACGCATGAGTTTTGCCTTATGGCTCTGGGCAACGTCCCCGTGCCAGTGCCACACCGGGATATCCGCCTCGGCGCACAGGTCGTTCAGCCGGGAAAACTGGTCGTTGATCAGCGCCTTCAGTGGGCCGATGTAAATGCAGCCCACGCTGGAGGGCATATCCTCGGAAAACAGGGTGATGATGGGAAAAAATGCCGCCTCCGTCTTGCCGGAGGCCGTGGAGGCGGTGAGCAGCACGTTTTCATCCGTGTTGAAAATGGCGTCTGCCGCGGCAACCTGAATGGAGCGCAGGTTTTCCCAGTGGTTTTGATAGATATACTCCTGCACGAAGGGCGCGTATCGGTCAAATGCACGCATGGCAAGCCACCTTACAGCTCAAATTCCGCAAGGGAATCGTCGGTCTGCTCCTCTTTCACTGCGTTCTGGGCGTAGCGGAACCGGTCGGAACCCAGAAGCTCCCGCACACGGATGCCGGGGTTCTGGTAGACAATGTCCAGCACCTCGATGAAATCCCGGATGACCTCCCGGGGGGTGATATGGGTGTCCGCCCCGATGCGGCCGAATTCGATCTCAATGAAGTCCACCATGTCCTGCTGGGTCACGATCTGGGAATAGTCGTACAGCCCCGCGTGAATATCCGCCAGCTTTTCCGTCAGAATCAGCATTTCCTCATAGGTCAGAGGCTGCAAGCGGATAACAGGGGAAAGCAAGTCCTTATGTTCCCCGGAGAAATGGCCTTCGGCCAGGCGGGAACGGAGGGCTTCGTAGCTGTATACGCCCCGGCGGGGATCCTCCATGCACTGGGGCGTGCCGCAGAGGATGAAGCCCAGATACTGTGCCTTGCCCTGCATGGCGTCGTTGTACATGGTCAGGATTTTTTCGTAGTTATACTGCCGGGTGATGGCGTTGGGAATTTTATAGATATTCACCAGCTCGTCAATGAGGATGAGCATACCGGCGTAGCCCGCCTGCTTGAGGAAACAGGCGAACAGTTTCAGATATTCATACCAGTCGTCGTCCGTGATGACGATGGTCACCCCCAGTTCCTGACGGGCTTCGGTCTTCGTGGCGTACTCGCCCCGGAACCATTTGAGCACCTTGGCCTTGGTCTCGTCGTCACCGGCGCAGTGAGCTTTGTAATAGAGGGTCAGCAGCCTGGCGAAATCGAAACCGTGAACCATTTCGTTCAAGGCGCCGATCACCGCGGAGATCCGTTTTTCCACCAGCGGCGCAAGCCCGGGGTCGGTCACCCCGAGGCCGGAGGAGTCCATAACCTCCTGCTGCACGCTGCTGATCCACCGATCCAGAATCAGGGGCAGCGCGCCGCCCTCCGGCTTGGTCTTGGTGGACATGTTGCGGATCAGCTCCTTGTAGGTCGCCAGTCCCTGCCCCCGGGTACCCTGCAAGCGGCGCTCCGGGGAGAGGTCGGCGTCCACCACCACGAAATTCTTCGCCATTACGTAGTTCCGGATGGTCTGGAGCAGAAAGCTCTTGCCGCTGCCGTATTTGCCCACGATAAAACGGAAGGACGCGCCCCCGTCGGCGATAATGTCCACATCCCGCAGCAGAGCGTCAATTTCGTCCTTCCGCCCCACGGTGACGTAGGGCAGGCCGACACGGGGAACGACGCCGCCTTTCAGGGAGTTAATCAGCGCCTGGGCAATTCTTTTTGGTATTTTCATGGATGAATCATCTCTTTCAAATCCGCAATATAGTCTTCGATCAGCTCCGGCGGGTCGTCTCCCAGCAGAACCGAATCGGAAAAGGTGTCGTACAGCTTGTCATTGATGCCGTCCACAAGGACGGACAGCATCAGCCCGGAAGACCGCACCCAGCCGTAGTCCCGGCCATACAGCAGGCTTTGAAGCAGCCGGTACTCATCCCTGGTCAGGGGAGTGTCCTCCGGTTCCGCGGCAAGTTCCGGGGGCTGCGCCGGGGGCGCTTCTTCCTCCGCTTCCTCGTCCACCATCAGCCTATCCCGGGTGACGGCGGCGTCATCCCGGATTCTGGCCAGCCGGGAATAGTCGATGGTGATCTTCTTTTCCTCCGCCGCCTTCTTTTCGGCGAGAAGGTTCCGGGCTTCCTCCTGAATGATCTTGAGGATCCACTTGGTATCCAGCTTGTACTGAATGGGGCGGCCGTAACCATTGCATTCCCGCATCACGCCGTCGATGGCTTTCAGAACATCTCCCAGCTTCCCGTTGGAATGGGGCAGGCAGTTGTACTTCTGCACGCTCCACAGGTCGTTCCGGCAGCGGTAGATATAGTTTTCGTCCACCATGTATTGGCGGCTGCCCTCCACCTGACGCTCGTGGAAGACCGCCGCGTCAAACAGAATCACCCGATACTGGGAAAAGCTTCCAAAATACTGCTCGACCATGGTCTTTTTGCACCGGGCATTGTAATGCGCCGACATCCGCCGCAGCACCCGGACGATCACGGTGTCGCAGTCCTCCCGGTATTCCCTGTAGAATTTGGAGCGCTCCAGCCATTTCGGCGACAGCTGCTTCACCACGCGGATGACTTCTTCGTCGCCACGGCTCCGGATGCTGTCCAGTACGGCAATGCTCCTGTTGAACCGCACCCGGGGGTTATCCGCCAGAAGCCCGGCGTCCAGATTATAATAGACCACGTAGTCCATCAGCCACTGGTTCAGATATGGCAGAATACCGTCGTTCAGTGCGCCGTATGCGTCCCGGAACTCCGTCAGCTTCCGGTAGCCCTCCATGGGGTCGGCGACGCCGATCTGATTGAGCAGCTCGTAGATATACAAAAACACATAGCTCAGGGACGTTTCCTGCAAATTCCCCCGGCGCAGCTTCGTCCGCCATGAGAAATATCCCCGCAGCTCCGGGTCGGTCAGGGATTGGTAGGTGGGGAAATAGCGGAGCACCGGCCGGTCGTAAACGTAGTCGTCCTCGTAACCTGCCAGCAGCTTTCCCTGTTTGACAAAAATGGACTCCCGGGACTGCCGGTAGGCGGGCATCCCGTTTTCCAGGGAGCGGGCAGCCCGGAGGAGCGAAGGCAGCGGCTCCTTAGACGCCTGGGGCCTCGGCTGAATGGCCTCGTCCCGGAAAATGGTGCTGTAGAACCATTCCGCAGCCTTCTTTGCGCGATTTGTATCCGTAGCGTCTCTCTCCTTTCGCCCATATGTTTGGTATTATCATACAATATTTGCTGCACGCAGTCAAGCGCGCAGACAACATTTTCCCAAAAAGCAGCAGGGACAGGCCGTTTTGGCCTGTCCCACGAAAATTTTTTGTCTGTTTACACGTCCAGATATCCGCAAAGCATCTTAAGCGTATTGTACACGCCGTCGATGTGGCTGCGCTCGTAGCCGTGGCTGGCGTAGACACCTGCGCCGATCAGGCCGTGGCGGATGTCAAAGCCTGACCGCAGGGTCACGTCCACATCGGAGGAATAGTGGGGATAGACGTCCACGGCATAGTCCGCGCCGGTCTTCTTCGCGGCATCAATGAGCTTGCCCACCACCTCGTAGCTGTATGGACCTACGGAATCCTTGGCGCAGATGGAGACCTGCCGCTCGGTGCAGCTCAGGCCCTCGCCCACGCAGCCCATGTCCACGGAAATGGCCTCCGTCACCCCGGCAGGAACGGAGCCTGCGCCGCCGTGGCCGACCTCCTCATATACCGTCACATGGACGTAGGTTCTCCGGGGCAGGGTGATGCGGTTGTCGGCAAGATACTTGGCAAAGCCCAGCAGAATGCCCACGCTGAGCTTGTCGTCCAAAAAGCGGCTCTTGAGATAACCGGACGCCGTGCGGCGGGTGCGGGGGTCGAAGCAGACGAAGTCTCCCACCTCAATGCCCAGCTTCCGGGTATCCTCGGCGGTGGAGACGTCCTCGTCCGGCACGACCTCCACGGTGTCATAGCTGCGCTTGGCGGAGCCGTACTCCCCGTTGACGTGGACGGAGGCGTTGCACAGCTGGCAGGTACCGTCATAGACCTTGCCGGAACGGGTGTAAATGCGGACGTTTTCCGCTTCGGCGTTGTTCGGCTCCATACCGCCCACCGCCGTCAGGCGGAGACGGCCGCTGCCCTTAATCTGGGCGACCATCGCGCCCAAAGTGTCGCTGTGGGCTTCCAGGAACAGGCCGTCGTCAATATTTTCGCCGCCAAGATCGGCCAGAACGCCGCCCTTGGTGGTGATCTTCGCCGGGAAGCCCAGAGCTTCAAAGGCCGTCTTCACCCATTCGGCCGCCCGGCGGGTAAAGCCGGAGGGAGAGTCGATGGCCAGCAGCGCGGCGGTCTGCTCCCAGGCGTAGTCCGCATAATCTTTGTTAATCATAGTTTCCTCCTAGCAGAATATAGTGCCAGACACCAGCCACTTCCCGCATGAAATGGTTGATTTTCTGGGACAAACGGGATGTTTTTGCGGGGATTCCCACGAATTCCACGCCGCACGCCTTGGCAAACCGGCTGGCGCGGTACAGGTGATACTCGCTGGACACCACCCCCAGCTTCCGGGGTCGCTCACCGGTTTTTTCCTCGATGAGGTCAAGAGAAAAGTTCAGATTTTCCCAGGTAGAGGTGGCGTCCTCCTCCATCCAGAGGCGCTCCGGGTCGATGCCCAGATTCACCAGCTCCCGGTACATGCACTCTGCCTCGGTGATCGGCTCGTCGGTACCCTGACCGCCGGAAAGCACGGCGGTCACATCGGGATGCTCGTCCAGATAGGTGTAGGCAGCGCAGATCCGATCCCACAGGGAAACCGACGGGCCGTCCCGGTTCACCTTGGCCCCCAGAACCACCACGTAATCCACCGGCTCCTCCGGGTTCCCGAAGCTGGCATGGATGATGACACCCTCCGTAATGCCGATCACCAGCACCCCCACTGCGAGAATGACGGTGACGGCGGTCTGCACCGCCTTGGCGAACACGGGGAATTTCAGCCCCACAAGGGAAAACAGGGCGTAAAACAGGATAATGCCGATCAGGCACAGGCACACCAGCGCAGAAAAGCTGTAGCCGGGGACGGCGAATTTCAGAAACAGCGCCGCCACAGCCAGAACGCCGCAGCAAACCAGCGCTGCGATTCGTCCCGCGCCGAGAAGATGAAAAAAGGCTTTCATTTCAGCAAACTCCAAGTAAAAAAGTGTCTCGACCAATGCCGCCTTTTCCCCGGCGGCAATATGCCAAGTTTTATGATTTGCTATAGTTTACCACATTATCCCAAGGAAAACAAGCCGCCCCGGCGGGGCGGCCTGCAAATTCAGGAAATCTTAATGGTGGGACTTGAAATCCCGGCTTGCCTGCACCAGCGCGGTAAAGGGGCGCTGCATCCGTTCCTCCACGGCGGCCACGGCCTCCGGGTGCCACTGCAAGCCCAGCAGGAAGCGTCCGTCCTCAGCTTCAATGCCCTCCACAATTCCCGCAGGGCTGAGGGCGCAGACCCGCATTCCCGGGGCGGGGGTGTCCACCGCCTGATGGTGGACGCTGTTGGTCAGCAGCTCGTCACAGCCCATGAGGCTGCGCAGGAGCGTGCCGGGAAGCACCCGGGCGGGATGATCAGGGGCGTAACGGTGGGCGTTGTCCCGGTGGTTTTCCCCGGCGGCCTCGGGGCGCTGGCTGGGGATGTCCTGAATCAGGGTTCCGCCCAGCGCCACGTTGAGTATCTGCTCCCCCCGGCAGATGCCGAGGATTGGCTTCCCCGTGTCCATAACCGCTTTCAAAAGCGCCAGCTCAAATTCGTCTCTTGCCGGATTGGGCGTGCCGCATTCCGGACGCATGGACTGCCCGTAATGTTTGGGGTCAGGGTCTCCCCCGCCGGTGAACAGGAAGCCGTCCAGATGCTTTGCCCAGAAGGCCGCGTGCTTCGGCTTCCAGGGCAGGAACACCGGGACGCCGCCCCCGCGGCGCACGGCCTTGCCGTAGTTGCCCCGGAAAACCTGCTGCATCCGGGGGTCGCCCGTAAAAACCACACCGATCAGAATCATTCAGATGTCCTTGCTCTTGGAAGCGATCTCCGCCAGGCACTTGGACAGGAAGGCATCCATGGTCATGGCGCCCAGATCCTCGCCCTTGCGGGTACGGACGGAAACGGTGCCGTTCTCCATATCCCGGTCGCCAACCACCAGCATGTAGGGGATCTTCTGCATCTGGGCTTCCCGGATCTTGTAGCCCAGCTTCTCGCTGCGGCAGTCGTCCTCGGCGCGGATGCCCGCATCCACCAGCTTCTGGGTCAGACCCTTGGCGTACTCATGGGCGCGGTCGGTGACAGGCAGCACCTTGACCTGAACAGGGGTCAGCCACAGGGGGAAGGCGCCGGCAAAATGCTCGGTGATCACGCCGATGAACCGCTCGATGGAGCCGAACACCACCCGGTGAATCATCACGGGACGGTGCTTCTGGCCGTCCTCGCCGGTGTATTCCAGATTGAACCGCTCGGGCAGCTGGGAATCCAGCTGGATGGTGCCGCACTGCCAGGTACGGCCAAGGCAGTCCTCAATGTGGAAGTCCAGCTTCGGGCCGTAGAACGCGCCGTCGCCCTCGTTGACAACGAAGTCCTTGCCCATGCCGGTGATGGCCTTCTTCAGAATTTCCTGGTTGGCCTCCCACTCCTCCACGGTGCCGATGTGGTCTTCGGGCATGGTGGACAGCTCTACGGTGTACTTCAGGCCAAACACGTTGTACACCTCGTCGAACAGGCGGACAACGTTCTGAATTTCGCTCTCCATCTGCTCCCGGGTCATGAAGATGTGGGCATCGTCCTGGGTGAAGCACCGGACGCGGAACAATCCGTGGAGCGCGCCGGACAGCTCATGGCGATGCACCAACCCCAGCTCGCCCACCCGCAGGGGCAGGTCGCGGTAGGAATGGGGCTCGCTGGCGTAGACCAGCATCCCGCCGGGGCAGTTCATGGGCTTGATGGCGTAATCCTCACCGTCAATGACGGTGGTGTACATATTGTTCTTGTAGTGATCCCAGTGGCCGGACTGCTCCCACAGCTGACGGTTCAGAATCATGGGGGTGGAGACCTCCACGTAGCCGTAGCGCTTGTGAACCTCCCGCCAATAGTCGATCAGGGTGTTGCGCAGCACCATGCCCTTGGGCAGGAAGAAGGGGAAGCCGGGGCCGTAGTCGGTGAGCATGAACAGTCCCAGCTCCTTGCCGAGACGGCGGTGGTCACGCTTCTTGGCCTCTTCGATGCGCTGGAGGTAAGTCTCCAGCTCTTCCTTGCTCTGGAAGGCGATGCCGTAGATTCTCTGGAGCATCTTCCGGTTGCTGTCGCCCCGCCAGTAGGCGCCGCAGGAGTTGAGGAGCTTGAAGCCGTTATGCTTGACCCGGCCGGTGTGATCCAGGTGGGGGCCGGCACACAGGTCGGTGAAATCCCCCTGGGTGTAGAAGGAAATGGCCGCGTCCTCGGGCAGGTCGTTGATCAGCTCCACCTTGTAGGGTTCGTTGCGCTCCTGCATGTAGGCAAGAGCCTCGGCCCGGGGCTTCTCGCTGCGGACGATGGGCAGCCGCTCCTTGCAGATCTTCTTCATCTCCGCCTCGATCTTGGCAAGATGCTCGGGGGTGAAGGTGAAGGGCGCGTCAAAGTCATAGTACCAGCCCTCGTCAATGGCGGGTCCGATGGCCAGCTGCACCTCCGGCCACAGGCGCTTGACGGCCTGCGCCATGATGTGGGAGCAGGTGTGCCAGTAGGTCTTGCGATACTCCGGGTTTTCAAAAGTGAATTCGTTTTCCATAAATCATACCTCCGTTTCGGCGGGTCTTATCCGCCTTGTATTGTGTGGGGAAGGTATAAAAATACCCACCCCCTGAACGAAATCAGGGGTGGGATACAGCAGTATTCCACGGTTCCACCCTGGTTGCGGTTAATCGCCGCCACTCATTGACGCAATAACGGGCGCACCCGGCAGGCCATTTCCGACCCGCGGCTCAGAAGTGGTATCGGTTCCGGCAGGGGTACGAAGCCATTTCACCAACCGGCTTCTCTCTATAGTATCTTACCGAACCGCGTGTCTTCCTCGCAGCCTTTTATCATCTGCAATTTAGCACATTTTTCCCCGATTGTCAATCCCCGCGGCGGGAAACCGGAAGAAAAAATCGGAAAAATCGGCAGCGGTCGTTTTTCCCGTTTTCGATTCCCGCCGAGAGGGGGATTTTTGGGGGCTTGCCCCGGAAAAAAACGCCCGAATCCCTGGTCAAGTCCCCGGTAACGCCGCCGCAACCGGTCGGTTCAAGAGGTAACATAATCCGACAGCTTATGTAAACATATGTAACCTTTTGACACAAGATATTGCAAAATATGCGTTTCCGCGACCGATATCTTGTTTTGGAGTTGACATAATATGGTTGCAAAAATAATGTCAAAAGTTGTAGAAATCTCGTAAAAATAAAGAAAAGCTTGACTTTTTAGTTTTATTTGTTATAATATCCCCATCTGAACCGTTTGGATATGCAATTTGTAATCATTTGATAACTATTGATAAAAACGTTTTGGAAGCACTTTGGATGGGAGGGTTCGCCTTGGTACGCAGCGGCACCGCTAAAAAAATATTCCGCCTTCTGGCCGTGCTGCTGACTGCGGTGCTGGCGCTGGTGCTGGTGCGTCAGACGGCCTTTGCCAAGACCTATGTCATCACCGACGGCGACCGGGTCGTGACCTACACCACCTTCGCCACCGACCCCGCCGAGGTGCTGGATCAGGCGGGACTGACCCTGGAGCAATACGATACCTACACTACACAGACCGGGGAGGGCGTGGAGGAGATCACCATCTGCCGCTCCCAGCGTGTCACGGTGGATTACCACGGAGAGGAAATGACGGTAACCACCTTTGGCGAGACGGCAGGGGAGCTGCTGTCCCGGCTGAACCTGGAGCTGGGGGAGTACGACGTACTCTCCCACGCTCCGGAAACCCAGACCAGCGACGGTATGGTTCTTCGGGTGGACAGCATCATCAAGACCCGGGAGACCTACACCGCCGCCATCCCCCACACCGTTACTTACTGCAACGACGCCACCATCCCCGCCG
Source organism: uncultured Eubacteriales bacterium (assembly GCA_900546075.1). Classification (GTDB taxonomy): domain Bacteria; phylum Bacillota; class Clostridia; order Oscillospirales; family Oscillospiraceae; genus Faecousia. Next base: position 15,783 of record URBH01000005.1, on the reverse strand, counting down.
GCACCCAGGAGGTGCTGACTCTGGGCGCGGACGGCGAGCTGCTATGCACCGCCGACGTGCTCTACGTCAACGGCGAGGAGGTCGAGCGGGCGGTGCTCAGCGAGACCGTCACAAGAGCGCCTGTGGCGGAGATCATCGCCGTAGGCACCGGCGTGGAGGGGGAAGCCTCCGCCCCCGACGCCATGCCGGTGATCGCCGACGGCTATATCACCCTCCCCACCGGCGAGGTGCTGACCTATTCCGATACCGCCACCATCCGCGCCACGGCCTACACCCACACGGACGCGGGCTGCGACATGACCACCTACACCGGCACCACCGTCCACAAGGGCACGGTGGCGGTAGATCCCCGCTACATCCCCTACGGCACCCGGATGTTCATCGTCTCCAACGACGGCGCGTATGTCTACGGCATCTCCGTAGCGGAGGACTGCGGCGGCGACATCAAGGGCGACCGGATGGATCTGTATTTTCCCACCTTCGACGAGTGCATCCAGTTTGGCCGCCGGGTGTGTACGATATACTTTCTGGATTGACACAGCATAACAATGCCATTGCAAAACCGCCCTTCTTCTGGTATGATAGCCGAAGAAAGGCGGTTATTTGTGTATGATCGACGTATGCGATATTCAGGTGATGAAGCCGATGCTTGCTGCCCACGGCTTCCACTTTTCCAAGGCCAAGGGGCAGAACTTCCTCATTGCCCCCTGGGTGCCGCAATCCATTGCGGAACAGGCCGGGGTGGATGAAACGGCAGGCGTGCTGGAGATCGGCCCCGGCGTCGGCCCGCTGACCCAGCAGCTGTGTCTCCGAGCCGGGAAGGTCTGCGCGGTGGAGGTGGACGAGCGCCTGAAGCCCATTCTGGACGTTACCGTGGGAGAATTTTCCAATCTGGAAATTCTCTGGGGAGACGTGCTGAAGCAGGACATTCCCGCTCTGGTGAAGGAGAAGTTCGGCTCTCTGCGCCCCATGGCCTGCGCCAACCTTCCCTATTATATCACCTCCCCCATTCTCACGGCGCTGCTGGAGGCGGAATGCTTCCGGTCCGTCACCGTCATGGTGCAGAAGGAGGTCGCCCAGCGCATTGCGGCGAAGCCCGGCACCCCGGATTACGGCGCGTTCACCGTGTTCTGCCAGTATTACGCCCAGCCGGAGCTGCTGTTTGACGTTCCCGCCCATTGCTTCCTCCCCCAGCCGAAGGTCACGTCGGCAGTCATCACCCTGCGCACCCGGCAGGAGCGCCCCTGGGAGATTGCCGACGAAGCCGTGTTTTTCCGCGCCGTCCGCGCCAGCTTCGCCATGCGGCGCAAGAAGCTGTCCAACGGGCTTTCCTCCGGCTTCCCGGAGCTGGGAAAGGCGGGCGCGGAAGCGGTGATTGCGGCGGCGGGCTTCGATGCCAACGTGCGGGGCGAAACTCTTGGCATCCCGGAATTTGCCCGGATTGCCAATGAAATCGTCCGCCGGAGGGAGGGAATGCGGTCATGACGGAATTTCTGTTTCTGGATCTGGACGACACCATTCTGGATTTTCACAAGGCCGAGCGCATCGCCCTGAGCAAAACCCTCAGGGATTTCGGCGTGGAGCCTACCGAGGAAGTTCTTGCATTGTATCACAAAATCAACCTCTGGCACTGGGAGCAGCTGGAAAAGGGAAAGCTGACCCGGGACGAGGTGCAGATCGGCCGGTTCGCGGCGCTGTTCCGGGAACTGGGCGTTTCGGCGGACGCGGTACAGTGTACCCGCAACTATGAGGGAAATCTCGCCGTGGGACATTATTTTCTCCCCGGCGCCGAGGAAGCGGTGGCGAACCTGAGCCAAAAATACCGCCTGTTTCTCGCCAGCAACGGCACCGCGTCCGTTCAGGCGGGCAGACTGACCAGCGCCAATCTGTACCGGTTTTTTGAAACGGTCTTCGTCTCCCAGGAGCTGGGCTTCAACAAGCCCGCCAAAGAATTTTTTGATGCCTGCTTTGCCCGCATCCCGGACTTTGACCCCAAGAAAGCCGTCATGGTGGGCGACAGCCTGACCTCCGACATTCTGGGCGGGAAAAACGCGGGCATCACCACGGTGTGGGTCAATCCCGAACACCGCCTCCCCCGCCCCGACATCGTCCCCGATTATGAAATTGAATCCCTCGTCCAGCTGGAAGCGCTTCTGGAAACACTATAAGAGAAAGGGTATGTACCGTCCGGCACATACCCTTTTCGATTTTCATTGTCTGTGGCCCGAAGTGCCCGTAAGCTTGCCCCGATACTAGTTTTTATACTATTTCTCGATAAAATGGTTAACACCATTTTATCGAGAAATAGTATGAGGAGCGCGGCTGTCGTGGAGCTGCACCCCCACCCGGCTGCCGTCCATATCCATGGATGGATAAAATGGTTTCACCCTCTTGTTCAGGAATCGCATGAATCACCGCCGTCCAAAACCCGAACGTGCGCAGGAGCAGGGCGGTCACATCCGCGATACACCTCGCAAATATTGGCGTTTTCCCGCATTACCCCCTTATCAGCTTCCACAGTGCCTTGCCGCGGTGGCCGTTTGCCTGCAAAACCATGGCCTCCGCCACACGCATGGGCAGCATTCCGCCGCTCTGGCATACCACGCTGTCGATCATGCCGTTCTCCATGCCCATCAGCACCATGACGACCTGGGGGTCGTCGTGGGGAATGCCCTTGAACATGGAATACACCAGCGGCCGCGCCGCCTTGCGCACCGTTCTTGCCAGAGGCGACGCTTCCGCCAGCTGATTCAGGGAGTCATACAGGGTGTACTCCCCCGGCTTCCGGTCGTCGAAGTGACTGAGGGGCTTTCCGTAAAGCGCCGCAAACTGCTGTCGGGTCACGCCGTGCAAGTCCTTCCGGAAGTAGTCGGAAAGTCTCTCCCGGTCATTGCGCGTACAGGCTTCGCCCTGCACCGTCACCGTCTGCGCCAGACGGATATCCTCCGCGGAGCCTGCGATAAGAACCCGGTATGTACCGCCGATCATCCGGAAACGGTCTTCGTCGAAAATGGAGAAGCTTCTTTCGTCCAGCTCCATCGTGACCCGCTTCGTCTCGCCGGGTTCCAGCATGACCTTTTGGAAGCCCTTCAGCTCCTTCTTCGCCCGCAGGTAATCGGCGGGCGGATTTTCCACGTACAGCTCCACGATCTCCGCCCCCGCCGCACTGCCGGTGTTGGTCACGTCCAGAGAGACGCGCAGCTTTCCGCCCTCGTAGGTCTCGCTGCTCAGTTCCAGATCGCCGTAAGCAAAGGTCGTATAGCTCAGCCCGAAGCCGAAGGGGAACCGCACCGGAATCCCGAAGCTGTCATAGTACCGGTACCCCATGAAAATGCTCTCCCGGTATTCGATATCGTCGCTGCCGGTGGCAAAAAATCCGTGGCAGGGCGTGTCCTCCACCGCGTAAGGCCAGGATTCCGCCAGCTTTCCGCTGGGGTTCACCCGCCCCGTCAGCAGCTCGCCGCAGGCTTCCCCCACGGCCTCGCCGCCGAGGTACATCTGCAAAATGCCCCGCACCTTCTTTTCAAAGGCCATGTCATAGGGCGCGCCGCTGAAGGACACCACCGCCACATTGGGGTTTATTTCGCAGATTTTATCCAGCAGGCGCAGCTGATTTGCGGGCATGGCAAGGCTTTCCCGGTCATAGCCCTCCCCCTCGTACTGGTCGGTCAGGCCGCCGAAGAACAGAACCGTTTTCTGCCCCGCGGCCAGAGCCAGCGCCTGTTCCTCCAATTCCCGGTTTTCCTCGTCCTTCAGAGAATACCCGGGGGCGTAAGCGACCGTCACCCCCAGCTTCCGCAATGCGTCCAAGGCGCTCGGGGTTTTGGCCGTGTTGATGTGGCTGCTGCCGCCGCCCTGAAAACGCATCTGCTCCGCCAGAGCGCCGATAACCACCACGTCCGCATCCTGGGGAATCGGGAGTATCCCGTCGTTTTTCAGCAGAACCGCGCTTTCCCAGGCAAGCTGCTTGGCAATTTCGTGGGCATCCGACGTATCCTTTTTCACCCTGTTGTCCGGCGCGTACTTTTTCACCAGCTTTTCGATTCTTTCGGCGGCCTGGGCGATGTCGGCTTCCGAGATTTCTCCTGCCTTGAGCGCTGCTTTCAGCTTCCGGGCGTGGATTCCGTGGCTGTCCGGCATTTCTAAGTCCATACCCGCCTTCACGGCCTTTGCCAGATCCGCGCAGGCGCCCCAGTCGGAAATGACCACCCCGTCAAAGCCCCATTCCTCCCGGAGAATTTCCGTGAGCAGGTGACGGTTTTCACAGGCATAGTATCCGTTCAGGCGGTTGTAGGACGCCATCACCGTGGCGGGACGCGTCGTTTTCACCACGTATTCAAAGGCGCTGAGGTAAATCTCCCGCAGGGCGCGTTCGTCGATCTGGCTGTTGGACGTCTGCCGGTTGGTCTCCTGGTTGTTGGCCGCGAAATGCTTGAGGGAAACCGCCACGTTCTCCCCCTGGGCGGCGCTGACATAGGCCGCGCCCAGCCGCCCGGTCAGGAATGGGTCTTCGCTGAAATACTCAAAGTTTCTGCCGCACAGCGGGGAGCGCTTCATGTTGATGCCCGGCCCTAAGAGCACGGCAACGTCCGCGTTCCAGGCTTCCTTCGCAACCGCCCTTCCCAGACGCTCCGCCGCGGTCACGTCCCAGGAACAGGCCAGGGCACTGGCCGTGGGGTAGCAGGTGGACACCAGACTGACATTGTTCTGGCGCTCCTTTTCCTCCTGCTTGCGAAGGCCATGAGGGCCGTCGGACAGATGAACGGAGGGCAGCCCCTCCGCTTCCCGGGTGTGCCACATACCGCTTCCCGTCAGAAGTTTGATTTTCTCGTCGATATTGCTCTTTTCCATGAAAGTCCCTCCTTATTTCTCTCCTACAGCTGTTTTATAGTAGTTTCCGAAGTCCGCCAGTGCGTCGATGATCGGCAGCATCTGCCTGCCTAACTCCGTCAGCCCGTATTCCACCCGCGGGGGCATCTGCCGGTAATCGTGGCGATAGGCAAGCCCGTCGTCGATCATCTGCCGCAGGCTGTCGGTCAGCACCTTCTGGGAAATGCCATCCAGATCCCGCTGCAATTCGTTGAACCGCCACGGGCGGCTTTTCAGGTTCCGCAGGATCAGCAGCTTCCATTTTCCGCCGATCAAAGCCACCGCCGTCGCCACGGGACAGGCGGGCAGCTCCTCTTTTGTTTTCATATTCCCTCACCTCCGGGTCTGTCGTGACACATTTTCTTTTTGGTGTACAGTTATAAAAAAGTGCGTACTTGTATTTTACAGTACCCGCCGGTAAAATACAAGTACGCAATACGAAATTGCAATATTTCCTTGGAGGCATACACCATGAAAAACTACACAAAGACAAACGTTGGAACCGCGGCCAGAACCGAGCTGCACGACGCCCTCTCCCTGACCGGCGCGGAGGTCAGCATCAATCAACTCCCCGCGGGCGCGGGCGTCCCCTTCGTCCATTCCCATAAACACAACGAGGAAATCTACGGTGTAATTTCCGGAAGCGGAAAGGCCGTCATTGACGGCGAGACAGTCGCCCTCACCGCCGGTGACTGGCTGAGAGTCGCCCCCGCCGCAAAGCGCCAGTTCTCCGCGGACGCAGAGTCCGGCATTACTTTTGTCTGCATTCAGGTGAAGGAAAATTCGCTGGACGGCTTCACCGCCGACGACGCTGTTGTGTATTAAATGAATACGCCCAAAAAGCCGAGAGCGGGAATTTTTCCTGCTCTCGGCTTTTTCCAATTTTTTCATTTTCCCTCTTGACTCTCCCCCAACGTCATAGTTTATACTGTTTTCATCGGGAGGGATGGAAATGAAAACCGTCAAGGAAGTCAGCCGTATCACCGGCGTGAGTGTGCGCACGCTCCACCATTATGACGCCATCGGCCTGCTGAAGCCAACCGCGGTGACGGAAGCGGGCTATCGACTGTATGACGACGCGGCGCTGAAGCGGATGCAGTCTATCCTGTTTTTCCGGGAGCTGCAATTCCCGCTGAAGGACATCAAACGGATTCTGGACGCTCCGGATTTTGACCCCATGACCGCACTATCCCAGCAGGTGCACCTGCTGGAAATGCAGCGGGAGCATCTGGAGCAACTCATTTCCCACGCCCGTGAAATTCAAAGAACAGGAGTGTTTTCTATGGACTTTTCCAAATTTGATACCAGTGAAATCGAAAAATACGCAGTGGCGGCCAAGCAGAAGTGGGGCAAAACTCAGGCATGGCAGGAGTTCGAGGCGAAAAACCTCCCGCCCCGGCAGGCGCAGGAGAACGTCGACGGACTGATGGACATTTTTGCCCGCTTCGGCGCCATCCGGGACACCTCCCCTGCCTCCCGGGAGACGCAGGCGCTGGTCGCCGAGCTGCAAGGCTTCATCACGAACCACTATTACACCTGCACCAAAGAAATCCTGCAAAGTCTGGGGCAGATGTACATTGCCGGCGACAGCATGACGGAAAACATCGACGCCGCCGGGGGCGCCGGTACGGCGCAGTTCGCCCACGCGGCAATCGAAGAATTCTGCAAATAAACATTTAAGGCAACACCGCGCAATTGCGTCTGCGAGTCTCAGCCGTCTTTTTGCCCCACTTCCGCAGTTCCGAAAATGGGAAATATAGCGCAGCCGTTGCCAGCACAAGCTGGCTTACGGATGCGGCATACCCCTTGCGGGTACATACAGTATTCCTCCATTTTCGGAACTTTGAATTGGAGCAAAAATCCTGTCTGAGACTTCTTGCCGAATTGTGCGGTGTTGCCTTAAGCGTCTGCGGTCAATGGCCGCAGACGCTTCGTTTCACTTTAATTCCTGTATCCGCCGGGTCAGCGCTTCGGGGCGCACCTGAAAAATAGACACATTTTTCCGCAAAAGCGGTCTATCCAATCTTGCCGTGTTATGGTACAATCATATCATGAATTACGGCGGTATTGCAAACCGCCCGGAATAAAAAGAAATGAGGGCAGCCATTATGGAAAAGAAGCTGTATAAATCCAATCAGAACAAAATGATCGACGGTGTCTGCGGCGGGATCGCCGAATACTTCGGCATCGACCCCACCGTGGTGCGCCTGATCTGGGCGCTGTTCAGCCTGATGGGCGGCAGCGGTATCCTGGCGTACATCATCGCCGCCATCATCATTCCCCGCAGCCCGGTCTGATGACGGGGCAGTGCGGCACCGCCCATTATAACCGATTTATCGTGCAGGCGCAACAGCATAAAACAGCCGCGACAGCCTTTTGTGACTGTCGCGGCAATTTGTATATGTTACATCGAAGCACTCTCCGTCATGAGTGCCTCACGGACTTCCTCCGGCACGGTGTTCCACTCGCCTTTTCTGTAAAACAGAATGGAAATCACCGTCGCCACCATCCAGCCGATGGGCCAGGCGCACCAGATGCCCGTGGAACCAAGCGCCGTCCCGGACAGCACGAAGGCCAGCACCACCCGCAGAATCAGGTCGGTAAAGGTCGCCGTCATGAACTGCCGCATTTTCCCCGTGCCACGAAGGATACCGTCCGCCACCAGCTTGGCGGAGACCACAAAGTGGAAGGGGGACAAAATCCACAGGAACCGCATTCCGCTGCCCAGCGCGGCCTCCGTGGCGTCTTCCATAAAGAAGTTCATCAGCGCCCGGCCGCAGGTGCAGTACAGCGCCACCAGCGGCAGGCAGATCAGCCACACCATTTTCAGCGCCGCCCGGAAGCCTTCCTGAATTCGTGTCAGCTTGCCCGCGCCCAGATTCTGGGCGGCATAATTGGAAATGCCGTTACCGATGGTGGTAAACGAAGTGATGACCAGATTGTTCAGCTTCACCGAAGCGGAATAGCCCGCCATAATGTCCGTGCCGAAGCGGTTGATGACGCTCTGAATCAGGATATTGCCCACGGAGATGAAGCTCTGCTGTAAAACGCTGGGGATGGCGATGACCACGAACCGTCCCAGCAGATCGCCGGAAAACAGCACAGGCTTCCCCTGGCTGGGAAGCTGCTTCAAGCGGCGAATGACCACGGCCACCGCCAGCACGCAGCTGATACCTTGACACAGGAACGTTGCCCACGCCACGCCCGCCACGCCCATCTTGAAGGCCGTAACGAACAGAATATCCACGGCAATGTTGCTCAAGGAAGACGCCGCCAGAAAGATAAAGGGCGTCTTGCTGTCGCCAAGGGCGGAAAAAACGCCCGTGGCAATGTTATAGAAAAATACGAAGGGCAGACCCCAGACGTAGATATCCAGATACAGCGCAGAGTTGGCGAATACTTCCTCCGGGGTGTTGATCAGCGTCAGCAGGCCGTCGCAGCCGAGAATGCCCACCAGCATCAGCAGCAGGCAAACCACGCCGCTGGACAGCGCGGCGGTGGACACGGCGGTCTTTACATCGCCATATTCCCGCGCGCCGAACAGCTGGGATACCAGCACGGAGCAGCCGATGTTGCAGCCGAAGGCGAAGGCAATGAAGATCAACGTGATCTCATAGCTGTTGCCCACGGCGGCGAGGGCATTCTGCCCGATAAATTTCCCCGCCACCCAGCTGTCGGCAATGTTGTAAAGCTGCTGGAACACGATGCTGCCGAACAGGGGCAGACAGAATTTCCAGAGAACCGTTGACGGATTCCCCACCGTTAAATCCTTATTCATGACGACCTTCCTTCCCGTGGAAGCAGACGACGCTGCCATGGAAGTCCCGCAGCGGTACGCGGGGGCAGAATCATCCGCAATTCCACGATAAAAACCTCCAATTTCTGATTGACTTCTAACCAAAGGCACATTATAATCCAAATGGAACGATATGTAAAATATATATTTCTTATAGCGTAATATCAAATTGATATGGAGAAATCTATGAATATCAGCTACGAGGCCTACCGTGTTTTTTACTATACCGCCAAAGCCCGAAGCTTTACCCAGGCAGCGAACGCCCTGGGGAACAGTCAGCCCAACATCACCCGGATCATCAAGAATCTGGAGCGGGAGCTGGGCTGCACATTGTTCCTTCGGAACAACCGCCATGTGGAGCTGACCGCCGAGGGGGAGACGCTGTACCGCCACGTCAGCGCGGCCTTTGAGCAGCTTCAGGCGGGGGAGGAAGCGCTGCTTCGTGGCGGCGGACTGGACGGCGGAATTCTGCGGATCGCGGCGACGGAGATCGCGCTGCACGTTTTCCTTCTTCCGGTGCTGTCCCAATTCCGGGGGCGCTACCCCGGCGTCCACATCAAGCTGTTCAACGGCTCCACTCCGGCCGCCATTGACGAGCTGAAAAACGGCCTTGCGGACCTGGCCTTCGTCACATCGCCCATCGACATGACGGACAAGCTGCGAAGCACTCCCCTGGCGGATGTGCAGGAAATCGCCGTATGCGGCAGCGCCTACCGCGCCCTGACGGGTACTCCGGTCACGCTGGACGCACTGGCGAAGCACCCTATGATCTCTCTTGGCGCGGATGGCAGCGGCTACCGGTTCTACCGGCAGTTTTTTGCGGAGCATCACGTCCCCTTTGAGCCGGACATCGAAGCGGCCACGGCGGATCAGATACTTCCCATGGTGAAGGCAAATTTAGGAATCGGCTTCGTCCCGGCGTCCTTCCCGTCGGAGGAAGACTGGGGACATTCCATATACCGCATCGACCTGACGGAAACCGTCCCGCTGCGCAAAGTCTGCATGGTAGAATCCACACAGCACCCCGCCGCCGCGGCTGTAAGGGAGCTGAAAAGCATCTGTCTGGCGCAGACAAAGTTATGAGCATGCACGTCTACCCCAAATTGTATAGCGCCGCCGCACGTTCCGGGAACGGAATCGTGCGGCGGCGTTCTTCTGCTTATGACAGCCACGGCGGTCGGTGCAGTGGCGCTTGGTGCCGGGAGGGCAGATGCAGTGCGCCCGACAGCTGATGGCCATGTCCTCAATAGAGCGAAGAGGCTGCTCCTCGGAATAGACGGCCTTTCATTTCCGCATGCCCCGCTTTTTCAGCTCCCGGCGCATGACCCGCGCCGGAGGGTCGACACGGGTCTTGTAGATATCCGCCACCCGGGACGCGGCAAGGCGCTCCATGGCGTTCCTGCCCGGCAGCAGCTCGGTTCTGGAAAATGGATTCAGCATCCTGATTCTCCGTTATTCGTAATCGAAGGATTTGAGAAACGCCTTTGCCCGGTCGGTTTCCGGGCTTGCAAAGAAGGCCTTCGGGTCGTCGGACTGCTCTACCACCGCGCCGTTTTCGATGAACAGGATGCGGTCGGCAATGGCCCGGGCAAAGTTCATCTCGTGGGTGACGATGACCATGGTGCTGCCCGCTTTGGCCAGAGACAAAACCACGTCCAGCACCTCCCGCACCATTTCCGGGTCGAGAGCCGCGGTGATCTCGTCCAGCAGCAGAATTTCCGGGTGCATACACATGGCCCGGACGATGGCCACCCGCTGCTTCTGTCCGCCGGACAGCTGCCGGGGATAGTCGTCCTTCCGGTCGGCAAGCCCCACCCGTTCCAGCAGCTCCAGCGCTTCTTTTTCTACCTCCGCCCGGGGGCGCTTCTGCACCTTCATGGGCGCGAGCAGGATGTTTTCCAGAATGGTCTTGTGGGGAAACAGCTCATAGCTCTGGAAGACCATGCCGATCTTCTGCCGCATTCGGGTGATGGATTTGCTTTCCCGGAGGACCGGCTCTCCGTCCAGCAGAATTTCGCCCCCCTGAATCGGCTCCAGGCCGTTCAGGCAGCGAAGCAGGGTGCTTTTTCCGCAGCCGGAGGGGCCGATGATGACGACTACCTCCCCCCTGTGGACGTCCAGGTCAAAATTCTCAAAAATCACGTGGTCCCCGAAGGTTTTCTTCAGATGCCGCACGCTTAACAGCACATTTTCCATAGTTACGACCACCTTTTCTCCAAATATCCCGCCAGGCGGCTGATGGGCCAGCAAATCAGAAAATACAGCAAAAATACCACCCCGAAGACCCCAAAGGCGGCGTTGGGGGAGGTGCGCCGGTTGGCCTCGATGATCTGCTGGGCGACCTTCAGCACCTCCACAATGCCAATCATCATGACGAGGCTGGTGGTTTTCACCATCCGGGTGATGAGGTTGATGGACAGCGGGATCAGCCGCCGGACGGTCTGGGGCAGAATCACCAGGGTGTACACCTGAATGGGCTTCATGCCCAGTGCCTGGGCGCTCTCCCACTGGATGACGGGGATGCTTTGCAGCGCACCCCGCACCAGATCGCCCATTTCCGCCGTCCCCCAGAAGCTGAACACGATGATGGCCGCCGCTTCCGCTTCCAGATTCCAGCCGAAGACCCGGGTGGTGCCGAAATACACCACAAACAGCAGCACCATCTGGGGCATGATCCGGATGATTTCCAGGTAGATCCGGAAAATAACCTTCAAAATCCGGCTTTTGGAGGTCATGAGCATTCCCATCCCGATGCCCAGCACGATGCTGATGGCGACGGAGATCAGGCTGATGCGCAGCGCTACCCACAATCCGCCCAGCAGCCGCAGGAGGTTCGTCCCCTTGAACAGAACGTCAATTCCCAAACTCTGCATAGCGCAGCCTCCTTTCCAGCCAGCTTCCCAGAATGGACACGGGAAGGAGCATAACCAGATAGAAAGCCACGAGCATAGTCAGGCATTCAATGGTCTTGGCGTACATGCCGATCAGGTCTTTCGCGGTAAACATCAAATCCATGAGACTGATGGTGGAAAACACGCTGGTCTCCTTGAGGAGGAAAATCAGATTTGCCAGCAATCCGGGGACACTGGAGGTCACCGCCTGAGGCAAAATCACATAGCCGAATACCTGCGCCGGGCGCAGTCCTAAGCTCTGGGCGCTTTCCGTCTGGATAATGGGAATGTTTTCCAGTCCGCTGCGGAAGGTCTCCGCCATGTACGCGCCGCCCAGCAGCCCCAGTCCCAGCTTGCCGCAGGTCTCCGCCGAAATGCGGACGCCGATTTTAGGCAGCGCGAAGTACAGGAAAAACAACTGCACCAGCAAAGGCGTATTGCGAAACAGCTCAATGTAGCCGCCGACAATCTGCCGCAGCACGGGAATTTTCCAATGCACCGCCACCGCGCAGGCAACGCCCAGCACCAGCGCCAGTGCCACGCCCTGCCAGCCGATGCGAAGCGTCAGCAGCAGCGCGTCCCAAAACCTCGGCAGGTAGGCTCTCATAACCTCAAAATCCATAAGCACCCTCCGGTTTTCAATTTATACGGAGTTTCTGTTATTTTCTATGATCGATCTTCCGCGCCGCCAGATTGCCCATGCCCTGTAACAGCTGCACGATGGCGACGATGAATACCAGCGTCACCAGCATGACCCCGGTGTCGTAGCGGTAGTAGCCGTAGCGGATGGCGATGTCCCCCAGTCCGCCGCCGCCGATGACGCCCGCCATGGCGGAGTAGCCCAGCACCGTGCCGAGAACGATGGTGCCGCCCACCAGCAAGGAGGTTCTGGCTTCCCCGATGAGCACCTTCCGGACGATGGTGCCGGTTTTCGCGCCCATGCTCAGCGCCGCTTCAATGACCCCGGCGGGAACCTCTTTCAGAGAGGACTCCACCATTCTGCCGACCAACGGCGCCGCGGCCAGCGTCAGAGGAACAATGGTGGCGGTGGAGCCGTAGCTTTTCCCCACAAGCAGCTTGGTCAGGGGCATGACCGCAATCAGCAGAATCAGGAAGGGGACGCTCCGGGTGACGTTGATGATGATATCCAGCACCCGGTAAACTGCCCGATTGGGGGTAATGCCGTTTTCGTCCGTCAGCGTCAGGGCGATGCCCAGGGGCAGGCCGATGACGTAGCCGAAAAAGGTGGAGACGAGGGTCATGTAGCAGGTGTCCCAAATGCCCTGGGCCATCATTTCGATCATCGCTTTATCCAGCATAGCTTTCTTCCTCCTCGTCTTCGATCAGCAGCAGCCGCTTGGCCGCCCGGGACGCGGGATGGGCAAAGATGTCGGCAACGCTGCCCTCCTCCTGCACCAGTCCGCCGTCCAGCACCGCCACCCGGGTGCAGACCTGCTGAATCACCCGCATTTCGTGAGTGATGACCACGATGGTGATGCCAAACGTATCCCGGATGCTTTTCAGCAGCCTCAGAATGGTCTGGGTGGTCTCCGGGTCAAGGGCGCTGGTGGCCTCGTCACACAATATGACCTCCGGCTCGTTGGCAAGCACCCGGGCGATGGCCACCCGCTGCTTCTGCCCGCCGGAAAGCTGGGCGGGATAGGCGTTTGCCTTGTCCGCCAGCCCCACTTTTTCCAGCAGCTCCAGCGCCTTTTCCCGCCGCTCTTTTCTGGGAATCCCCCGGATCTCCAGGGGGAAGCAGACGTTTTCCAGCACCGTCTGCTGCTCCAGCAGATTAAAATGCTGGAAGATCATGCCAATCTTCTGCCGGCGCAGGCGAAGCTGCTCTTTGCTCAGCTTCAGCAGACTTTCCCCGTTCAGCAGGACGTCCCCGCTGTCGGGGCGTTCCAGCAGATTCATACATCGTACCAGCGTACTCTTGCCCGCGCCGGACAGGCCGATCACGCCGAAAATTTCCCCCTTGCCGATGGAGAGGGACACACCCTTCAACGCCTCCACGCTGCCGTTTTTCGCCGTGAAGGTCTTACACAGATTATGAACTTCCAGATAGGTTTGCGCCATGTCGTCACCCCATATTCAAGATAGCACAGCAGGGCAGCCGCATTCTGCGGCTGCCCGCTTATTTGTCAGTCCTCGAAGGGAATCACCGCACCGTCATAGGTGTCGTTGATAAACTGCTTAATCTCGTCGGACTTGAGAACCTTGACCAGCGCCTGAACGCCCTCGTTATTCTCGTTGCCCACCTTCACCACCAGAACGTTTGCATAGGTCTTGGCGGCGGCGGATGCGCTGGTTTCGTAGGCCACGGCGTCATGAGCGACGGAGAAGCCCGCCTGCAGCGCGTAGTTGCCGTTGAGCACCACAAAGGCCACCTCGTCCTTGACCCGGGAAACCTGGGCGGCTTCCAGCTCCTGAATCTTCACGTTGTGGGGATTCTCCACAATGTCCTTGACGGTGGCGGCAAGACCCGCACCGTCGGCCAGCTTGATCACGCCGTTGTCCTGAAGCAGAAGCAGAGCGCGGGCTTCGTTGGTGGTATCGTTGGGGACCGCAATCACGTCGCCGTCGGTCAGATCGCTCAGCGCGGTCTTGGTGCCCGGATAGATGCCGAAGGGCTCATAGTGGATGGCGGCCACGGCAACCAGGTCGGTGCCCTTCTTCTCATTGAAGTCGTCCAGATAGGGGGTGTGCTGGAAGTAGTTGGCGTCAATTTCGCCGCTGTCCACCACCAGATTGGGCTGTACGTAGTCCTCAAACTCGGTGACCTCCAGCGTCCAGCCTTCCTTGGCAAGAATTTTTGCGGCTTCGGCCAGGATTTCCGCGTGGGGCGTGGGAGAGGCGGCCACGGTGATGGTGCCCTTTTCCTCTACGGTTTCCGCAACCTCGGCACCGGCGGCTGCGCCGCCCTCAACCACCAGGGTGTCCTCGTAGTCCTTACCGTAGGTGTCCAGCAGGGTTGCCTCGTAGTCGGCGTGGAAGAAGTTTTCCTTGCCCAGGGTCTTGATCTCGTCGTTCAGCCAGTTCAGCAGGGTGGTGTTGCCCTTGGTGACGGCGGGGGCGATGGTGTCCGCGCTGCCCAGGGAGGGGATGCCCACCACATAGCCGGGATTCTCAATGGAGAAGGCGATGACTTCGGTGTTGTCGTTGGCCCAGTCCACGCCGTTGCCGTTTTCAAAGGCGGTCTTGGCTTCGGCGTAGGCGTCGTACTTCTGCAGCTTGATCTCGGGGTTGTTCTTTTCCAGATAGGTCTCGGCGGTGGTGCCGGAGATCACGATGACCTCATCGTCAGCGCCGATCTCGTCCAGGGACGTGATCACCGCGTCCTCGGGGGAAACGACGCCCAGCGCCACGTTCATATAAGGAAGGGCGAAGTCCACTTCCTGCGCCCGCTCGGGGGTAACGGTGAAGTTGGCGAGGATGATGTCCACCTTGCCGGTCTGCAAATACTCAATGCGGTTGGCGGCCTCGGTGGAGACGTAGTTGATCTTTACGCCCAGATCCTGCCCGATGCGGTTGGCGAAGTATACGTCATAGCCCTGGTACTCGCCGTTCTCGTCCACGTAGCCGAAGGGGCTCTTGTCGGAGAATACGCCAATGTTGATGGTGCCGCTGGACTTGATCTCCTCCAACCTACGGAAGGTACCCTTGTCTGCGGAGGCGTCAGGTTCGGCCGTCTTTGCGCCGCAGCCGGCAAGCAGAGAGGCGGCGACGGTCAGGCTCAGGAAAACGGCTCCGATTTTCTTAATCAGGTTTTTCATAAAAAAGTCCTCTCTTTTCGTTAAAATCAATAAAATCAGGGAATCCAAGCACAAAAAAATGCCGGGGCTTCTGGTAGCTCCCGGGCAAATGGCGTTATGATATCCCTTCAGAAAAATCATGTTTCAGGTGCAGAAAAGCGTATACGAATGCACCCCGCCATACGGATATGCCCGGGAGATACGCATTCGACAACAAGACTGTGCAGCATAAGAATTGACTTCAAACATTGCAATCCGCTCCTTTCGTTTCGCTGCTCAGATTCGATGGCTAGATAATACACCCACTTCCCTATCTTGTCAATAGGTTTTGAAAAAATATTTTCCTATTTTTCTGATAGGAAATATAGGCTTATCGAATTGTTGGATAAAAACCCGCCCCACGGAATGGAACTGTGAAGTGTACCCCATGTCAAGGACATTTTAATTCTGAGGGGTAGAAAAATTTACG
>URBH01000004.1 GCA_900546075.1 uncultured Eubacteriales bacterium | reverse complement strand
GATGGCGTGACCATCGACAACAAAACATTTTATGAAAAGCTCATCGAAAGCGATGTGCTGCCCACCACCAGTCAGGCAACGCCGGACGCCTTTATAAAGGAATTTGAAAAGGCAAGGCAGGCGGGCGAATCAGCCGTTGTTATTACCCTTGCATCCAAATTTTCCGGCACATATCAAAGCGCCATGATCGCGGCGGCGGATTATGAAAACATTTATGTTGTAGATGGTACCAGCGCAGCGATGGGAACAGGGATTCTGGTGGAGCTTGCGTTCCGCCTTTTGGATGCAGGAATGACCGCAGAGGAAACTGCGCAGGCACTGGAGGAAGAGAAGAAAAAAATCGTTGTTGTGGCGCTGGTAGATACCCTCGAATACCTCAAGCGGGGCGGCCGCATTTCAAAGACAGCCGCATTCGCCGGAGGGGTGCTGAATATCAAGCCTGTGCTTTCCGTCATTGACGGTGAGATCCACCTGCTGGGAAAAGCGCGCGGCTCTAAGATGGGAAACAATCTGCTCATTCAGGAGATTGATAAGGCCGGCGGCATTGATTTCAGCAAGCCGGTTCTGCTTGGCTATAGTGGGATCTCTGACGCGCTGCTGCTGAAATATATTGAGGACAGCCGTCACATTTGGGAAGGCAACCTGAAAGAAGTCCGCTACACGACCGTAGGAAGCGTAATCGGAACCCATGCAGGTCCCGGCGCTGTCGTGGTAGCGTTTTTCAAACAATAAAAAAGGAACTGTCAGGCAATCGTGCCCCGGCTATCCAAATCCGTTTCTTTTTCCTTGACCCTCGCGGCTTGGATTCCGCCCGCTTGACAACGCCGTTTCGGAAATGTGTTTCCTCAAACCTCCCAAAGAAAACAAATAATCCGAACCCGTCTCCCGCAGGGAAGATTTGGTTCGGATTATATTGGTTTGGTGCCGGTGGCGGGGGTCGAACCCGCACGGGGGATTAGCCCAATGGATTTTGAGTCCACCTCGTCTACCAATTCCAACACACCGGCAGGCACCTCTACAGTATAGTACAGATTCAGGAAAAATGCAAGAAAAAGTTTTTCCCCCGCCCGGAAAGACACATGAGCGTGTCTTTCCGGGCAAAGTGTCCTGCGGATGCTTTATTCGCCGTCGAGTTCCTCAATCAGATATATGTCGGAGCCAAAATCTCCCTGGGTGCGCTGTTCGGGGGCGTAGCCGGTGCCGCGGAACAGCGGAGAAAGCACAATGCCGCTTGCCAGCGCCGCGCCGGAGGCTGTCAGCGTTTCCGGATTTCCCGGAAGGGTAAAGTGCCGGTCGGCAATGCGCAGGAGTGCGCCGTTGGGATTCACGTTGACCGGGGCGACATGCTTGAGCAGGTTCCCGAACTGCCCCACCCGGATGGCCTGCGCCAGAGACGTGACCCGGTAGTCCGTTTCCGGTTTCAGATCCTTCACGCGAAGACGTTCATACCCCGGGGCCGCGTGAATCAGGCGGTGGAACACCCCCGCCAGCGTCACCTTCCCGTCCGACACCTGCCAGCCCAGCTCCGTGCGGCGGAATGTGCCGAACTGAAAAACCTCGCGGTGGCGCTTATAGAACGCAATCTGCCCCTGGATTTCCTTGGTTTCCACAGGAAGCAGCGTCCTTAAATCCAGCTCATAGCCCAGGCAGCCGAAAAACGCCACATTGCCCCGGGTGTTCAGAGGCGTGGAGCGCAGCGTCTGGGCATGGGGCGCGGCGGAAACGTGTGCGCCCACCGTGGACTGGGGATAGAGATAGGAAATGCCGTTCTGAATGGTCAGCCGCTCAATGGGGTCGGTATTGTCGGACGCCCAGATCTGGGGGGAAAAACAGAGCATTCCCAGATCAAACCGGTTGCCGCCGGAGGAGCAGCTTTCCAGCAGAATGTCCGGCCGGGGCGCGAAAATCCGGCGAAGCACATCGTACAAGCCAAGAACGAAATCATGGGCTTTCGCCCCCAGCGCAACGGAATGGCGGTTCATGTCCCACTTGACGTAGGAGATGCCGGTGTTGTCCAGAATCCGGGAGACGTTCTCCACGATGTAGTCCCGCACCTCCGGTCTGGTCAAGTCCAGCAGCAGCTGATTGCGCCCCAGTATCGGCTCAAAGCCGTCCGTCAGCGCCCAGTCCGGATGGGCACGGTAGAGGTCGGAATCGGGATTTACGGATTCCGGCTCAAACCAGAGACCGAAGGAAAGCCCCCTGTCCCTCATGTGTCGGGACAGTCCCTCCAGCCCCTCGGGGAGCTTCTTCCGGTTCACGGTGTAGTCTCCCAGTCCGGCGCGGTCGTTGTCCCGTCCCGCGAACCAGCCGTCGTCCAGCACGAACAGCTCGCAGCCCAGCGCCTTTGCCCGGTTTGCCAGGCTCAGCAGACGGTGCTGGCTGAAATCAAAGGTGCAGCCCTCCCAGCTGTTGTACAGCACCGGCCGGGGACGTCCGCGCCAATGGGGCGGGATGACATGGTCGGTGACAAACGCGTGCATATTGGCGGACAGCCCGCCGAAGCCCTTGCCTGAGTGGCACAGCACCGCTTCCGGCGTCTCAAAGCACGCCCCCGGCGGCAATTCCCGGGAAAAATTGCTGTCATTGATGCCCTGCATCACCCGGGTCAGCCCCTGAAGGGATTGCTGGGCTGCGGCATAGTGGTTGCCGGAGTAGAGCAGGTTGAAGCCGTAGACGGTTCCCGCGTCCTCGGTCGCGCCCGGCTCGTAGAGAAGGAAACCGGGATTGTGGCGGTTGGAGGAGGAACCGGTGAGGCTCTCGTTGACCACCTTCGACGCGCCCACGGGGGTGTCCCACCGGCGCATTTCCGCGATCCAGCCGCCGTTGAAGGTTGCCATGGTGTAGCTCCCGGGCAAATCCAGGCAGAAGCTCATGAGCTTGTTCAGCCGGATGGGTTTGTCACCGGTGTTCGTCAGCACCGTCCGGCGAACCACCGCCGTTGGGAAGGCCGTGTAGAACAGGGTCAGCTCCCCGCCGGGCTGGCGCAGGGTGATTTCCAGGGTTTCCGGGGCGTCATGCGCCTGGGGAAGACCGCAGGCCATGGGGACGCCGCCCTCATGGATTTTATAGCCGGCGTAGCGAATATCCCCAGGCTCCCCTGCCAGCTCCAGCGGCGATTCCCGGTAGTCTCCCCGTCCGCTTCCGCTCCATTCCAGCGGCAGGACGTCCGGACAGCTGGCGGTATCCTTTGCATCAAGGAGAATGCTGGCACCCCAGCCCAGACCTGGGCGGCAGCTGAGGGCGCCCGCGTCCCGGGTCTTTACCGGCGCGCCGAAATGCAGATGCTCCGCAAGACCGTAGGCATCGATTTTGAACAGGTAGGAGTAGGTCTCCGTCCGGATGTGGAATACGCCGTTTTCCTCGGTAATCATGGTCAGACCCGCCTTTCGTTTTTCTTCCATTTTATACGGCGAATTTCTCCCTGTCAACGAGATTTTCTGGTGACGAATCAAGGCTTCCGTGCTATAATGTAATCAAATTCCAAAAAGGAGTGAACTGCATGGAGCGCAAACGGTGGTACAAGGACAAGGTATTTTACCAGATCTGGCCGCGATCCTTCAAGGACGGCAACGGCGACGGCATGGGCGACCTGTGGGGCGTGTATGAAAAGCTGGACTACATCAAAAGTCTGGGCTGCGACGGCATCTGGTTTTCGCCCATCTACCCCTCCCCCGGGGCGGACTGCGGCTACGATATTTCCAATTACCGGGACATCGCGCCGGAATTTGGCGGCATGGAGGCATTCCAAAAGGTGCTGGAGGGCGCCCATGCCCGGGACATGAAGGTCGTCATGGATCTTGTGGTGAACCACACCAGCGACGAGCATGAATGGTTCCAAAAAAGCCGTCAGCGCATTGACCCCTACACCGATTATTATATCTGGCGTCCCGGAAAGCCCGGCGGGAAGCTCCCCAACAACTGGGATTCCTTCTTTGAGGGGAAAGCCTGGACTTTCGACGAGGTTCGCGGCGAATACTACCTGCACCTGTTCGCCGTGAAGCAGCCTGACCTGAACATGGATAACCCGAAGGTGCGGGAGGAAGTGAAGGGGATTCTGCGCTTCTGGCTGGACATGGGGGTGGACGGCTTCCGGGAGGACGTCATCACCTACATCTCCAAAAAAGAAGGTCTGCCGGACGATCACCTGATGCCGGCCTGCAAGGGGATGCCACACTACAATCACGGTCCCCGCATCCACGAATACCTGAGCGAATTCAAGCACGACGTGCTGGATCACTACGACTGCTTCACCCTGGCGGAAGCCCCCATGGTGACGCCGAAGCGGGCGCTGACGTACATTGATGAGAAAAACGGTCAGCTGGATATGATGATCCAGTTCCAGTGCGTCGCCGCCGACTGCCTGTTCACCGATTACCTGCCCACGAAATTCAGCCTGCGGCGGATGAAAAAAGCCTTTTCCTCCTGGCAGGAGAAGCTTCGCGGCCGGGGCTGGAACTCCCTTTACATCGAAAACCACGACCATCCCAGAATCGTTTCCCGGTACGGAAGCGAGGAATTCTGGGCCCAGAGCGCCAAATGTCTTGCCGCCATGTACCTGTTCCAGCAGGGGACGCCCTTCCTCTATCAGGGGCAGGAGATCGGCATGACCAACTGGCGGCCGGAACGCGCCGACATGTACGAGGACGTGCAGACCCGCTACACCTACGCCCACACCGCGCTGAAGCAATCGGAGGAGGTGCGTCTGCACCGGCTGTGGCGTTCCTCCCGGGACTCCGCCCGGACGCCGGTACAGTGGGACAGCAGCGAAAACGCCGGGTTCACCACCGGAAAGCCGTGGTTTTATGTCAACCAAAATTATAAAGACATCAACGTCGCCCAGCAGGACGCCGACCCGGACTCCGTGCTGAACTTCTACCGCAAAGCCGTCGCCCTGCGCAAGAGCCTTTCCTGTGTCCGGTACGGCGAGTACCGGGAATATAACAAGCTCTCCGGCAAGCATTATCTGTATTCCATGGACGACGGACAGCAGAAAATTCTGGTGGTCTGCTCCTTTGCCAAGAAGAATACCCCCTTCCGTGCGCCCAAGGGCTTCCGCCCGGAGGATGGGGAACTGATCCTGTGCAATTATCCCGAGCCGCTGGAGGGCTGCTTGCAGCCTTACGAATGCCGGGTGTATCTGTGGAAATAACGCTTTCGGGCGGCTTCTTCGGAAGCCGCCCGAAAGCCCTCCAATGATTGCTTTTCCTCCCACGCCGTGGTATAATGGCGGCGTTGACACTCTGCACAGGAGGGATCTGTGTGAAAGGAATGATCTCCATGATACTGATAGGGGCGCTTGCCCTGACATTATCCGGCTGCCATGCCCCGACGGATACCGCCGCGACCGCTCAGACGCGGGAAACCACCGTCCCGACGGCGACGGAAACCCGGCCGAAAACTTCGCCCGTGGGCATCGAGCGTCCCGAACCGGAGGACGCCGACTTTGTCCTGGTGCGGGACTACCTCCCCGATGTGCTTCAGGAGCTTCCCTATGCAGGTACGGAGAATTTTACCGGCCACCAGATTTACGAATTTACCGAGGTGTTTCTCCGCTACGGCACGGTGAAAAAGCTCCAGGCCGTATGCACGGAGCTGGCCGGACAGGGGCTGACGCTGAAGATCTGGGACGGTTTCCGCCCGGTGAGCGCCCAGTTCAGGCTCTGGGAGGTCTGCCCCGATGACACCTACGTGGCGAACCCCAACCGGGGCTTCAGCGCCCACAGCCGGGGAAACACCGTGGACGTAACCCTGGTGGACAGCCTGGGGAACGAGCTGGAAATGCCCACGGGCTTTGACGATTTTTCCGGCAAGGCTGACCGGGACTATTCCGACGTGGAGGAAGTCCCCACGGAGCACGCCCTGCTGTTGCAGAACGCCATGGAAAAGTACGGATTTAAGGGGTATTTCAGAGAATGGTGGCACTTTCAGGACGAAATATCCTACCCGGTGGAGGACGTCTTCGAGCCGGTGACCGCCGAACGGTACTATGCCCAGTGTAACGAGTTTATCAGCCTTCGCACCCACCCGGACACCGCCGCCGAGGTCATCGTCCGGATTCCAAAGGGCGATGAATTTACCGTGCTGGCGCTCTGCGGAACGTTTGCGCTGGCGGAGTACGCGGGCACTTGGGGCTACGTCCACAGAGACTTTATCCAACCGGTGGCGGTCGGCTGACCGTATACTTTCATTCCCCTGCCTAACGGCAGGGGAATTTTAGTTTATTTTTGAACTTCTTCTTGACAGCCGCCCCGGTGCATGCTATAGTAACTTCGTTCAAAAATGAACCAAAGGAGGCGTGCATATGCAGTTTGCTTTTTTTGAAACGGCGCTTCGGGCGCAGAAAAGCTACAGCCGCCTGATGGAGCCGGTCTGCAAGAGATGGAACCTGACCCACAACGAGCTGGATGTGCTGCTGTTTCTGGCCAATAACCCGGAGCAGAACCGGGCGGCGGATATCGTCCGGGGGCGGGGCATGTCCAAAGGGCATGTCTCCCTCTCCCTGCGGAGTCTGGAAGATCGTGGGCTGGTTGCCTGTCGGGCGGACGGGACAGACCGCAGAGCCGTCCATCTGGCGCTGACCGACGGGGCGGGAGAAATCGCAGAGGACGGCCGGGCAGTCCAGCGGGAATTCATCCGCCGCCTCCGGGAGGGGATCACTCCGGAGGAAAGCGCGGTCATCCTGTCCGTCACCCGGAAAATGGGCGACAATATCCGCGCCATGGAGCGGGAGCGAGGGTCTATCTGAGAACCGGAAATAT
This sequence comes from uncultured Eubacteriales bacterium, assembly GCA_900546075.1. Lineage (GTDB taxonomy): Bacteria > Bacillota > Clostridia > Oscillospirales > Oscillospiraceae > Faecousia. The sequence continues at coordinate 54,285 of URBH01000004.1, read as the reverse complement.
GACCAACAGCGAGGGATTTTTCGCCTGATGAAGCCATTTTTCCGCGGGAATACTTTGTGTATTGCAAGGGAAAATGGTGCACAGCAGGCGGAAAAGACCCGCTGTTTGGGCGTGTTTACGGTTCTCAGATAGACCCTAAGATAAAAGCGAGGGGATTTTTATGTCAAAAGAAACAAGTCAGGACATGGGAACCGGCAGCGTCAAAAAACTGATGGTGCAGATGGCGGTTCCCGCGGTGGTCGGGCAGGTCATTAACCTGCTGTATAACGTGGTCGACCGAATTTACATCGGTCACATTCCGGAGATCGGCGGCGCGGCGCTCACCGGTGTGGGGCTGTTTACCCCCATTCTGATGCTCATTACCGCCTTTGCCATGCTGGCGGGAGCGGGCGGCGCACCCCGGGCGGCCATCGCCATGGGCAAGGGTGACAGGGACACCGCCGAGAAAATCGTTGCCAACTGCTTTACCGTTCTGCTGCTTCTGGCGGTGGTACTGACCGGGGTGTTTTACGTAACACTGCCAACGCTTGTCCGGCTGTTCGGCGGCAGCGACGTGACGCTGCCCTACGCCGTTCAATACGGAAGAATCTATGTCCTTGGCAGCGTGTTCGTGCTGGTCGTGATGGGCATGAACCCCTTCATCACCACCCAGGGCTTCGCCGGAACCAGTATGCTGACCACGGTCATCGGCGCGGTGATCAACATCGTCCTCGACCCCATTTTCATCTTCGTCCTTGACATGGGCGTGGCCGGGGCGGCCATTGCCACCGTTCTGAGTCAGGCGGTGAGCGCGGTGTGGATTCTGCGGTTCCTCACGGGGCGCAAGACCGTTCTGCGGCTGAAAGCCCGGAATATGCTCTTGCAGGGGAAGATCATCCTGCCCTGTCTGGCGCTGGGGATTTCCAGCTTCGTCATGGTCTCCACGGAGAGCATTCTCTCCGTCAGCTTCACCTCCTCCCTGTCCCGGTACGGCGGCGACGTGGCCGTGGGCGCCATGACGGTGCTGACCTCCGTCAACCAGCTGATCACCATGCCCCTGCAGGGCATCTGCCAGGGCGGCCAGCCGCTGATCAGCTACAACTACGGCGCGAAAAAGTTAGAGCGGGTGAAGGAAGCCTTTTTCTGCCAGTTTTTTGTGTGCGTGGGGTACACCACCGTGTTCTGGCTGCTGATACTTTTCCTTCCCCGGGTGTTCGCGGGCATCTTTACCAGCGACGGGGCGCTTGTGGATTACACGGCCTGGGCGATTCGGATTTTCCTTGCGGGGACGTTTTCCGTGGGCTTTCAGGTCAGCTGTCAACTGGCGTTTATGGCGCTGGGGCAGGCGAAGATCAGTCTCATCATGGCCTGTCTGCGGAAGCTGATTCTGCTGATTCCTCTGATCTTCATTCTGCCGAACTTCTTCGCGGACAAGGCGTTCGCGGTCTTTCTGGCGGAGCCGGTGTCCGACATCCTCGCCGCCGCCGTGACGACCATTACGTTCTTTACGTTCTTCCGCAAGCTGCTGAAAGCGGGGAAACAGTAACATTCACGCCGTACCCGATTTTGGGTACGGCGTAAACATTTATCCGTTCAACAGCTGGGAAATGGGCTGCATTCCCTGATCGACGCGGGAATATTGGGCGAGAATCGCCTTGGCGTCGGCTTCGGACATGGGGGTGCCGTAGTAGTCGGACTGCCAGGAGGCGGTCGCTTTGTTGTAGGCAGCAAAGTCCAGCGTTTCTAAGTCGAAGCCGTTGCAGCGGGAGAAAGATGTCCCCTCTATCTCAACGCCTGCCTCTTTGTGGAACAGCTCAACCCGCTCCATAACATTGTTCTCACAGAGGTAAAAATCCATGATGGCAAGGGGTATCAGATTACCGTAACGGTAAGTCCAAATATCCCAGTAGCGTTCACCGTCGCCGCTGAGCAGAAGATCCTTTACCCCGTCGCCGTTGATGTCCATGATCCGGTAGTGGGTATAGAAGGAATCCTGCTTGTCGGCATAGTCCCTGTATATCCGGAGCAGCTCGTCGTCGGAGGGCTGGACATCCTTCGCTTTCAGATAGCTTCCCAAAGTCAGCCCGCTTTCGTCAAGGGGATAGTCCATCAGCGGCTTCCAGTCCAGCTGGATCCGAGGATATTTTGCCATGATAGCCGCGGCCTCGTCCTGAGAAATCTCCGTACTTTCCAATTCATAAGGGTCTGTATACCGATACCATTGACTGCCCCGACGTTGAATATTTGCAATTACGTTCCCCAATCCCCCGTCATCCTTGAATGCCGCAGTGCCGTCTGCAAATGCAAAGTACGTATGCCTTTCACCATCCCAATACCTGTCCGGTGCCTGATATTGTTCCAGAACGTTCCCCTTGCACAGATACGATTCTCCGTAACCGTGAAACATCACTTCACCGTTCTCCATTTCCAGCCAGTCAAGGAACGCGCCGTCCTGCCCAAGCAGCAGCTCGTCCACGCCGTCTCCGTTCAGGTCATAGAAACTGTATTGTCTGGATTCATCGGGAATATAGACGTTTTTTTTCAGATAATCGGAAAAGTCCGTATAGGTTTCCGGAACATAGGCGTGTTCCGCCTGATAGGCTTCCTCCGCTGCGGCCAGCTTTTCCTCTACGACGGCTCTGTCCACTTCCTTCGGCTGGACGGAATAGTCGAACTGATCGGCAATGGATTCCAGCTCCGCCTTCGTCATGACCTCGCTGGCATCCGGATATCTGCTGTGGCTGAGGGAACGGTTTCCGTCAATGCTTATCATGATCATGGCGTTTTCCTGCTCGGCAATGATCTCGCCCTTTCCCTTGCTGTTCAGTGCCAGCAGCAGCTTCGTGCCGCCCGGAGTGGTGTGATCCCACTGCTCATAGGCATCAATGTCCATTCCGCCGGCGGACGCGCTGGGGAAATAGTCCTTCCGGGCGTAGCCATAGGACGTCATCAATTTACCGGCATTTTCGGTCACAAGCTCAAACTCCATGCTGAAATTATAGGGGAGATAGAGCATTCCCGCCATACCCGTAATCTGCGCGCCAGAATCCGGGAGCAGCAAAGATTGGATGCCGGTTTCCTCCAGGAAAATGTCGCTCTGATACCGCTGGAAGGGTATCCATTCCTTCAGCAGCTTCAAATTGTACTTTGCGGCGATCTCGTCCACCTTGTCCACCATTTCCTGGGTATAGCAGCTGTAGGTGTACTCGTACTGGTTGGGAATGCCCGGAATGTCGGGTTCGTCGGTCAACAGCGCACCGTCCGGGTCGTAGCTCTCCTGAAATTCGTACCATTCCTTCAGCGCCTGCTGGATGGCGTCGCCGCTGCGGCCGTAGGGGGTTATGATGTCCATGCTCTTTTCCACCGGGTCAATGGCCTTGCCCTTGTCGTCAAAGCGCTGGGTGTAGCTGGCCTTGCCGATGGACATGTCCTGCAAACGCAGGGCGTACACGATTCCGCAGCCCACCAGCAGCAGCGCCGCGGCAATGGCGGCGGCGACGAGCAGCGGCCGGCGCAGGCTTCGCCGTTTTGGCGCGGCCGCCGGGGCGGCTTCTTCAATGTAGCGGCCGTCAATGCCGCTCATGGCGGTAAGCATATCTTTTCCTGTCATACGGCAATTCCCTCCTGCATCAGATAGACCCGCAGCTTTTCCCGGATACGGTGGAGCCGGGTCTTGACCTTGCTTTCACTCATGTTGTAGCGCTGGGCGATCTCCGCCACGGTGTCCACGTACCAGTACCGCCGCACGAACAGCCGCCGGTTCTCCTGGGTCAGCGTGCCAAGGAATGCGTTCAGCGCCCGGGTGATCTCCCGCCCCTCGGCGGCGGAATCCCGGCTGGTGTCGGGGATGCACAGCTCCATTTCCTCGCTCAGGGTCACCACCTCGGCCTTCCGTCTGGCCGCATCCAGCCAGTCCAGCTTGCCGAAGGCAAAATTCCGGCATATTTTCGCGAGATACGCGAAGAAATATTTCGGGCGCTTGGGCGGAATCGTTCGCCACGCGGCAAGATAGGTGTCGTTCACGCTTTCCTCCGCGTCCTCGTAGCTCTGGACGATGCGCTGGGCGATGGTTTGCAGCTGCCGTCCGTAGGCCGCCTGGGTCTCCATAATGGCCTCATCCTTCCTTTCCCAATACAGGTCGATGATCTTTTCGTCTTCCACTGAGGGAACACCTCCGTTTCTGTTTTGCTTCCTCACCCTATAAGAGGGATTTTTTCGGGAAAGGTTACACTTTGCAGAAAAAATTTTTTTGCTTCGCCGTTTTATAGCGAAAATGCCGGCTCATGTGAGCCGGCATTTTATGTAGATTTTTACACCAGAGCGGCGGTGATAATGGCCATCTTGTAGACCTCGTCGGCGTTGCAGCCACGGGACAGGTCGTTGATGGGCGCCGCCAGACCCTGCAGGATGGGGCCGTAGGCCTCGAAGCCGCCCAGACGCTGGGCGATCTTGTAGCCGATGTTGCCCGCCTCGATGGTGGGGAAGATGAAGGTGTTGGCGTGACCGGCAACGGGAGAGCCGGGGAACTTCAGCTGGCCGACCTCGGGAGCGACGGCGGCGTCGAACTGCATCTCGCCGTCGATCTTCAGCTCGGGATCCATCTCCTTGGCGATGGCGGTGGCGTCGTGGCTCAGCTTCACGGTGCCGCCCTTGCCGGAGCCGTTGGTGGAGAAGCTCAGCATGGCAACCTTGGGGTCAATGCCGAAGACCTTGGCGGTCTTGGCGGTCTCAATGGCGACCTCCGCCAGCTTCTGGGCAGCGGACAGGGTCACGTTGCCTTCCTTGTCAACGGAATCTTCATAGCTGATATTGATGGCGCAGTCGCCCATGGCCAGCTTCTCGTCGCCCCGAACCAGAATAAAGCAGGAGGACACCAGATGCGCGCCCTTCTTGGTCTTGACGATCTGCAGAGCGGGACGGACGGTGTCGGCGGTGGAATAGGTCGCGCCGCCCAGCAGGGAGTCGGCGTAGCCCATCTTCACCAGCATGGTGCCGAAGTAGTTGCCCTTGGACAGCGCCTTGCGGCACTCGTCGGGGGTCATCTTGCCCTTGCGCAGCTCCACCATCTTGTCAACCATGGCGTCCATTTCGGGATAGGTCTCGGGGTCGATGATTTCGACGCCCTCGATGTTGTATCCGCCCTTGGCCGCGTTGGCCTTGACAACGTCAACGTTGCCGATGAGGATGGGGGTCAGGAAGCCGCCCTTGACCAAACGGTCGGTGGCTTCCAGAATGCGGGCGTCGTGACCCTCGGTAAAAACGATCTTTCTGGGGTTCGCTTTCAGCGTTTCGATCATTGCATTGAACATGGAACATTCCCTCCAATATCCGGGCGTATGCCCGTAATTTCACCCAATATTATATACCAGCTTTCCTTCATGCGCAACCCTTTTTTGCGGCGGCGCGACATATTTTGCGTTCCTCGCAGCCAAAAAGGCGGCGGCGGAAAAATATTTTTGTTCATTGTGATGAAAACCATTTCCAAAAGGGCGAAATTCCTCTTGCTTTTTGTGAAAAATCCCTTTATAATGGGGTTATATTCTGGCATTGGAGGCGATGGCGCGTGGGTGAACTCTTCGCGGTTGTGTCCGGGAAGGGCGGAACGGGAAAAACCTCCGTCTGCGCCGCCCTCGCCACTGCTCTTGCAAAAGAAGGAAAACGGGTTCTGTGCATCGACTGCGACGTGGGGCTTCGGAATCTGGACATCTCTCTGGGGCTTTCCGAATGCGGGGCACTGTCCTTTTGGGATGTCTCCGAGGGAGGCTACTCCCTGGAGGACGCCTTCCGGCACCCGGTCTACCCTACCCTCGCGTTTCTGACCGCCCCCATGAACTGCCCGGTGGAGAAGATCGACGCCGCCGCCTTCAGGGAAATGCTTGGCCGGGCGCGTCAACTGTATGACTACGTGTTTCTGGACGCCCCCGCCGGGGTGGACGCCGGTTTCCGGCTGACGGCGCAGTTCGCCGACCGCTTCCTGCTGGTCACGGGGGCAGGCCCCGCCGCCGTGCGGGACGCTTCCCGGGTGGGCGACCTATTAGAGCTGATGGGCAAGAAAAACATCCGCCTTATCGTCAACCGGGTGGACAAGAATATGCTGGGCACGGTGTGCCTGACCATCGACGACGTGATGGACGCCGCGGGACTGCCCCTTGCGGGAATCGTCCCGGAGGATCCCCATGTGACCCTTGCGGCATCCTTCGGCCAGAGTCTTCTTCGCTATTCCCCCAACTGCAAGGCGGCAAAAGCCAGCCGCAGAATTGCCAGACGCATTCAGGGCTTCCACGAACCCATCGCCCTCCGCTGACAACGGATACATATACAATTAAGGAGTGACTGTTGTGAATATCGCATTTTTGGCGCATGACAAGAAGAAGGAACTGATGGTTCAATTCTGCACCGCCTACAAGAGCGTCCTCATGAAGCACAATCTGTTTGCCACGGCCACCACCGGCCGTCTGATCGCGGACAATACCGGTCTGCCCATTACCCTGCTGCTTTCCCACAAGCAGGGCGGTCATCAGCAGATCAACGCCCGCATTGCCTACAACGAAATTGACCTGGTACTGCTGTTCACCGACCCCAACACCACCGACCCCTGGGACGATGCCCAGATGATCGAGACCATCCGGCACTGCGACCGGCACAATGTTCCCATCGCCACCAATCTGGCCTCGGCGGAAATGCTCATCATGGGCTTGCAGCGGGGCGATCTGGATTGGCGGGAAATGCTGCACAACAAGACCCGTTACTGATAATACACACGGGCGGGAGATACGGGGTACTCTGGATTGTCGAGTACCCCTCTGTCCTGCGTCCCGCGACCCGATATGGAGAGGATAACTATGGAGATCATCAAGCCCCGGACGCTGTCCGGCTTTATGGAGCTGCTGCCGGAAAAGCAGCTGAAATTTGACCGCATGGCGGAGGTTCTGCGCAAGACCTACGCCTCCTACGGCTTTGCCCCTCTGGACACCCCGGTGATCGAGGACGCCCAGATTCTGCTCGCCAAGGGCGGCGGAGAGACGGAAAAACAGATCTACCGCTTCACCAAGGGCGACAGCGACCTTGCTCTGCGCTTCGACCTGACGGTGCCCCTGGCAAAATACGTCGCTCTGCACTATAACGAGTTGGCCTTCCCCTTCCGCCGCTTCCAGATCAGCAAGGTCTACCGGGGCGAGCGGGCACAGCGCGGCCGGTTCCGGGAATTTTATCAGGCGGACATCGACATCATCGGCGACGGCAAGCTGGACATTCTCAACGAGGCGGAAATCCCTGCCATTATCTATAAGGTATTCAAGGGCTTCGGCCTGACCCGGTTCCAGATTCACGTCAACAACCGGAAGGTTCTCAACGGCTTCTATGCCATGATGGGTCTGACGGAGAAGTCCGGCGACATCATGCGCACCGTGGACAAGCTGGACAAGATCGGCGTTGACAAGGTGAAGGTCATTCTGCTGGAGGACTGCGGCCTGACGGAGCAGCAGGCGGACGACATTCTCGCCTTTATCTCCATCAAGGGAACCAATGCGGAGGTTCTTGCCGCGCTGGAAAATTACGCAGGACGGAACGAGACCTTTGATACCGGTCTCGGCGAATTGAAGGTCGTCGCTTCCAACCTGGCGGCCTTCGGAATGCCGGAGGAAAACTTCGTCGTTGACCTGACCATTGCCCGGGGGCTGGACTATTATACCGGCACCGTCTATGAAACCCTTCTGCTGGATCACCCGGAGCTGGGTTCCGTCTGCTCCGGCGGCCGGTACGACAATCTGGCGGGCTATTATATTGAAAAGCAGCTGCCCGGCGTGGGCATTTCCATCGGCCTGACCCGGCTGTTCTACGTTCTGGACGAGCAGGGGCTTCTGAACCCCGAGCTGCCCAGCGCCCCTGCGGACGCGCTGGTGCTGCCCATGGGCGACATTGCCCCGGCCATCGCGCTGGCGGAGACGCTGCGCTCTTCGGGGCTGCGGGTGCAGCTGTACTGCGAGCAGAAGAAGTTCAAGCAGAAAATGGCCTACGCCGACAAGCTGAAGGTTCCCTTTGCCGTCCTGCTGGGTGAGGACGAGATCGCGGAGGGCAAGTGCAGCGTCAAGAACATGAAGACCGGCGAGCAGCTAAAGCTCACCCCCGCCGAGGCCGCCAATCACATCAAGGCATCGCTGGACGCGGAGACCGGCACGCTGATTCTGGAAAAATAACGCAGCAGCGGGCGGCTCCTGACGGGGTCGCCCGCATTTTTGGGTCTTATTGAATCTCGTCCGCAATGGCGCCCAGCAGTTCCCGGGTGGGGTCGTTCCCGTGTTCCCAGTACATGATGCCGAGAAGCCCCTTCTCCTTGACGTACGCGCATTTCAGGCGCACCGCCTTGGGGGACTCATAGCTGACGAGAGTCCTGCCGTTCCACAGATAGTTTGCCTCCGCGTCGGCATCCCAGTACACCCGGAAGTTGTTCTCCCGAAGGTATTCCGGGGTGATCTCCCCATAGGCCGGGCCGGGCAGACCGCCGCCGGAGGGCTGCAGCAGGCCGTGATTTTCAAAGGACGTGACCGCAAAGTGCCGCCCGTAGAAGGCCGCGCCGATGATGAGCTTTTCGTAGGGAACGCCCGCCCGGTGGTAGGCTTCCACGATGTCCCGGGTGTTCAGGCCGGACTTGTCGCCCTTGGTCGCGCCGAGAGCCGCATGATGTCCGGCACGGGTGCCGTCCACCATGTCGTAGGTCATGAGCTGCACATAGTCCACGATTTCCGCAACCTTATCCATCTGGGTATCCGCAATGCACCGCTGGCTTGCGCCCACGGCGATGGATACAATGTGGTCTTTTCCAAGATACTCCCGCAGGGTTGCCAGCAAAGCGGTAAAATTCTCCTTGTCTCTCGGGTCTGCACCGATGCCCGCGGCGTCGTTACAGGGGTACTCCCAGTCAATGTCGATGCCGTCCAGGCCGTATTTTCCCACCGCGTCCAGGCAGGATCGGGCAAACTTCCGGCGGCCGTCCTCCGTCATGGCCATATGGGAGAAGCCGTCCGCACCCCATCCGCCCACGGACAGGACGATCTTCATCTCCGGATTCCACGCCCGCAGCCTGGGCAGCAGATGGAGATATTTCAGCAGATGCAGATCCAGCAGCCCGTCTTTAATGAGTCCGAAGGCCAGATTCACATGGGTCAGGCGCCGGGCGTCCTCCTGGGTGAAGCCCGCCAGGGCATCGTTCCAGCAGTAGGCGATGACATCATATTTCATGGTATCCACGCTCCTTATTTTTCATCCTTCTGCCATTATAGTTCAGCGCAGTAGCCTTGTCAAAGTCTGGAATTGTTCACTTTGGAAAATAAAGTGCAACGACAGGCAAGAAGGTGCATTTTCAGACCTTTTCAAGCCGCCGCTTTTCTGATATACTCATTGTGAAAAATCCCAAATCAGGCGGAGGTAATCTTATGCGTTATGGGTACTTCGACAATGCGCGTCGGGAATATGTCATCGATCGGGTAGACGTTCCCGTTTCCTGGACAAACTATATCGGTCTCAAGGATATGTATGGCGTATTCAACCACACGGCTGGCGGATACCTGCTGTACAAGACTCCCGAATACCATCGCATCACCCGGTTCCGTCCCAACGGCGTTCCCATGGACGGTCCCGGACACTACGTGTACCTGCGGGATCAGGACACCGGCGACTACTGGAGCATCTCCTGGCAGCCTGTGGGCAAACCCAAGGCGCATTTCTCCTGCCGCCACGGCCTGAGCTATATCAAGTATCACTCCGATTACGCAGACATCGACGCCGAACAGAAGCTCTTCGTGGCCATGGACGACCCCGTGGAGATCTGGGACGTGAAGCTGCGCAACGATTCTGATAAAGTGCGCCATCTTTCCGTGTTCTCCTATCTGGAATTCAGCTTCCACCAGGTGGACATGGACAACAAGAATTTCCAGATGAGCCTGTACGCCACCGGCAGCCGGTACGAAGACGGCGTCATCGAGAACGAGCTCCACTACGAAGAGGACGGGTATCAGTTCTTTACTTCCGATTTTACCCCGAACGGCTTTGACAGCCTGCGCGACAGCTTTATCGGTGGCTACCGCACCGAACGCGATCCATTGGTGGTGGAGACCGGCGTGTGCGGCGGCTCCGCCGAAAAGGGCGGCAATCATTGCGGCGTCCTGCAGAAGATGCTCACCCTTCAGCCCGGCGAGGAAACCCGCCTCCTGTTCCTCCTGGGCGAGGGCGGCATCGAAGCCGGCAAGAAAATGCGCCGGAAGTACACCCAGGCCAGAGCCGACGAGGATTTTGCCCGTCTGCAAAAATTCTGGGACGACAAGCTCAGCTGCTTACAGGTGTCCACCCCCAATGAGGGCATGAACACCGAGCTGAATATCTGGAACCTGTATCAGAGCGAGATCAACGTCATGTTCTCACGGTTCACCTCCTTCATCGAGGTGGGCGGCAGAACGGGTCTCGGCTACCGGGACACCGCCCAGGACGCCATGACGATTCCCCATTCCAACCCCGACAAGTGCCGCGGCCGCATTATTGAGCTGCTGCGGGCGCTGACCAAGGAGGGCTACGGCCTGCACCTGTTTGAGCCTCGCTGGTTCGAGCCGGAGGAAAAGCCCCAGTCCTTCAAGTCCCCCACGGTGGTTCCCACCCCGGATAAGAGCCAGATTGTCCACGGTCTGAAGGACGCCTGCGCCGATGACGCCCTGTGGCTGGTGACCGCCATCGTCCAGTACATCCGGGAGACCGGCGACATGGCCTTTGCCCATCAGGTGGTGACCTACGCCGACGGCGGTGAAGGCACGGTCTACGAGCATATGAAGCGCATCCTGGATTTCTCCGCCCGGCAGGTGGGTATCAACGGCATCTGCAAGGGTCTGCGGGCAGACTGGAACGACTGCCTGAACCTGGGCGGCGGCGAAAGCGCCATGGTCAGCTTCCTGCACCACTGGGCGCTCCGGAACTTTATCGCCCTGGCCGAGCAGCTGGGGGAAACGAAAGATGCGGCCGAATATGCAAGGATTGCCGAGCATGTCAAAAAAGTCAGCGAGTCCGTCCTCTGGGACGGCAAGTGGTACATCCGCGGCATCACCGCCGGAAACCGCAAGATCGGCACCCAGGCAGATACCGAAGGACGGGTACACATGGAGAGCAACACCTGGGCGGTGCTTTCCGGCGTTGCCGACCACGAGCACGGCATCTCCGTCATGGACAGCGTGGACGAGTACCTGTACACCCCCTACGGCCTGATGCTCAACGCCCCCTGCTTCACCACCCCCGACGACAGCATCGGCTTCGTCACCCGGGTGTATCCGGGTCTGAAGGAAAACGGCGCCGTGTTCAGCCATCCCAACCCCTGGGCATGGTGCGCCGAGGCCATTCTGGGGCGCGGCACCCGGGCGATGAAGTTCTACAACGCCCTGTGTCCGGCGCTTCAAAACGATATCATTGAGGTTCGCCAGTCCGAGCCTTACGCCTACTGCCAGTTCGTGGTGGGCAAGGATCACACCGCCTACGGCCGTGCGCGGCATCCCTTCATGACCGGCTCCTCCGGCTGGGCTTACTTCGCGGCCACCCAGTACATGCTGGGCATCCGTCCGGACTTTGACGGCATCACTGTGGATCCCTGCATCCCCGCCGACTGGAAGGAGTTTTCCGTCCGCCGGAAGTGGCGGGGCGGGGAGTACCGCATCCATGTAACCAACCCCGACGCCGTGGAAAAGGGCGTCAGGAGCATCACCATGAACGGAAAGCAGGTGCGCAAGCTGCCCGTCCTCCCTGTGGGCGCTGTCTGCGACGTGGAGGTCGTCATGGGCTAAGGCCATTACCCCGGTGGGGGCGCATAGCTTGGTCAATCGAAATTTATCCGGTGAAAAGCCGGGAGAGGAGAAAATCAAGATGATTAAATTTGGTACCGGTGGATGGCGGGCGATTATCGCAGACGAGTTCACCAAAGAGAATATCCGTCTGGTGGTAGCCGGCCTTTGCAAGCTGATGCTGCTGGAAGGACACGAGGGCAAGGAGATCTGTGTGGGCTATGACCGGCGCTTCCTGTCCAAGGAGTCCGCCCACTGGGCGGCGGAGGTTCTGGCGGGCTACGGTTTCCACGTCTTCGTGGTTGCCCGTTCCTCCCCCACTCCGCTGATCATGTTCACCGTCAAGCAGATGCAGACCCCCTACGGTCTGGCTGTCACCGCCAGCCACAACCCCGCAATCTACAACGGCATCAAGGTCTTCACCGCCGGTGGCCGGGACGCCGATCAGGTCGTCACCGGAAAGATTGAGGCGCAGATTGCCCTCCTCAAGCCCGAGGACGTCAAGTCCATCGACTACGATCAGGCAAAGGATATGGGTCTGATCCGGGAGGGCTACCCCTTCAACGAGTACATCGACAGCATTCTGCAGGTCGTTGACACCAAGAAGATCAAGCGCGCCCACCTGCGCATCGCCATCGACCCCATGTACGGCGTCAGCCAGAGCAGCCTCAGGACCATTCTGCTGACCTGCCGGTGCGACGTGGACGTGATCCACGAGCAGCACGACACCCTCTTCGGCGGCAAGATGCCCGCCCCCAGTGCCGACACTCTGAAGCTGCTGAGCAATTACGTGGTGGACAACGGCTGCAATCTGGGCGTTGCCACCGACGGCGACGCCGACCGTCTGGGCGTTATCGACGAGAAGGGCGCGTTCCTCCATCCCAACACCCTGCTGGTTCTGCTTTACTACTACCTGCTGAAATACCGGGGCTGGTCCGGTCCCTGCGTGCGCAACAACTCCACCACCCACCTGCTGGATCGGGTGGCGAAGGACATGGGGCAGCAGTGCTACGAAGTCCCCGTGGGCTTTAAGTACATCTCCGCCAAGATGGCGCAGACCAACGCCGTCATCGGCGGCGAGTCCTCCGGCGGTCTGGCCGTCCGGGGCCACATCGCGGGCAAGGACGGCATTTACGCCGCCGCTCTGCTGGTGGAGATGCTGGCCGTCACCGGCAAGTCCGTGTCCCAGCTGTACCGGGAGATCACCGACAAGTATGGGATGCTGTATTACGAAGACGCCGCCTTCACCATGACCCAGGCGCGGAAGGCGGAGCTTCAGGAGAAGCTCTTCGTAAAGCTGGAGGTGCCGGACTTCGGCAACACCGTGGAGAAAATCAACCGCACCGACGGCTGCAAGGTCTACTTCACCGACGGAAGCTGGGTCATCTGCCGCTTCTCCGGCACGGAGCCGCTGCTTCGCATGGCCGCTGAGGGCGAAAGCCAGTCCCAGGCCAGAACCTACATCCGCATCTGGCGGGAAGCGCTTGGGCTGTAAATTCCACGAAAATCGGGCAGCTCGCAAGAGCTGCCCGTAAGTTTATCGGTTACAGCCGCAGCGGTTATTCGCTGCGGCTGTTCTTGTATTTTGGGGCGTTATGTGATAAAATGAGACCGTTAAACAGAATTTGCTGCGCAAGGCAGGAGATAAAATTATGGAACAGCTCGTCCAGAACGCGACAAAATTCATCAAAGAGGTTTTCCAAAACGATTTCAGCGGACATGACTTTTTTCATTCCATGCGTGTTTACCGAACCGCGATGAAAATTGCGGAGGCGGAACACGCTGACATGGAGATTGTGGCGCTGGCGGCGCTGCTCCATGACGTGGATGACCGGAAGCTTTCCCCGACGACCGCCGAGAAAAAAGAGAATGCCGCCCGGTTCATGCGCGGTCAAAATGTACCGGAAGCCGAAATTTTGCAGGTATGTCAGATCATTGACGAGGTATCCTTCAAGGGGACGGATTCCGTTCGGCCGTCCACGCCGGAGGGGAAATGCGTGCAGGATGCCGACCGGCTGGATGCCCTCGGTGCCATCGGCATTGCCCGCACATTTGCCTACGGCGGAAGCCATGACCGCGCCATCTACGACCCGGAATTGCCGCCCCGGACGGCAATGAATCAGGCGCAGTATTACAGCAGCAATTCTACATCTCTGAACCACTTCTACGAAAAGCTGTTCCTGCTGGAGGGCATGATGAACACCGAAACCGGCAAGGCGATCGCGAGAAAGCGGACGCAGTACATGCAGGAATTTGTAGACGAATTCCTGCATGAGTGGGACGGACTGGACAAATAACGTGACGAAAACCGGCGTGACCGCACAGGTCACGCCGATACGCTTTTATACGAGTTTTTAATAAAACGCTTAAAAGCGTTTTATTAGGCCGCAGAATTGCGGCCAGCGGCCACTGCCGCTAAAAAACGAAGTCAATACATTTCTTACCGCCGCCCAGGCGGTCTGCCGTGAAACGGCTTTCATAAAATGATGAAATCATTTTATGAAAAAATAGTATTATAGAACTTAAATGCAGAAAAATCCATTGCCGCGGCAACACAGCAGCTGGGCGAAATAGCACAGGCACAGACTGGCGCAGGGGCTGCCGCCCATGGCAAAGCCCCGGAAATTCCCCGCCTGCTGACGGTAGGCCGCGCCGCCGTGCTCGATGACGTCCAGCGCCCTTACATACTCCGGATTGTCGGGCTCCATGCTCACCGCCCGGCGGATATGCTCCAGCGCCGTCACCTGATTGCCCAGGCCGTCGTTTGCCAACGCGCTGAGATAATACCACCGGGCGCTGCGCTCCTGGGAATTGTTCAGGACGTTCAGCGCTTCCCGATACCGGCCGAACTGGATGTATCGCATCGCCGCCTGCTGGTACTGATCCCCCGCTGCTTCGCCGTAGGACTGACGGCTGTAACCACCAAAGCCGCCGAAGGGGTCGCCGTATCCGTAGCCGCCGTATCCGCTGCCCGTGCCCGGCTGCTGCGCCTTGTCCGGATCCTTGATCTGCTCGTAGGCCGCATTGATCTCCCGCATTTTCTGCGCGGCGGCCGCGTCCCCCGGATTTCTGTCCGGGTGGTATTTCTTTGCCAGCGCCCGATACGCCCGCTTGACCTCCTCGTCGGAGGCATCGGGGCTTACCCCCAGAACCTTATACGGATCATCCATCGTTGGCTGCCTCCTCTTTCCGCTTTCCCCGGTAGTTTACCCACACGCCGCTGTACAGAATATTGTCCAGCAGCGCCTTGTCCTGCACCAGGGGGAGCTTTTCGTAGCGTTCCGCGCATCTGCCCATGGCAAGCACCAGGTATTCCTCCCAGCGCTTCTCGTCCCTTTCCATGCCCATGGCGAGATACGGGTTGTATTTGCCCTTTCGTTTGTCCTTATCGTAATCCGCCGCCGCGTCCAGCAGATAGATAAACCTGCCCAGGCTGAAGCCCATCTGCCCCAGGTCTTTCGCCCATATATCCTCCCGGTAAACCAGCAGCTGCGCCATCAGTTCGCCAAAGCAGGAGGCCGGTTCGTCGGGGTTGGGGCAGTTTTCCTTTTCCAGCTGGGATAATCTGGAAACGCAGCTTTGAATCGCCCCCAGCTGCCTCGGCCAGCGATTCTCCAGTTCCGGCAGGAAGGGCGCCAGCTTGTCCGCCAGGAATTTGGCGGCGCGCTTTCCGTCGTCCTGCCAGTCGTCCAGGCAGTTGTAGTAGCCCAGTGCCACGTTCATGTCCGCGGCGTAGCGGATGTATTCGTTGTCCACCCAGGGGCGGGGCTTCACGGAATGCAGACGACAGGCTTTTTTCCCGCTTTCCTCCTCCGGCTCGTACAGGCTCATCAGCAGCAGCGCGAGAAAGGCCATGTCATAGCTCAGGCAGATTCTCCCGATACCCGTGCTTCGCTGCCGGATCTCCCGGCAGATACCGCAGTATACCGCCCCGTAGCGTTTCTGCTCCTGGGCGGTCAGCTCCTTCCAGCTGGCAGTCACATATCCAAACATACCGCATTTCTCCTTTTTGCCACATCCTACAGAGGAACTGTGAACTGCGGTTAAACAACCCGGAAATTTTCAAATTATGGAAGCTCTAAATAAATCGGCGAGAGCTGACAGCGAGAGATTTTTCACCAGATGAAGGTATTAAAAGTGGAGGAATACTTTGTGTATTTCCCACTTTTAATACCGCACAGCTGGGGAAAAAGATCCGCTGTTCAGCCGAAGACGATTTGTTCAGAGTTTCCTTTATTTATCCATCAGATACCGGTTCAGCGCGCCGCCGTAGAACAGGATGCTCATGCAGCAGTACAGCCACAGCATGGTGATGGCAATACCATACACCGAGCCGTAGATCGTGGAGTATTTGGAAAAATTCTCCACGTAAATGGAGTAAATATCCGAAAACACCAGCCAGCCCAGGCTGGACAGCACCCCACCGGGAAGGCTTTCCATAAAACGGCTGCGCCGCTTGTTGGGCAGCACCATGAACATCAGGGTAAAGACCAGGCTCTGTAAAAACAGCAGCAGGAAAAACCGCAGGTCGATCAGGTCGATGAAGAAAATCACCACCGGATTGTCCACTTGCCGCATTAAATTGATGATTGAATTGCCGAACACGTGCAGCACCAGGGTCAGCAGCAGAATCAGAATGAACACGAAGGTATACACCACGCTGATGGAGCGGGTATAAATGTATCCCCGGTTCTCCGACACGCCGTAAACCGCGTTCAATCCGGTGAGCAGGCCGTAAATGCCCCGGCTGGCCGACCACAGCGCCGTCACGGCGGAAACGCCCACCATTGCGCCGGAGGAATTGCGGTAGGTGCTGTAGATCAGCTCCTCGGCTCCCTCCGCCATGGTACTGGGCAGGAGGTCGTCCAGCAGCTCCACCAGACCCCGCACCTCCATTCCCGTATAGCGCAGCACGCTGAGAATCAGCACCAGCGCCGGAAACACGGCCAGCACAATAAAGTACGCGGCATAGGCGGCGTGGAGGGGAATATGCATTTGCTTGACGGTCCTGGCGGCGTCCATAATTTTGCCGATCAGCCCGCCCTTGGGAAATTCCTTCATCGTCTCCCCCACTTTACTTGTTCCGATAAGTCAGCCCGCAGCCCTTCGGGCTGCGGGCAAATCCGTTTCTGGGAAGCTCTGATTAAATCGGCAAGAACTGTGAGCGAGAGATTTTTCGTCCAATCGAGGTATCGAAAGCGGCGGAATACTTTGTGTACCCGCGAGGGGTATGCCGCATCCGTAAGCCGGCTTATGCCGGCAACGGCTGCGCAATATTTCCCGCTTTCGATACCGAAGAGTGGACGGAAAAGATCCGCTCACAGTCGCAGACGATTTAGTCAGAGTTTCCCATTATTCTGCGGAGATCAGGTAGTAATATACCGGCTGTCCGCCGCTGAGCAGATTCACGTCCGCGTTGGGGCAGATGTCCGCGAAAATGTCCGCCGCCTTCTGGGCGTGCTTTTCCTTCACGTCCTCGCCGTAGTAGATCGTGATATACCCTTTGCCGTCGTCCCGAACCTTTTCCGCCAGGGACTTGAGCAGCACCTTGATGTCCTGGCTGGTGCCGAACAATTGACTGCCGTACAGCGCCAGATAGTCGCCCTCATGGATGTCATAGCCGTCGAAGTCGGAATTCCGGGCGGCGTAGGTGATCTGCATGGTGTCCACGGTGTCCAGCGCCTCGGTCAGGGCAGCGGTGTTTTCCTCGACGCTTCCCTCGGGGGCAAAGCTCAGCATGGCGGTGATGCCCTGGGGAACGGTCTTGGAGGGAATGACCACCACGGTCTTGGGGGTCAGGGCGTCCACCTGCTGGGCGGCCATGATGATGTTCTTATTGTTGGGCAGGACAAAGACGGTCTCGGCGGGAACCTTGTTCACCGCCTCCAGGATGTCCTGGGTGCTGGGGTTCATGGTCTGGCCGCCGGAAATGATCTGATCAACGCCCAGATTCTGGAACACATCCGCAAGACCCGCGCCGGCGCAGACGGAGACGACGCCCAGAGGCTTCTCCGGCTTTGCGATCTTCGGGGCGACCTCCTGCTCGGAGAGTACCTTCTCGGTATGCTGCAAACGCATGTTCTCGATCTTCACCGTGACGAAGGAGCCGTAGTTCAGCGCTTCGGTCAGCGCCTTGCCGGGATCGTTGGTATGGACATGCACCTTGATGATCTCGTCGTCGTCCACCAGTACGAGGCTGTCGCCCAGCTCGGACAGGAACGCCCGGAGATTCTCGGGGTCACGGTCATTTTCCCGGGAAATAATGAACTCGGTGCAGTAGGAGAAGGTGATGTCCTCGGTATTGAAGTCGGAGAAGTCCGCGCTCTGCTTGGTCTCCGTCACCCCACCGTCCTCAGGCAGCACCACGTCTTCCCCTTGCAGGGCGCTGAGCATGGCTTCCAGCGCCACGACCCAGCCCTTGCCGCCGGCGTCCACAACACCGGCCTTTTTCAGCACGGGGTTCTGGTTGACGGTATCGGCCAGCGCTTTCACGGCCTCCTCAATGGCGGCTTCGTGGACGAACTCAATAAAGTTATTCTCCCGGGCAGCGTCGGCGGCCTTGGCCGCAGACAGGCGGGCAACGGTGAGAATGGTGCCTTCGGCGGGCTTCATAACGGCCTTGTAAGCCGCGTCAACGCCCTCCTGCAGCGCCTGCGCCCACAGAACGCCGTCGCACTCCTCGCTGCCCTTCAGGCGCTTGGAAATGCCCCGGAACAGCAGCGACAGGATGACGCCGGAATTGCCCCGGGCGCCCCGCAGCATGGCGGAGGCCGCAACCTTGGACGCTTTCTCCAGATCGGGATCCTCGGTCTTGCGCAGGTCGGAGGCCGCAGAATTGATGGTCATGGACATATTGGTGCCGGTGTCTCCGTCCGGCACGGGGAACACGTTCAGCTCGTTGAGAGCCTGCTTGTTGATCTCGATGGCGGCAGCCGCGCTGATGATCATTCTGCGAAGATCGGCTCCGTTGATGGTTTCTCTCAATTTATTTCCCTCCGAACATTAACCGATCACCATGGAATCGATATAAACATTTACGGCCCGAACCTCGGTGCCGGTGCATTTGGTCACCACATAGCGAACCTCGGAAATAATGGAAGCGCCCACGGCGTTCAGGTTTACGTTGTTGTCCACAATAATGTGCAGATCAATGGAAATGGTGTTGTCCTCGTTAAACTGGACATGCACGCCCTTGCCCACGGACTCCCGGCGGAGCAGATGGTACAAGCCGTCGGACAGGCTCCGGGCGGCCATGCCCTTGACGCCGAAGCAGTTGATGACCGCGGTGCCGACAATGTCCGTGTAGGCGCTGGTGCTGACATTGACGCTTCCGTTTTCGTTTTCGTGACGGATCATAGATGCAACCTCCTATTTTAAGTTACACGATATGCGTTTTTTGACAAAGGGGATTTACAGGCGCCTTAGACCATGCTGTCCTCCCAGCAGTCGGGGGCGGTCAGACCCATCATCTTGACAATGGTGGGCGCCACGTTGGCAAGGCCGTAGTGGCCGTCCCTGATGACCCAGGTGTGGTCGGGGTCGTAGATGATGAAGGGAACGGGGTTCAGGGAATGGGCCGTGCGGACGGAGGTCTTCCCCTTCTTGGTCTCGGTCATCTGGTCGGCGTTGCCGTGGTCGGCGGTGATCAGGACGGTGTAGCCGTACTTGTCGGCAGCCTCCACAATGGCGGCCACGCTCTTGTCCACGCACTCCATGGCGTAAACCACCGCGTCAAACACACCGGTGTGGCCAACCATGTCGCCGTTGGGGAAGTTGCAGCGCAGGAACTGGAACTTTTCAGACGCCATGTTCTCCACCATCTTCTCGGTGATCTCCCTGGACTTCATGGCAGGGGCCTTCTCGAAGGGGATGACGTCGGAGGGAACTTCCTCGTAGACTTCCAAGTTCTCGTCCACCTTGCCGGAACGGTTGCCGTTCCAGAAATAGGTCACATGGCCGTACTTCTGGGTCTCGGACAGAGCGTACTCGTGGATTCCGGCAGCGCACAGCACCTCGGTCAGGGTGTGCTTGATGACGGGGGGCTGCACCAGATAATGCTGGGGGATCTTCAGGTCGCCGTCGTACTGGAGCATACCGGCAAACTTCACGCCGGTGTAGTCGCCCCGGTCGAAATGGTCAAACTCCTTGCGGTCAAAGGCCAGGGAAATCTCCTGCGCCCGGTCGCCCCGGAAGTTGAAGAGGATGACGCTGTCGCCGTTGGCGATCTTGGCCACAGGCTCGCCGCTGCGCTCGATCACAAAGGCGGGCAGATCCTGGTCGATGCAGCCGGTCTCGGCGCGGTAGGTCTCGATGGCCGCCTTGGCGGAGGGGAATCTTCTGCCCTGTGCCTGGACGTGGGTGCGCCAGCCCTGCTCCACCATCGGCCAGTTGGCCTCGTAGCGATCCATGGTGATCTGCATACGGCCGCCGCCGGAGGCGATGGCGTAGTCGCAGCCCTCGGTGTTCAGCTCGGCAAGCACCTTCTCCAGCATGTCCACATAGTCCAGCGCAGAAGTGGCAGGTACGTCACGACCGTCCAGAAGGATGTGGCAGTAGGCCTTCTTCACGCCCTCGGCGTGGGCTTCCCGCAGCATGGCAATGAGGTGATGGATGTTGGAATGGACATTGCCGTCGGACAGCAGGCCCAGGAAGTGCAGCGCCTTGCCGGAAACGGCGTTGGCGATCAGGTCTTTCCAGGTCTCGGAGGCATACAGCGTGCCGTTTTCGATGGACTCACCAACAAGCTTCGCGCCCTGGGAGTAGATCTGGCCGCAGCCCAGCGCGTTGTGGCCGACCTCGGAGTTGCCCATATCGTCGTCCGTGGGCAGACCGACGGCGGTGCCGTGGGCTTTCAGATAAGTATGGGGGCAGGTGGCAAGCAGGCGATCCAACGTGGGGGTCTTAGCGACGGCAACCGCGTCGCCGCTGCCGCCGTCACCCTTGCCGACACCGTCCATGATAACAAGAACAATGGGTTTTTCCATAAAAAATTCCTCCAAAAAACGAGCTATTCGCGCAAATTTGCATTCTATTGGATTTTATTATTTTACATCATTTTTGCCGAACTTACAACCACTTTTTTAATTTTTCCGTAACGCCCAAAAAAACTTCCGGAAAAATCAAAAAATGAGCGATTTTTCCGGAAGTTGTTAAATATGTTTTAACAGATTGTTCCCATGCTCAGACGTGGACGCTCAGTCGTCGTAGTCTTCGTCCCGCTTTCTTCTGTAGATGAGCAGGCCGATGAGCAGCAGGCTCAGCGTCCCGGAGACGATGAGAACGCCGATGAGGATGCCGATTACCGGGGAGCCGTCCTGCTGTTCCTCCGGCAGCGTCGGAGCAATCGTCTCCTGGGTGGGCAGGGTCTCCGGTGCCTGAGTTACCTGGGTTGTTTCGGGAACCGTGGGGGGCTGGGTGGTGGGGACGGTGGGCGGCTCGGTCGCAGGCTGGGTAGTGGGCGGCGCCGTCGTCTCCGTCGGCCGGGAGGTTACCTGGACTTCGTTTTCAAAATGATAGGGGTCGGAGCCGTTGGCGGTCAACACCTGCAGGCGGCCGTGGAAATTGGTTTCCAGCTCCTCCACGTACTCGCTCGGCCAGATGTTGTTCACCGGGCAGTAGATGGTGATGGTATTGCCGTTCCACAGGCAGTTGGCGTTGAAGGAGGGCATACCGCCGCTGCAATAGACCTCCGCCAGGTTGGTGCAGCCCTCAAAGGAGCTTGCACCGAACCGGCGGAAGGAGGCAGGGAGGGAGATTTTCGTCAACCCCTCGCAGCCCTGGAAGGCGCTTTCGCCGATCTCCTTCAGGGAACTGCCGAAATCCACCGCCGTGAGATTTTCGTAGCCGGTAAACGCCCCCGCGCCCACGGTGGTCACGCCGCCGGTGAGGACGACGGTGTGGATCCGGTCTGCGCTGCCCGACCAGGGCGCGCCGCCTTCAAAGTCCTTCATGGCGCCGCTGCCGGAAATTGTCAGGGTATTGCCCTCCAGCGACCAGGTAAGTCCGTCGCCGCAGCTCTCCGTGGGCGTGTCCGCTTCCGTGGCAAAGCCCCGGGGGGCAAGGATCGTCAGCAGCAAGAAGGCCGCCAGAATGTGCAAAACAAATCGCTTCATCATATGTACTTCCTTTCTCTGGTTTCGTATCGACTTCATCATACCAAATCCGCCATGAGAAACTTGTCAAAAAGCGGCTCTGAACAGGCTCAGAGCCGCCTAAAGAACGCTTAAGACTCATCCTCCACCCGGCAGATATCCGCGCCCAGCGCCCGGAGCTTCTCCACCAGGTTCTCGTAGCCCCGTTCAATGAAATGAATATGCTCCACAAAGGTGGTGCCTCTGGCCGCCAGACCCGCAATGACCAGCGCCGCGCCCGCCCGCAGATCGTGGGCAAAAACGGTGCTGCCCGTAAGGTGATCGACGCCGGAGACCGTCGCGGTCTTTCCGCTGATGCGGATGCTGGCGCCCATGCTTTCCAGCTCGGTGCAGTAGCCGAAGAACCGGGTCTCATAGACGCTTTCCGTCAGGCGGCTGGTTCCTCCCGCCAGCGCCATGCACACGCAGACCTGCGCCTGCATATCCGTTGGGAAGCCGGGATAGGGGCGGGTCTTGACCGTGGTCTGCCGCAGCTTTCCCGTGCGCATGATGCGGATGGAATCGTCATAATTGATGATCTTCGCGCCCATTTCCTGAAGCTTGCTGGTGATGCACTCCATGTGCTTGGGAATCACGTTCTGCACCAGCACGTTGCCGCCCACCGCCGTGACCGCGGCCAGGTACGTTCCCGCCTCGATCTGGTCGGGGATGATGGCGTAGGTGCCGCCCCGCAGGGCGTTGACGCCCCGGATTTTGACGGTGTCCGTGCCTGCGCCGGTGATCCGCGCGCCCATGGTGTTCAGGAAGTTGGCCAAATCCACGATGTGAGGTTCCTTCGCCGCGTTTTCAATGATGGTCTGACCTGGCAGCAGGGTCGCCGCCAGCATGATGTTGACGGTCGCGCCCACGGACGCCATATCCAGACTGATCCGACCGCCGTGGAGTCCCTCCTGACCGGGGGTCAGGGCGACATACTCCTCCGTCTCGTCCACGTCCGCGCCCAGCGCCAGGAAGCCCTTGATGTGCTGGTCAATGGGACGGGAGGCGAAATTGCAGCCGCCGGGCAGCGCCACATGGGCTCTGCCGAACCGTCCCAGCAGCGCGCCCATCAGATAATAGCTGGCACGCATTCTGCGGACAAGCTGCTGATCCGGCTCGCTGCACTGAATGTCCGTGCAGTCGATCTCCACCACGCCGGGCTCCGGGGAAGCGAGCTTCGCGCCCATTCCGTCGAGGATACTCAGCAGAATCCGGACATCGGAAATATTGGGAACATTCTCGATCCGGCACTTGCCGCTGACCAGCAGGGCGGCGGGCAGGATCGCCACGGCCGCGTTTTTCGCGCCGCTGATCGTGACGGTACCGTTCAGGGGATGACCGCCGTTGATTTCATATCTTGCCAAGGAATATCCTCTCCTTGTGATTGGATTCGTCAATCGTCGCATTTAGGCTAGAATATTGTACCATACAAAGCGAATCTTGTAAAGTACCATTGCCGGGAGGGAATTTTCAGAAGTTTTTCTCTGTGAAACTCCCTTCATTACCGCCGCAATCCCTTCGGATAATGATTTTTCAGCACCCGGCCGTCGCCCTTTCCCCAGCCGATGGAGTAGCCCTCCGCCGAGACAAGGCACCAGCCCTTTTGCTTCGACGGCACCACGTCCCCCCGGAGATAAGCGCTTATCTCCGGGGCGTCCGCCGGGTAATCCTGTTGGGTTTCACAGGCCTTCAACCAAAGCGCCAGAGCGTGGGCAGGCTCGAAGCGGTCTTTCTTCACCGTCCCCAGCTCCAGGCCGGGGCGGAGGACTTTCAGCTTCCGGATGTCCGGCATGTCAGGCGGCGCCCAGTACAGGGTATCTCCGAACGTGACCGCCTTTCCATCGGGCAGGCGGATATGTAAGGCTTCTGCAAAGGACTGCCAGGTCTTGGGGAGTTTTTCTCCGGCAGGGATGGCAGCGCTTTCTTCGCTGCCTTCCATCTTACGCAGTACGGCGGCAAAATGTCCCTCCCCCAGCAGCTTATGGGGCCACAGACGGAAGCTCCCGTTCTCCCCGGCCGCGAACCAGGGCGCGTCCACGGTTTCCGGGACAAATTCGGGATGCTTTTCCAAGAACCGCGCCACCGCCTGCTCATCCTCCTCCGGGGAGAAGGTGCAGGTGGAGTACACCAGATGCCCGCCGGGACGAACCAGCGCTGCGGCAGAATTCAGGATTTCCTCCTGCCGCCGGGCGCACATCTCCACGGTCTCCTGGCTCCAATCCGTGACGGCGGCCTCCTCCTTCCGGAACATTCCCTCCCCGGAACAGGGCGCATCCACCAGCACCCGGTCGAAGAACCCGGCAAACCGCTGCGCCAGGGTGGCCGGATGCTCATTGGTCACCAGAGCGTTGGCCACGGCCATGCGCTCGATGTTCCGGGAGAGAATTTTCGCCCGCTTGGGGTTGATCTCATTGCAGAGCAGAAAGCCCTGCCCCCTCATCCGTCCGGCGATTTGGGTGGTCTTTCCGCCGGGGGCGGCGCACAGGTCGCAGACCCGCTCCCCCGGCTTCGGGTCGAGCAGCGCCACCGGCGCCATGGCGCTGGCCTCCTGAAGATAGTAGACCCCCGCCTCATGAAAAACGTGCAGGCCGGGTCTGGCGTCGGGGTCATAATAGTACCCCATCGGTTCCCACGGCACCGGCTGCCCCACGAAGGGCAGCGGCGGAATTTCCCCTTTCAGAGGATTGAACCGCAGCGCCACCGCCCGGGGGCGGTTCAGGCTGTCAAGATAGCTTTCATATTCGTCTCCCAGCTGGCGCTTCATGCGCTCCAAAAAGGCTTCCGGCAGCATACGTTACCTCCAAAATCATGACTGCGCCCTATTATAGCACATCCCAAGGCATTTTTCCACCACCGGGAAAGCGCAAAATGCCGACGCGGCAAAATTGCCGCGCCGGTCAAGATATCGGGGTCAAAAGAGTCGGTTGTCGTTGTGGGTATTGAACGCGCCCTCAAAGCCGATGATCAGGCCGCCCACCTCCGCATAGTAGCTGCACAGAGCCGTCGTCGGCTCCAGCATAAAGCGGGCATTGGGGAACTCGGCCAGCAGCGCCTCCCGGAAATCCGCCGCCGCTTCCTCGGCGAAGCAGTGGGCGACGCGGATATATCCGCCGTCCCGGAAGCCCCGCTCTTTTACCATATCCACCAGCATCTGGGTGGTTTTTCGCAGTCCTCTGGGCTTATGCACCGGGGCGACCTGGCCGCCCTTGGCCTCTCCCGCCACCCGGATGCCCAGCATCCCGGCGATCTTCGCCACGGCGATGTTCACCCGGCCGTTTCTTGCCAGGTTGTTCATGGATTCCAGGCAGAACAGGGTGTGCAGATGGTTGTGGTAATCCAGCACCTTTTCCTTGGTGGTCTCGAAATCGTCCCCCGCGTCCTCGCACTGACGGATCTTCTCCGCCAGCATCATCATTTCCGGCCCCGTGGCCAGAGAATCAAAGATGAACACCTTCCTCGCCGGATGCTCGGACATGTACGTATCGGCGGCGTGCCTCGCCGCGTTGTAGCTGCCCGACAGGTGCTTGGAAATGGTGATGCCGAACACCTCCTCCGCATCGCCGAAGGCTTCCAGCCACTCCCCAACGTTAGGACAGGAGGAGCCGGACTTTCCCTTATATTGCTTCAGATCCTCCACCATCTGCGCCACGTCCAGGTTGGCGTCGTCCACATATTCCCTCTCCGCCACGATCTTCATGGGAACGGATGCAAACGTGCCGTCCTCCCCGGAGACGATGTTGCAGGCAGAATCCGCTACAATTTTGTATTTCATACTGATCCCTCGATTACTAATCATCGGTTTTTTAATAACCGATGCTATTGTATCAACAACCCATGAAGATGTCAAGAGAATCTTAAGATAAGATTTTGAGATTGACTTTTTCTTACCCTTACGGTATAATGTCCCCTGGTGATGTGGATGAAACAGGAACTTAAACAGCAGATCGGTCAGTCCGTTCAGGGCTTCCGTCTGCCCCGTTATCAGGAAATTCCCGACGTGGGTCTGTATCTGGAACAGGCCACCAAGTATGTCTGCCGCTACCTGTCCCCCATTCTGGAAACGCCCCTCACGGCGTCCATGATCAGCAACTACGTCAAGCGGGGGCTGCTGTCCAGCCCGGTGAAGAAGCAGTACAGCCGGGATCAGGTGGCGTATCTGTTCTTCATCGCCGTGGCAAAGAACGTCCTGTCCCTGGACGCGCTGGCCTGCTTCCTGCAATTGCAGCAGCGCACCTATCCCCTGGAAAAAGCGTATAATTATTTCTGCCGGGAGCTGGAAAATCTCCTGCTGTTCCAGTTTGAGATAAGGGAAACCATCGAGTCCTCCGACGAGGATTCCTCCGATGAAAAGCGGCTGCTCTACAGCTGCACGGCGGCGGTTGTACAGAAGGTGTATCTGGAAAAATGGCTGGAGGCCGTCGCGGCGGAAGAAGCCCAATAAGTCCGAAAGCGGTATCCCAACGCATGAAGGGATGCCGCTTTTTCGTTTCTCAGCGCGTAAATTCCTTGTCCGGAAACATTGACTTTTCCGGCCGTATGTGGGATAATAGGCAGGTTAAAACAGGAAACACCAGATATAAGAGAGGTTTTCATCCATGATGCAATCCAGAACCCATAACTGCGGCGAGCTGCGTCTTTCCGACGCGGGCAAGTCCGTTACCATCGTCGGCTGGCTGGAGAATGTCCGGGAGGTGGGCGCGAATTTCGCGTTCTGCGTCCTGCGGGACTTCTACGGCACCACCCAGGTGGTCATTGAAACCGAAGAGATGATGAAGCTCATCAAGCCCATCAACAAGGAGTCCACCATCTCCGTCACAGGCCTTGTCCGGGAGCGGGAGAGCAAGAACACCAAGCTTCCCACCGGCGAGATCGAGGTCGTCCCCGAGAAAATCGAGGTGCTGGGCAAGTGCGTTCACAATCAGCTGCCCTTTGAAATCAACAAGAGCAAGGACGCCGACGAGAACACCCGGCTCAAATACCGCTTCCTCGACCTGCGCAACCCTGCCGTGAAGTCCAACATCGTCCTGCGCTGCCAGGTGGTGGCCGAGCTGCGGCGGCTGATGACCGAGAAGGGATTTTTGGAGATCACCACCCCCATCCTCACCGCTTCCTCCCCCGAGGGTGCCCGGGATTACCTGGTTCCCGCCCGGAACCACCCCGGCAAGTTCTACGCTCTGCCCCAGGCGCCCCAGCAGTTCAAGCAGCTGCTGATGACCTCCGGCTTTGACCGTTACTTCCAGATCGCCCCCTGCTTCCGGGACGAGGACGCCCGTGCCGACCGCACCCCCGGTGAGTTCTATCAGCTGGATATGGAAATGGCCTTCGCCAGTCAGGCGGACGTGCTGAGCGTATTGGAAGATGTGCTGGTGCCCGTGTTCCACAAGTTCGGCAAGTACAAGCGGGTCTCCGCCGCCCCATTCCGCCACATTCCTTATAATGAGGCCATGGAACGCTACGGCTCCGACAAGCCCGATCTGCGTATCGATCTGGAAATTCAGGACATCACCGCTGAGGTGCAGGGCTGCGGCTTCACCCCCTTCGAGGGCGCGACCGTCAAGGCTGTCGCCGTGGACAACTTCACGCAGGCGAGGAAGTGGATCGACAAGCTGCTGGCCGACGTGGAAGTCCAGACCGGCAGCAAGGCCTGCTGGGTGAAGGTGGACGAAAACGGAAATCTCACCGGCGGCGTTTCCAAGTTCCTTGCCGATTGCAAGGACGCGCTGACTGCCAAGCTGAATCTGAAGCCCGGCAGCTTCGTCTGCATGGCGGCGGGCAAGAAGGCCGTCGCCCAGAAGACCGCCGGTGTCATCCGCACCCTGCTGGGCAAGCGCGTTCCCGGCCACTTTGACGAGGAGCAGTACGCCCTGTGCTGGATCGTGGATTTCCCCATGTACGAGATCGGCGAGGAATCCGGCGCTCTGGAATTCTGCCACAATCCCTTCTCCATGCCCCAGGGCGGACTGAAGGCGCTGGAGGACGCCGAGGGCGATATGGACAAGCTGCTGGCCATCAAGGCAGACCAATATGACCTTGTGGTCAACGGCTACGAATCCGCCTCCGGTGCCGTGCGGAACCACGACCCGGAGATTATGGTGAAGGCCTTCGAGATGGTGGGTCTGGGCGAGGCCGACGTCAAGGCCAAGTTCCCCGCCATGTACAACGCCTTCACCTACGGCGCACCCCCTCATGCCGGCGCCGCTCCCGGTGTTGACCGCCTGATTATGCTGCTCACCGGCGAAGAGTCCATCCGGGAGGTCATCACCTTCCCCATGAACAAGAACGCCCAGGATCTGATGATGGGCGCGCCCACCACCGTGGACAAGAGCCAGCTGGACACCGTTCACATTGCGGTATTGGAAGAAGAGTAAATTGCTGCGCCCCGTCGAGGTTTCCCGGCGGGGCGCGTATTCTTACAAAGTTTTTTGAATTTTGCAACCAAGTCAGAAATATGTCGAGATATTACTATATAGGAAGGAGTGACGCAAATGGAAGACGAACAGATCGTCACACTGTACTGGAACCGGGACGAAACCGCCATTCAGGAGACCCAGACCAAATATGACCGCTACCTGACCAAAATTGCCTGCAACATCCTCGCGGACATGGAGGACAGCCGGGAGAGCGTCAACGATACATACCTCGCCGCCTGGAATTCCATGCCGCCCCAGCGGCCGTCGGTGCTTTCCGCGTACCTGGCCAAGCTCACCCGGCGCATTTCCATTGACCGCTTCCGCTACCGCACCCGGGACAAGCGGCGGGGCTCCCAGTATGCTCTGTCCCTGTCTGAGCTGGACGACTGCGTGTCCGGGGGCAACACCACCGAGGAAATTATCAACGTCAGGCTGCTGGCCGACACCATCGGCATTTATCTGCGGCTGCAAAGCGAGGAAGCCCGGAACGCCTTCATCGGGCGGTACTATTACCTCGACTCGCTGAAGGAGGTCGCGGCCTACTGCGGCATGTCGGAAAGCAAGTGCAAGAGTCTGCTCTACCGCACCCGGGTGGGGCTGAAGGAATACCTGGAAAAGGAGGGGTTCAGCATATGACTCCCGAAAAGCTTCATGACGCGCTGAATCTGCTTCCCGCCGATCTGGTCGCCGAAACGGACGCCCTGCGCACCAAGCCTAAGAAGCACCAAGTGCATTGGCAGCGCTGGGCGGCCATGGCTGCCTGTCTGGCGGTGGTGCTGCTGGCGGGTACCTTGTTCTCCCGTCTCTTTGGCCGCATGGGTTCCTCCAAAACCACCGCAGCCGTGGATCAATTCCAGATGTTCGTCGCCGAAGCGCCCGACCGGGAGAACGCCGCGCCGGAGAGCGCCGCTCCCGCTCTCGGCGAAGAGAAGGCAGACCGTCCGGACGATGAACACACCCACGCCCCCGCCGATGAACCCGAAAGCGCCAACGGCACGGATACCGGTTCCTGTGGGAATACCTCCGTCACCGTGACGCTGGATGAAAGCGTCTACACGATTCCCGGCAGCGACGCTGTTACGCTGACGGCCATTCTGGAAAATCTGGACTATGACCCGCAGTCGGTCTGTAATTGTCTGGCGGAGTTCACGGTAGAGACCGAGGTCGGCACCGAATACGAAGTGAACCTGACGGAATACTTCGCCCGCTGCGACGCCGGACAGGCGGCGCTGACCCGGAAGCAGGCCGATGCCATCCGGGAGATTATCGAGCGATTAGGCGAATGACCCCGCGTTATTCCCTGAAATATTTCTCAATTTGTGTTTAACCTCCGGAAATCCCGGCAATAATCAGCCTCGGAGGTGCTTAACAAATGAGCGACAACAAACATGCCGGCCGCGGCGGAAAGGGCTACTACATAGCCCTGATCCTGTGCGCAGCCGCCATCGGGATCACCAGCTATGTATACTATCGAAACGCCAACCGCGCGGAGGAAGTCTCCATTCAGGAATCCGTGGGGGAGGACATCCTTGTAGGAACCATGGAAGCCGAGGACGTCCCGGCGCTGGCCACCCAGCCCCAGACCCAATCCACGGCCCCCGCGACCCAGGGTACGACGCCCGCTCCTACCACAAAGAAGCCGTTCAAGACCACGTCTCCGGTTTCCGGCGAGGAGATCTCCGCCTATTCCATGGAGGCGCTGAGCTACAATGAGACCACCCGGGACTGGCGCGTCCACAACGGCGTGGACATCGCCGCGGACGCGGGGACGGAGGTCTGCGCCGCCGCGGACGGCGAGGTCTACACCGTCTACGAGGACGACTCCATGGGCTACACCGTGGTCATCCGCCACGACGGCGGCTACCTCACCCGGTATGCCAGCCTGAGCCAGGACATCCCGGTGAAGTCCGGGGACACGGTAAGCGCCGGGCAGGTCATCGGCTACGTGGGCGACACCGCTCTGGTGGAGACCACTCTGGGCAGCCACATCCATTTCAGCGTCACCCATCAGGACGAGCCCATGAACCCGGCGGATTTCCTCGCGCTGGGCGAATAAAAACCTTCTTCCTCTTTGAAGCAAACGAGCCGCCGGTTCCCCGGCGGCTCAACTTTTTCATGGAAAACATGCTCTTTTTTCGTCACACGGAGGATATACAACACATAAGCCAGCGAATATATAACGGATAATACTATATGAACTTGTCAAGTCCTTCCGGACATTATGAAAGACGCGCACGCGGGGGAAACCCCACATGTGCGTCTTTCCTGTTTGTCGGGTTTATTTCCTGTACCTTTTGATCTGGAAATCCATATCCAGTATCCGTTCCGTGCTGAGCGGCTCAAACCGTTCGGCATGAAAATCCTTGCGTATGGTGACGGTGTTCAGGCAGTCATAGCCCAGCTTTCTGTATAAGCGGATGGCCTTTTCGTTCCTTGCGGCGGCTTCTATATAGAATGACTCCGAATATGCGCTTACGATTTCCTCCGCCAGTCCAATGGCGCGAGTGCCGATTCCCCTTCCCTGAAATTCGGGAAGGACGAAAAGTTCCTCCAGCCAGTCTATTTCCCCGCCCCGGCTTCCCAGGTGGACGAATCCAACCGCCTCGCCGCCGTACCGGATGAAATACAGGCGATGCCCCTCCTTCGTCCACCGGGTCAGATCTTCGGCCGCTTCCTCAAGCTTCGGCGTCTCGTGGTTATGCGCCTGCCAGAACCGAATGATCAGCCTGATCGCGGTATCCGCTTCATTCTCATAGGGGGCCAACGTTACATCCATCTTTTCTCTCCCATAATCATGCAGGAACAGCCACAGCGGTTTTGCTGCGGCTGTTAAGGCAACTCCGCACAATTCGGCAAAAATTCTGACTGAGACTCGAAGACGCAATTGTGCGGTGCTGCCTTAAGTGCTTTATTCTTCCGTCTTTTCCGCCGCGGGAAGGGCGTTCCTGTCCGCGTTGACGTAGGCCATCAGCTCGTCGCCGGTGATGGTCTCCTTTACCAGAAGGAACTCGGAAATTTCGTCCAGCAGTCCCCGGTTTTCCGTCAGGATGCGCTTGGCATCGGCGTAGGCCTGCTGCAAAATCTCCATGACCTCCTTGTCCACCTCGGCGGCGGTCTCCTGGGAGCAGTCCATATAGGCCTGGCCGTCCAGATACTGGTTCTCCACCGAAGCCGTGGACATCAGCCCAAATTTTTCGCTCATGCCGTACTGGGTCACCATGTTCCGCGCCAGAGCGGTCGCCCGCTGGATGTCGTTGGCGGCGCCGGTGGTCTGGACGCCGAATACCACCTGCTCGGCGGCGCGTCCGCCCACCAGAGTCCGCAGCTCGGTACGCAGTTCTTCGGCGGTGGACAGGAACTTTTCTTCCTCAGGCATCTGCATGGTGTAGCCCAGCGCGCCGGAGGTGTGGGGGACGATGGTAATCTTAGACACGGGCTGGGAGTGCTTTTCCAGCGCCGCCACCAGGGCGTGGCCCACCTCGTGATAGGCCACCAGCCGCTTTTCCATGTCCGTCAGGACGGTGTTCTTCTTCTCCGTACCGGCAATGACCGTCTCGAAGGACACCAGCAGATCCTCCTGATTCACCGTCTGACGACCCTTGCGCACGGCCCGGAGGGCGGCCTCGTTCACCAGATTGGCAAGGTCTGCGCCTACCGCGCCGGCCGTGGCCTGGGCGATCTTCCGCAGGTCTACATCGTCGGACAGCTTGATCTTCCGGGTGTGTACCTTCAATGTATCCAGACGTCCCTGGAGGTTGGGCTTGTCCACGATGATCCGGCGGTCGAACCGGCCGGGGCGGAGCAGCGCCTTGTCCAGAATCTCGGGACGGTTGGTGGCCGCCAGACACACGATACCCTTGGACGGCTCGAAGCCGTCGATCTCGCTGAGCAGCTGGTTCAGCGTCTGCTCCTGCTCGGAATTGTTCCCGTAGCGGTTGTCCCGGGCGCGGCCTACCGCGTCGATCTCATCAATGAAGATGATACAGGGCGCGACCTTCGCCGCCTGCTGGAACAGGTCACGGACACGGCTTGCGCCCATGCCCACGAACATCTCCACGAAATCCGAGCCGGAAATGGAGAAGAAGGGAACGTTGGCTTCCCCCGCCACGGCCTTGGCCAGCAGCGTTTTGCCGGTGCCGGGAGAGCCTACCAGCAGCGCGCCCTTGGGCAGCTTTGCGCCGATGGCGGTGTACTTCTGGGGATTGTGGAGGAAATCAATGATCTCCTGCAAGGATTCCTTGGCCTCGTCCTGACCGGCCACGTCCTTGAAGGTGACGCCGGTCTGCTTTTCCATGTAGACCTTGGCCTTGGATTTCCCAAAGCCGCCCATCATGCCGTCGCCGCCCATGCGCTTGGTGAGCAGATTCATTACCAAAAACAGTCCGCCGATCATCAGGGCGTAGGACAGAATCATCATGATCAGGGAATTGTCTTCCACGATCTTTTTGTCCACCTTCACGCCCATGGCGTCCAGCTCCTCGGACAGGGCAATCAGGTCGCCGCCGCCGGGAAGGCCGGTGTAGCAGGCCTTCTGCATTGCCGCGGGCTTGCCCGCCTCTTCCTTGGTCATGTAGATAATGCGGTCGGACTGAATTTCCACCTCAGACAGCTGCCCCGCGTCCTTCGCCGCGAGAAAGTCCGAAAAGGAAGTCTGTGTATATTGGCTCTTGGAGACACTGCCATAGATCCAGTTGACCAGCAGAACGATCGCCAGCGTAATCAGCAGTGCGGTGCCGATGCTGCCTTTCGGGCGGTTTCCGCCGGGTTTTCTCCCGTCGTTGTTATTGTTATTGTTGTTGGGGGAGTCATTGCGATTCAAGTCCATTCCCTCGCCTCCTTCATTACATTGGGATTATCATAACACATTTTTCCGTGGTAGGCAATCGGCGATTCCCCTTCGTGCGGTAAATTTTCTGTTAATTTCCGCCAGAAACAGCCATTTCTCCCGCCCCGGGGAAAAATAAGAGTTGTGAAACCGGAAGAAATCTGCTATAATGGTATAGCTTGTACAGCACTTTTCCAGGAAAGGAACTTGGATTTATGAACGAAAAGCGCCGCCCCCAGGGACGGAATTTCCCGTCCCGCCCCACCCAGGCAGCGCCTGCCGAGGAAACTGAGGGGCAGCTGGAGGGGCGCAACGCCCTCCAGGAAGCGCTCAGAAGCGGGCGCACCATTGACAAGGTATTCATCGCCGACGGCGACACCGACCGCAGCTTACAGCGTCTGGCCGCCGAGGCAAAGGAGGCGGGGGCTGTCGTTGTCAGCGTCGATCGGCGAAAGCTGGACGCCATGTCCTTCACCCATGCCCATCAGGGCGTGATCGCTCTGGCCGCCGCCCACGCCTATTTTACCGTTGACGACATTCTGGAGGAGGCCGCGTCCCGTGGGGAAGCACCTCTGATCGTCATCTGCGACGAGCTGTCCGACCCCCACAATCTGGGCGCCATCCTCAGAAGCGCCGAATGTGCGGGCGCTCACGGCGTCATCATCCCCAAGCGCCGCAGCGTGGGTCTGACCGCCACCGTGGCAAAGGCCTCCGCCGGTGCCGTGGAGTACATGAAGGTTGCGAGAGTGACCAATATCAACGCCGCCATTGCCGAGCTGAAAAGCAAGGGCGTCTGGGTGTTCGGCACCGCTGCCGAAGGCTCCATTCCCATGTACAAAGCCGACCTGACCGTCCCCGCCGCTATTGTCATCGGCAACGAGGGCGAGGGCTTGAGCCAGCTGGTTCGGAAGAACTGCGACGTGATGGTCAGCATCCCCATGAAGGGGAAAATCAGCTCGCTCAACGCGTCCGCCGCCGCATCCATTTTGCTTTACGAGGCGGTACGCCAGCGCATCGGCTGACAGCAGCCGAATTTCACCAGGAGGAAATCCATATGGACAATACCAACGAATCCCAGGAATTTGATCTTGACGACATCCTGCGGGAATTTCATGACGATTCCGACGAGGATGCCAAGGATACGGCGTCGGAGGAGGAACTGGACGTAGACGTGCTGCTGGTGGAGGAAGTTAGTTCCCCGGCACCGGAGCAGCCCGAAGCCCCCGAGACTGCCGAAGCCCCCGAGGAAACCCTCGACCCGGTTTCCGACGACGCCACCGTCCGCTTTGACCCCGCCGAAGCCCTTCCCCAGGAAGCGGCGGAAGCTGCCCCAAGCGACGACACCAAGGCCATTGACGATCTGATCGCCGAGGCTCTGGCGGGCGGCAATTCCGACGCCCCCGCGCCGGAAGCCAATGAGCAGCCCCAGACCCCGCCCATCCCCTTTGACCCCCATCAGCGGCTGCGGGAGCTGAAAAGGAAGCTGGTGGCAGGCCCCGAGAAGCGGTACTACGAGCTGACGGAGCTGGGCATCGGCAAGCTGCAAATCGGCATTCTGCTGAACCTTGTCATCGTGCTGCTGTGCGCCGGTGTCACCACGCTGCTGGCGCTGGACATGGTGCCGGAAGACCGGATGCGTCTGGTGATTTTCAGTCAGGTGCTGGCCATGCTGGTATCCGGGCTGCTGGGCAGTCATCTGATGCTGGACGGGCTGGGCAGTCTGTTCAAGGGTCGGTTCAACCTGAATTCCCTGCTTGCCTTCACCTTTATCGCCTGCTGCGTGGACGCCGCGTCCTGCCTGGTGGAGGTGCGGGTTCCCTGCTGCGCCGCCTTCTGCCTGGAAATGACCGTGGCCATGGCCGCCCGCTGCCAGCGCCGCTCCACCGAAATGGGGCAGATGGACACCCTGCGCAAGGCCGTCCGGCTGAAGGGCATCACCAAAATTTCCGACTACTATGGGGGTATGCCCGGCCTGGTGCGGGGCGAAGCGGAAGTGGAAGACTTTATGGATACCTACAGCCTCCCC
This sequence comes from uncultured Eubacteriales bacterium, assembly GCA_900546075.1. Classification (GTDB taxonomy): domain Bacteria; phylum Bacillota; class Clostridia; order Oscillospirales; family Oscillospiraceae; genus Faecousia. The sequence continues at coordinate 19,105 of URBH01000004.1, read as the reverse complement.
TCCGCCCCCGAAAAGGTACAGGGCGTATACGCCCTGCTGAGCCTGCTGATCTGCATCGGCATTGCCGTGTTTGCGGGAATGCTCCACGGTATCAGCCTAGGCGTGCAGATTCTCGCCACCAGTCTGCTGGTGGCCGTCCCCGCCAGCTTCTTCATCTCCTACACCCGCCCCATGGCCGTGCTGGAAAAGCGGCTGCACATGGTTGGCACCGTGCTGTGCGGCTGGGAGGGCGTGAAGGGTCTGAGCGGCAAGGCCGCCTTCCCCCTCCGGGATGAAGACCTGTTCCCCCTGGGCAGCACCAAGCTCAACGGCGTCAAATTTTACGGCAGGCGCAGCCCCGATGAGGTCGTGGCTCTGACCGCCTCCCTGATCACCGCCGCCGGCGGCGGGCTGGTTCCCGTGTTCCAGCAGCTGATGAAAAACCGCAATGTGGAAGCGCACCCCGTGAAGAACTTCCAGAATTACGGCACCGGCGGCATCGGCGGCGAGGTCTGCGGCGAGCCGGTACTGCTGGGCAGCCTGAACTTTTTGCAGGATATGGGCGTTGTGATTCCCGAAGGCACCATGGTCAATCAGGCGGTGTACGCCGCCATCGACAGCCAGCTGTGCGCCGTGTTCGCCATTTCCTACGCCAAGATGCGTTCCGCCGCGGCAGGGCTTGTGACCCTGTGCGGCCACCGGTCGGTGACGCCCGTGATCCTGTGCGGGGACTTCATGCTCACGGAAGGCTTCCTGCAATCCAAATTCGGCGTCAAGACCCGCCGGATCGTCTTCCCCACCCGGGAGGTTCGGAACGACCTGCTGAACCGCCGTCCCGATCCGGAAGCGGCCGCTCTGGCCATCACCACACGGGACGAGCTGGTCAGCGCGGCCTACGCCGTCACCGGCGCGCGCAGCCTGCGCTCCGCCGCCACCCTGGGCACCGTCATCCACCTGATCGGCGGCATCCTCGGAATGCTCACCATGCTGGCGCTGGGCTACCTCGGCTCCACGGAGCTGCTCACCCCCACCAATGTGCTGCTGTATCAGCTCATCTGGATGATCCCCGGCTTCCTCGTCACGGAGTGGACAAGAGCCGTATAACGGTATATTCCCCAATGCCGCCCCCGGCGCTTGCAGCGCCGGGGCGGTTTTGTTTTGCCCTTTCCCCCGCGGGGTGATTGTACACCTTGCCGGATTTCCGCGCCGAAATTTGTCTGTTTTGCACACAAAAACAAGTGTCCGCCCACCAATTTACACAATTTCGCAAAGTGACGAAAATAAGCATTGCATTTGACGCGTCTTTCGTGTATAATGTCACTATTCGGGTGCCCGCGCCCCAAATGGAAGGCTTCCCTTCCCGAAAGGAGTATTGACCACAATGTACACTGTTAATTCCATCCGCAATATCTGTCTGCTGGGTCACAGCGGCAGCGGCAAGACCGCGCTGGCTGAGAGCCTGCTTTACATGACCGGCGCCATCGATCGCATCGGCAAGAACGCCGACGGAAACACCGTCTGCGATTACGACCCCGAGGAGATCCGCCGTCATATTTCGATCTCCACCTCCGTCGTTCCGCTGGAATACCACAACGTGAAGATCAACCTGCTGGATACTCCCGGCGCGTTCGACTTCTCCGGCGCCGTCATGGAGGCGCTCCGCGCCGCCGACGCCGCCATTCTGGTGTGCTCTGCCAAGGACGGCATCACCGTTGGCTTTGAGAAGGCCTGGAAATACTGCGAAGAACGGAATATGCCCCGCTTCGTCTACATCTCCAAGGTAGACGAGGACAATTCCGACTACAATGCCACCTTCAACGCTCTGCGGGAAAAGTACGGCAACAAGATCGCCCCCGTCGTCATCCCCATCTGGAATTCCGCCCACAAGGTCACCGGCATCATCGACGTGCTGAACAAGCGCGCCTACGAGATGCAGAACTTTAAGCGCGTGGAGATCGACGTTCCCGACGATAAGGCGTCCGTCATCGAAGAGTTCAACGACGCGCTGAAGGAAGCCGTTGCCGAGACCGACGAGGCTCTGATGGATCGCTTCTTTGAGGGCGACGACTTTACTTACCGGGAAATGATCACCGGCCTGCATCAGGGCGTGAAGGATCTGAGCCTGTTCCCCGTGCTGTGCGGCTCCGGCCTGACCTGCCTGGGCAGCCTGATGCTCATGGATCACATCGTCGACCTGCTGCCCAACCCCGTGCAGGGCAACTATCACAAGGCCACCACCGCCGACGGCAAGACCGAGGAATTCGTGGTGTCCCCCGGCGGCGTTCCCTCCGCTTACGTGTGGAAGACCGTCTCCGACCAGTACGGCAAGTATTCCTACGTCAAGGTGCTCTCCGGTGAGATCACCTCCGACACCACCCTGGTCAACGCCCGCACCGGCGAAACCGAGAAGCTCGGCAGACTCTACACCATGTGCGGCAAGAAGGCCACGGAGGTCAAGGTTCTGGGCTGCGGCGACATCGGCGCCATCGGCAAGATGGATAAGGTTCGCACCGGCGATACCCTGTGCGACCCCAGAAAGGTCGTCTCTCTGAAGCAGATCCCCTACCCCGCCCCCTGCTATTCCATGGCCATCGCCCCCAAGGTGAAGGGTCAGGAAGACAAGGTCGGCACCGGCCTGAACCGCCTGAACGAGGAAGATCCCTCCTTCACCCTGACCAACAACGCCGAGACCAAGCAGCAGGTCATCTCCGGCACCGGCGATCAGCAGCTGGACGTGCTGGTCTCCAAGCTGAAGAGCCGCTTCGGCGTGGACGCCGTGCTGTATCCGGCGAAGGTCGCCTACCGGGAGAAGATCAAGAAAAAGGTGGAAGCCCACGGCCGTCACAAGAAGCAGACCGGCGGCAGCGGCCAGTTCGGCGACGTCTGGATTCGCTTCGAGCCTCAGGAAGAGCAGGACGACATGATCTTCGCCGAGGAGGTCTTCGGCGGCTCCGTCCCCAAGAACTTCTACCCCGCCGTTGAAAAAGGCATTCAGGAAGCCGTTCAGAAGGGTCCGCTGGCCGGTTACCCCATGGTCGGCCTGAAGGCGACGCTGTACGACGGCTCCTACCATCCCGTTGACTCCAACGAAATGGCCTTCAAGCTGGCCGCCATCCTGGCCTTCAAGGAAGCCATGCCCAACGCCAACCCCACCCTGCTGGAGCCCATCGGCGCGCTGACCGTCACCGTGCCGGATTCCTACGTGGGCGACGTGATGGGCGATCTGAGCAAGCGCCGCGGCCGTCCCATGGGCATGTCCCCCGATCACGAGGGCAACACCGTTATTGAGGCGGAAGTCCCCATGGCGGAAATGAGCAGCTACGCCATTGATCTGCGCGCCATGACCCAGGCCAGAGGCAGCTTCACGCTGGAATTCGTCCGTTACGAGGAAGTTCCCAAGGCCAACCAGGCCAAGATTATCGCCGACGCGAAGGCCAACGACTAATTTACTTGCGTTCCATTCATCGGCGCGGGGATATCCCCGCGCCGATGTTCTTTCAATTGTTAAATTTTGTTATTTTCCTAAGAAATAGTTGCAAAGTGTTACAGTTTGTTGTATACTGGAGAAAACAAGCGTTCCGGGCGGGTTTGAAAGCCCTCTCGCCGGGACGTATAAGGGAGGAGCCCAAAATGAAAAGAAAGAATATTCTCGCTGTGATCGCTCTGGTCGCCGTGTTCGCGTTTGCCCTCGCCGGCTGCGGTTCCAAGAATAAGGAACCGACCGCCAATACCGCCGCCAGCGTTCCGGAAATGTCCGCCGGGCAGGAGCTGACCCTGACCTCCAGTACGCTGACCGTCGCCACATGGAGCAGCCCCAACGGTGCTACCGTCAACCTGACCGCCACCCCCAACGGCTACGCCAAGGGACAGAGCGCGGCATTCCTCGTCCGTCTGGAGGGTGAGGAAGCGGCCAATGTTCCCTGCGAGTGGAACGGCAGCGTCTACACTGCCTCCGCCGACCTGAACGCCGCCGACGGCTACTGCTACTACGTCCTTCTGACCGCCGCGGACGGCACGCAGACCGAAGTCGCCATCAACACCCCCACCGCGCCCACCGACGACGCTCTGATCAATCTGGCGTCTGCGCTGGACTCCTACTGCAACATGACCGTAGCATCCGCCACCCAGGACGGCAGCACGCTGACCCTCACCGGCGGTTCCGTGGATGTGCAGGCGCCCCGGATCACCAACGAGGGCGAAGCCATCACCTGCAGCAAGGCCGAGCTGGTTCTGACCTTTGACGAAGAGATCGTCGGCACCGCCGCACTGACCATGGAAGCAGCCGAGATTCCCGGCAGCTACACTGCGGATATCTCCGGCATCAGCTTCAACATTCCCGCCATGGAGGACGACCAGCAGCTGTCCATCCGTCTGGATGTGACCCTGTCCAACGGTCAGTTCCTCACCGCCCCCGGCGGCACCTTCTCCTTCCTGAACGGCGAGATGGTGTCCTCCGTCGGCTGATTTCTGTACAACCGAAAGGGGTCAGGCCTGCCTGACCCCTTTTTCTGCATAAGGAGCGAAAATGAACTACGCCAATATGGTATCCGGCACCTTTCTTGCCCGTCCCAACCGGTTTATCGCCCATGTTGACATCGCCGGACAGACGCAGACCGTTCATGTAAAAAACACCGGGCGATGCCGGGAGCTGCTCGTCCCCGGCACACAGGTCTGGTGCCAGGAGGCGTCCTCCTCCGCCAGGAAGACCCGCTTCGATCTGATTGCCGTCCAAAAGGGCAGCCGTCTGATCAACATGGACTCCCAGGCACCCAACACAGCGGCAAAGGAGTGGCTGCTTTCCGGCGGCTTTGGGGAAGTCGAATCCCTCCGGGCGGAGACCGTTCACGGGGATTCCCGGTTTGATTTTTCCTTCCTGAAGGACGGAACGCCCTGGTTCCTGGAGGTCAAGGGCGTGACGCTGGAGGAAAACGGCGTCTGTGCCTTCCCCGACGCTCCCACCCTCCGGGGTGCGAAGCACCTGCGGGGCTTGACCCGCGCCGCCGCCGAAGGGTATGGGGCGGGCGTCCTGTTCGTCATTCAGATGGCGGACGTAACATATCTGCACCCCAACGATGCCACCGATCCGGATTTTGCCGCCGCCCTCCGGGAAGCCGCCGGAAACGGCGTCCACATCCTCGCCATGGACTGCGCCGTAACGGAACAATCCATGACCATCCGCCGCCCGGTAGAGGTGCGGCTGTAGCATTCATACTATTTCTCGATAAAATGGTTAACACCATTTTATCCTGCGAATCCTTCGCAGGCCGCCGGTGGCGGCGAGAAATGTATGGACTTACGTTTTTTGCGGCTACGCCGCTGGCTGCTGAAACAGCAGCCGAATAAAACGGTTTTTAACCGTTTTATTAAAAACTGGTATCAAATCTGTTTTCCTCCGCTTCCTATTGTCAACCAAAAATTATTTATGGTTGACAATCAGGCGCTGCCTGTGCTATACTGCTCAGGAATTCAACAGTTCGGAGGAAATACCTATGGAAGCACCTGTTTCAAGAAAGTGGAAAACCATCGACATGGCGTATATCGCCCTGTTTGCCGTCCTGATGGCGGTCTGTTCCTGGATCTCCATTCCCGCAGTCGTCCCCTTCACCCTGCAAACCTTCGGCGTCTTTGTCGCGGTGAGCGTCCTCGGCGGAAAGCGGGGAACCCTGGCCGTCGTGCTGTATCTGCTTATGGGCGTCGTCGGTCTGCCGGTGTTTGCGGGCTTCTCCGGGGGGCTGGGCGTTCTTCTGGGAAGCACCGGCGGGTACATCGTCGGATTTGTGTTCACCGCCCTAACTATGTGGCTCATGGAGCGGCTTCTGGGAACGAAAACCTGGGCGCTGGCACTTTCCATGCTGCTGGGGCTTGTGGTATGCTATGCCTTCGGCACCGCCTGGTTCCTGGTGGTATACACCAAAAACACCGGCGCCATCGGCCTGTGGACGGCGCTGGGCTGGTGCGTGTTCCCCTACATTCTCCCGGACTGCGTGAAAATTGCCCTCGCGCTGGCCATCCGCAAGCGTCTGGCCGCCGCCATCCGGCTGCGGTAACGTCATGGGCGAAGCAGTCATTTCCCTGCGCGCCCATCACGGCCTTTGTCTCCGCTTCTTTCAGGGGAAGGGCTACAGCGGGGCTTTTGTGGAAAACATGGCGCAGAAAAAGGCCATGCTGGAAGAAAATCCCCTCGTCCGTCTGACCGATCAGGCGGACGAAATCTGCCGCGCCTGCCCCAACAATCTGTCCGGCCAATGCGAATCCGCAGAAAAGGTACGGCGCTATGACCGTGAGGTGCTGTCCCGGTGCGGCCTGACCGCCGGGGACGTGCTGTCCTACCGGGAACTGACGGAACGGGTGCGGAAAACCATTTTGCTGCCCGGTCACCGGGAGGAAATCTGTGGCGACTGCCAGTGGACGGATTTGTGCCAGTATAAGGAGGAAACGCCGTGACCACCAAAGAAAAACTGCTTGCCCTGCTGGAAGACAGCAAGGGGACGTTTTTCTCCGGGGAGGAGATTGCCCGGACGCTTCAGGTCTCCCGGGCGGCCGTGTGGAAGGCGGTGAACGCCCTTCGGGAGGACGGCTACACCATCGACGCCGTCACCAACAAGGGCTACCGCCTTTCCCCGGATTCCGACATCCTGTCCCCCCAGGGCATCCGCAGGTTCCTGAAACCGGAATACCGGGATTTTAATTTGACGGTACTGCCTACCGTGCCTTCCACCAACGCCCTTGTCCGGGAAAAAGCCAATCAGGGCTGCCCGGAGGGCTGCGTCATCATCGCCTGTGAGCAGACCGCCGGACGTGGACGCTACGGGCGGCAATTTTTCTCCCCGGCTGACACCGGCGTCTATTTAAGTCTGCTGCTCCGTCCGACGGCCTATTCCCCCCAGCAGGCGACCTGCCTTACGGCGGCAGCTGCGGCGGCAATGTGTCAGGCCATCGAAGCGGTGACCGGGCAGCACCCCGGAATCAAGTGGGTCAACGACATTTTCCTTCATGGCAAAAAGGTCTGCGGCATTCTGACGGAAGCCGCCGTGGGTCTGGAAACCGGCACTCTTAACTACATGGTGCTGGGGGCTGGTGTCAACCTCTATCAGCCCACAGGGGGGTTCCCGGAGGAAATCCAACCCATTGCCGGGGCGCTTTTGGAGCATAGCACTCCGGAAGCCAAAAACCAGCTGGTCGGAGAATTTCTGAACCGCTTTTGGGAGTTCTATACCCACCCGGAACGCAAGGAATATCTGGAAGACTACCGCGCCCGCAGTCTGGCGATTGGGCGGAATGTCACCGTTCTCTCCGCCGGGCAAAAAGTCAGCGCCTATGCCTACGGCATCGACGACGATTTCCGTCTTCTGGTGCGCTACGAAAACGGCGAAACCGAGGCGCTGTCCTACGGCGAAATCCGCATTCAGCTGGACGCGGACACCACCTGATACTATTTCCTGATTAAAATCTTTGATTTTAATCAGGAAGGCATCGCCTAATGGCGCTGCCAGTTTTGTGATTTATAAGGAAAGAAATCACAAAACAAGTCTCATATGAACTCCTTGCCCTTCGGGCAATTAAAATCTTTTCTAAAGATTTTAATTGGAGTTCAGTATGACAAGCACATACAAAAGTACCCTATACTTTTATGTGCGGTCGTAAAACAGTGAATGGAGCGCATCCGTACGGATACGCTCCATTTCTCGTTTCAAAGTGCAGGTACACCCCCTTGGCTCTCCCTCTGGGAGAGCTGTCACCGCAGGTGACTGAGAGGGCTTTCCCCTCTCCGTCTTCGCTCAGCCACCTCTCCCAAAGGGAGAGGCAAGGGGTGCTATGTTTTACCGACTCAGAAATTCTTTCGTAACCTCAACAATGTGCTCCGCGCTCAGGCCATAGGCTTTCAGCACCTCAGCCGCAGTGCCGGAGCAGCCGAATCTGTCGTTCACGCCGATACGCTTGACCGGAACGGGATAGGTTTCCGCAAGGTAGCTGCACACCGCTTCGCCCAGACCGCCGATGATGCTGTGCTCCTCGCAGGTGATGATTTTGCCGCACTCCTTGGCGCATTTCAGCACCAGCTCCTCGTCCAGAGGCTTGATGGTGGACATGTTCACGATCCGGGCATGGATGCCCATGGCTTCCAGCGCCTCACCGGCCTTGATGGCCTCGTAGGTCATCAGCCCGTTGGCAATGATGGCAATGTCCGTACCCTCGCGCAGAATCTCGCCCTTGCCGATCTTAAATGCAAAGCCGTCCTCGTGGAACATCGGAATTGCCAGACGTCCCATCCGCAGATAGACAGGCCCCTGATATTCATACGCCGCCTTGGTGGCCGCCTCGGCTTCCACGCCGTCGGCGGGGCAGATGACGACCATGCCGGGGATGGAGCGCATCAGGGCAAAATCCTCGCAGCACTGGTGGCTCGCGCCGTCCTCGCCCACGGACAGACCGCCGTGAGTTGCGCCGATCTTCACGTTCAGGTGGGGATAGCCGATGGAGTTGCGAATCTGCTCGAAAGCCCGTCCCGCAGCGAACATGGCGAAGGAGGACGCGAAGGGAACGAAGCCGTTGGCCGCGAAGCCCGCCGCCACGCACATCATGTCCGCTTCCGCAATGCCGCAGTTGAAGTGGCGGTCGGGGTACGCCTTGGCAAACATGCCGGTCTTGGTGGAGCCTGCCAGGTCGGCGTCCAGCACCACAACATTCTCATGCGCCGCGCCCAGGGCGACCAGACCCCGTCCGTAGCCCTCGCGGGTGGCCATTTTCTTTACATCTGCCATATTACATGCCCTCCAGATTGCCCAGCTGCTGCTTCAGCTCCGCCATAGCCACTGCGTACTGCTCGTCGTTGGGCGCCGAGCCGTGCCAGCTCGCCTGATTTTCCATGAAGGAAACGCCCTTGCCCTTGACGGTCTTCATGATGATCGCGCTGGGGCGGCCTTTAACGGTCTTCGCCGTGTCCAGCGCCGACGCGATGGCGTCAAAATCATGGCCGTCGATGGTCTCCACGTGGAAGCCGAAGGCTTCCAGCTTCTTATCAATGGGGTAAGGACTCATGACCTTGGCAATATCGCCGTCAATTTGCAGGCCGTTGTTGTCGATGATGACGCAGAGGTTGTCCAGCTTGTAATGGGCGGCAAACATGCACGCCTCCCAGACCTGCCCCTCCTGAATCTCGCCGTCACCCAGCAGGGTGTAGACCCGGTTGTCCCGCTTCTTTTGACGGCTGGCCAGCGCCATGCCGCAGGCGACGGAAATGCCCTGCCCCAGAGAACCCGTGGACATATCCACGCCGGGGACGGAGTTCATATTGGGGTGTCCCTGCAAATAGCTTCCCATTTTGCGCAGCGTCACCAGATCCTCCACGGGGAAAAAGCCCCGCAGCGCCAGCGTCGCATACAAGCCGGGCGCGGTGTGACCCTTGCTCAGGACGAACCGGTCCCGATCCTCCCATTGGGGATTCTTCGGATCCACGCGCAGTTCCTTGAAATACAGATAGGTGAACATGTCCGCAGCGGACAGACTGCCGCCGGGATGTCCGCTTTTGGCCGCATGGACGCCCTCAATTACGCCCATACGCACTTTGCAGGCCATGACCTGCAGCTGCTTTTTTTCCTGGGGTGTCATTGTATCCTCCTTGAAATATATCATACAGAATTTTCCATAGTCATACCAAGACAAGTGTATTATACATATCCCAGGCAGCATTTGTCAAGCAGACCGGCTCTGAAAATATATTCCGCCCCATCCTTTGAAAAGGCAAAAATTTTTGGGCCGGGTGCAACAAAATATCTGTCTCAATCGTATTGTATATAGGATTCGGTGCGAATTTTGGGGGAGGTCTGGCAGTGGACGCGCTAAGCTTATTTCATCGCTACCGGGACGACGTTTACCGGCTGGCGGTCAACTATACCCGCAGCCCCGAGGAAGCGGAGGACGTAAGCCGGACGGTATTCCTGAAGCTGGTGGAGCATGGAGAGCTGATGCCGGGAACGGAGCGGGATTTCCTCATGCAGACGACCGCCGATACATGCCGGAATTTGCTTCACTCGGGCGGCTGGAAACGCGCCGTGAAGGACATTTTCCTCAGTCCGAAGACGTGCAAGCCTCCACAGGGGGTTCTCCGTCTGCCGCCCAAGTACCGGGTGATCCTGTACCTGCGCTACTATGAGGACTTTACCACCGGAGAAATTGCCCGGCTTCTGCGAATCCCCCAAGGCACCGCAGCCGCCCGACTTTCCCGGGGACGGGGACTGCTGGGGCAGCAGCTGAGAAAGGGTGCGGCATGAATAAACAGGTGATCGATGTCTACGACGGGATGGCCATGCCCGCAGACTGCGCCCGGCGCATCGAGGGAGAAATGAGCCGTGCCATCCGTCAGAAGAAAGGTGAAACCAAATTCATGAAGAACGAAAAGAATGGTCAAAAACAAAGCTGGGGCTTTGCGGTCGTGCTGGTATGTCTGGTGCTGGTGCTGTCCGTGGGAGGGGTGTTCCTCTTCCTGAACGCCTCCGGTGCAAAGAATACCCCCGCCACACCGGCGGGGACTGAGCAGCTCACCCAACCGGGCGTCCAAACGGAATCCAAAGCGACAAGTACGGAGGCGAATTCCTTTACCCTGAGCGAAACCGGCAAGGTTTTCTTAGAGAAAATGTGTTACTTTATGCCGGACTGGTCGGGTGACGCTTCCCTGAACGACGAATTCTGGCGGAGCTTTCTGTTCTCCTCCTTCACCTGTCCTGAAATAACGGACAGCGGAGCGGCAATGACCGTCTGCGGCGAACAGGAGATGGTCACCACCCCCTGGGGACAGGCCGTGAAGGTCAGCCGGGAGGACAGCGTCGTCCCCTACATCCGCCTTGCTCTTGGTCTGGAAATGCCCCCCTATGCTCCCGCCATTCAGGACGTGAGCGCGGGGCAAACGCTATTCTATTTTGAAGATGGCTATTATTACGTCGGTCTCTCCGATTTCGGCGACGTGGGCTATGCCTTCCGCGGCTATTACCCAAACTCCGTCGACGGTGCCACCGCTATCTTTGACATATACAGTGGCACCCCGGATGACACCATCGGCACCGTCTGCTTCACCCTCGTCCCGGCGGACAACGAAAACGGCTTTACCGTCGCCGCAAAAAACTCTGATTTCGGCGGATGATCCGCATTTTTGACCGTTTATGATGCTCCCCTTGCCTCTCCCTTTGGGAGAGGTGGCCGAGCGAAGCGAGGACGGGGAGGGGAAGCAAGGGTGCAAGACCCTCTCAGTCACCTGCGGTGACAGCTCTCCCAAAGGGAGAGCCAAGGGGTTGTACCCCTCCCCCGTCAAATATACGAAAAATGGAGCGTATCTGCACCGATACGCTCCATTCGCTATTTTACGATTACCCATCAAACCGGCAGGGGAGGTTTCTTAAGGCAACGTTCAATTGACATCCTTCCCATTGCCCTGTATAATAGGCGGTATATGGAAAATCCGAGGTGTGCATATGAAAGGATCCAAGTTTTTTTCCGCCCTGTTCGGCATTCTGGGCATCCTGTTGATGGTAGTGACGGCGGCGGTGAGCATTGTGTCGCGGAACGCCCAGCCAAGGATGCTGGAATCTCCCGAGGCCGCCTCGGCGCAGGCGCAGCGCATGATGGACGCCCTGTGCGCCGGTGACTATGATACCGCCCAAGGCTATATTATCGGTCAGCCGGATTTGGGCGCCGGGGAGCCGGAGGATGCCGTGAGCAGGCTCCTTTGGGACGCCTTCACGGACAGCCTTTCCTATGAATTCACCGGGCTGTGCCGGGTCACGGACACGGGGTTTGCCCGGGATGTGTCGGTCACCTGTCTGGACGTGTCCGGCGTGACGGAGGTGGTTCCCCAGCGGGCGAAGGCGCTGCTGGAAGCCAAAGCCGCCGCGGCCGAGGACAAATCGGAGCTTTACAACGAGGATAACAGCTACCGAAGCGAGCTGGTAGACCAGGCGCTGAACGACGCGGTGACCCAGGCGCTGAGTGAGGATGCCCAGACCGTCACACGGGATGTGACGCTGGGTCTGATCTATCAGGACGGCGCATGGTGGGTGGTGCCGGATCAGGCGCTGCTGAAAATCATCTCCGGCGTGGCGTAAGGAGGACGGACATGGCATATCAACCGAAATTTGCCCGGAAAAACCACCGGGTCAGTCCGTTTTTCGTCCTGCTGGGGGTCATCGTGGTGCCGATTTCTCTGGCTCTGACGGCCGTTCTGCTGGGAAAGATGGCGCAGTCCCTCAGCCGCCCCAAAGCCACGGCGCAGGCGGCACCGGAAAATATGGCGATCATGGAGCAGTTTGACGGCTTCGTTTCCGCGAAAATGGACGCCGCCCGGGATACCCTCACCGCCGCACAAGCGTCGGAGAACGTTCCTGAGGCTACCGTCCCCGTGAGGGAAAAGGTCATCATCGAGATTCCGGACGACGCTCAGGTCGCCCCGGAGCCGAACCCGGAGTGCTTTGGTCAGACCGACGACCCAGCCTCCCTGCAATGGCTTCTGGACGAAGCGGCCTTTCTTTTAGATGGGCAGGAGCTGTATTTCAGCACCGACGCAGCGCTGTTTGAGGGCAGTCTTGTCAACTATTATCTGGACGACACCATTTTCGCCATCACCTGGAAGGAGGTTCACGACGGTTCCGTCTACACCTTCTCCGAGGTGAAGGTCAACCATCCGTCCCAGTTCCGGCGGCATCTGGCCGGCGGCGAATATGGCTCGGCGACCCAGTTCTACACCTCGGAAATGGCGGAAAGCGTCAACGCGGTGGTGGCGTCCTCCGGCGATTTCTACAATTTCCGCAATTTTGGCATCATCGTCTATCAGGGGCAGGTGCGCAAGGTGGAAGGCACCTATGCCGAGACCTGCTATATCGACCGCAACGGCGACCTCCGCTTCACCTACGGCGGCGACATCACGACTACGGCGGCCGCCAAGGAATACGTGGCCGAGAACGACATTTGGTTCAGTCTGGGCTTTGGCCCGGTGCTCATTGACAATTACGAGATGATCGACCACACCTGGTACGGCGTGGGCGAAATCACGGAAGGGTACGCCCGGGCGGCGCTGTGCCAGATGGGCGAGCTGCACTATATCGTCGCCACGGCAAATACGGAAGGCCCCTGGCAGGATATCCCCACCGTCAAGACCTTTGCCAAAAACATCGCCGCCACCGGCTGCCGCATGGCCTATTGCTTAGACGGCGGACAGACCGCCGCCATTGTCATGGGTGACCAGCTCATCAACCGCCCGGTCTACGGCCAGCAGCGGAAGATCAGCGACATCATCTACTTCGCCACGGCGATGCCGGAAGGAGGCTGACAGTATGGAAAAAATTGCGTTCATTTCCGGGGAGACCATTTATTACTGGAGTTCCATCGTGCTGACTCTGGCGACGCTCACCGCCATCTGCTTTTTCTGGTCGCTGTATCTGGGAAAGGGCGGCAATGGGGTCGCCGCCTTCAGCGTGGTACCCCTGGCCATCGTGCTGTCCCTCCTGCTTGGGCGGCTGGTTCACTGGTATTGCCGCACCAGCAGCTACGACAGCTTCACCTCCGCCATAAAGCCCTTCTCCCCCGGCGGATATGCCCTGCTGGGCGTCTTCGCCGGATGCGCGCTGGCGGCGGTGATTGTCCGTCTGGTGCATTTTGACCGGAACCTCCCGCAGATGCTGGACTGCATGGCCGTGGCCGGGTGCGCCGGTATCGCCGTAGGGCGGCTCGCCTGCTTCTTCAATTCCGCTGACCGTGGGCAGATTATCGCTTCCACCCAGTCGCTGCCCTGGGTCTATCCCGTGACCAACGCCGTTTCCGGCGCTACGGAGTACCGTCTGGCGACGTTTATTTTGCAGGCCATGGCGGCGCTGGTGCTGTTTCTGATCCTGCTCATCTTCTACCTGCCAAAAAAGCGGAAGGACGGGGACACGGCGCTGATTTTCCTGCTGCTTTACGGCGTGTCCCAGATCGTGCTGGACAGTACCCGGTATGACAAGCTGTTTTTCCGGAGCAACGGCTTCGTCAGCGTGGTGCAGGTGCTGGGTGCGCTGGGATTACTGCTGGTGATTGTGGTGTTCTCCCTGCGGATGGTGAAGGCCCGGGGCTTCCGGTTCTGGAATGTACTGGTGTGGCTGGGCATCGCCGCCTGCATCGGCGGCGCGGGCTTCATGGAATATTACGTCCAGCGCCACGGCGATCTGGCCGCCTTTTCCTACAGCATCATGAGCGCCTGCCTGCTGGCAGCGGCGGGGCTGATTCTTCTGCTGCGCAGGCTGGCGCAGCCTGTCCGGCGCAGACGATAATTGGATTCCTGACGCAAAACCCTCCGTGTGCACGAACTGTCATACGGAGGGTTTTACAATATTGTGGCGTTTTATTCCGGCCTCTCCCGGGCGATCTTCTCTCTCGTCCGATCGTTGACCTCTGCCTTGAGCTGCCGCATGTAGGGGGAAAACTCCACGTTTTCCTCGCCGTAGGTCAGCTGCAAGTCGTACTCAAGGGGCAGCCAGGTGGAAATGTCCGACTCGTTGTGCTGAATCACCGCTTCCATTTTGTCCAGCGCCTTGTAGATTTTCGCCTCCCGGGTCTCCATGGCGTTCATCTCGGTAAGCAGTGCCGTCCATTCCTCCCGGGCATCTTCCGGAAGGGTGCTCACCCAATTCAGCAGAATGTCGTCCTCCTTCCGGGTATCGGCGCCGGTTTTCGCAAAGGTCGGGATGTCCCCGGTGAAGGCCTCTCCCATATCGTGGATCAGGCACATGCGGATCACCTTGTCCATGTCCGCCTCCGGGAATTCCTTCGTCAGCAGCATCGCCATCAGCGCCGTCCGCCAGCTATGCTCCGCCACGCTTTCCCGGCGGCCGGAGGAGGTATCGCAGTGCCGGGTGTTGCATTTCAGCTTTTCCGCCACGGACAGAATTTCCAGCAGTTCTTTGGGGTTCATTGTTATTCCTCCCGGTAAATTAAGGGCGCGCAGAAATGCGCGCCCTGTGTTCATTATGCGTCAGGAAAGCAGGAGCTTGTCGTCGGCTTCGTCGGAGCCGGAGGCTCTGCTGAACAGATTCAGCAGCTGCTCCACCGTCAGATTTTTCTTTTCCTCCCCGGAAACGTCAACCACAATATGTCCCTCGTACATCATGATCAGGCGGTTGCCGTAGGAAATGGCGTCGCGCATATTGTGGGTAATCATCATGGTGGTCAGGTGGTCTTTCTCCACAATCCGCTGGGTCGCTTCCAGCACCTTGGCCGCGGTCTTGGGGTCAAGGGCTGCGGTATGCTCGTCCAGAAGCAGCAGCTTCGGCTGCTGCAAGGTCGCCATCAGCAGCGTCAGCGCCTGACGCTGACCGCCGGACAGCAGGCCGACCTTGGTGGTCATCCGCTCCTCCAGTCCCAGATCGAGGATTTGCAGCTGCTCCCGATAGAACGCGCGATCCGCTTTGGTGATGCCGAGGCGGAGGGTTCTGGGCTTGCCCCGGCGCGCCGCCAGGGCAAGATTTTCCTCGATCTGCATGGTCGCGGCGGTACCCATCATGGGATCCTGGAACACCCGCCCAATATATTTTGCCCGCTTGTATTCCGGCAGGGCGGTCACGTCCACGCCGTCAATGAGGATTTTTCCGGTATCCACCGGAAACACGCCGGCGATGGCATTGAGCATGGTACTCTTGCCCGCACCGTTGCCGCCGATGACGGTGACGAAGTCGCCCTCGTTCATGGTCAGATTCAGGCCGTTTAAGGCCACCTTCTGGTTCACCGTTCCGGCGTTGAAGGTCTTGCTGATATTCTTCAGCTCCAGCATCGTCATACCTCCTTCTTCTTGGGAAGCACGATGGTCTTCCAATAGGGAACCGCCAGGAACAGTGCCACCACCAGCGCCGTCAGCAGCTTCAGGTCATTGGTGTTCAGGCCGAGCTGCAGAACAATCTGGATGACCACGTAATAGATCACCGCGCCGATGACCACGGACAGCAGCTTCAGGGCGAAATTGCGGAACACGCGTCCCAGCAGCACCTCGCCGATGATGACGGCGGCGAGGCCGATGACGATGGCGCCCCGCCCCATGTTCACGTCCACCGCGCCCTGATACTGGGCAAGCAGACCGCCCGCCATGGCGACCAGACCATTTGCCAGCATCAGCCCGAAGGTGATGCCCGACTTGGTATCGATGCCCTGGGCGCGGGCCATGTTCTGATTGGCGCCGGTTGCCCGCAGGGAGCTGCCGTACTCGGTGCCGAAGAACCAGTAGAGCACACCGATCAGCACCGCCAGGAACAAAATCACCAGGGGAATGGGGTTATTCAGCGCCAGCTCCCGGACGTACCGCTGGGAGACCAGCAGATCGTACTTATCCACGCCGATGGGCTGGTTGGCCTTGCCGGTCATGATCCGCAGATTGACGGAATACAGCGCCAGCTGGGTAAGAATACCGGCCAGAATGGCAGGAATACCGCACCGGGTATGGAGCAGGCCGGTACACAGCCCCGCCAGGACACCCGCCAGGAACGCGCACAGCAGCGCGACCCAGGGATTCCACCCGGCGCGCATGAGCATGACGCACACCGCGCCGCCGGTGGCAAGGCTTCCGTCCACCGTCAGGTCGGCCACGTCCAGAATGCGGTAGGTGATGTACACGCCGATGGCCATGATTCCCCAGAGCATACCCTGGGTGATTGCGCCCGGCATGGCATTCAAAAGGGATAGGAAGAAATTCATATCTTGATACCTCTACAATATAAAGAAGTTGCCCGCTCCGGGCGCAGAAACAGCCACAGAATCACGTCAAGGCAGGACAGGGCGAAAGCCCTGCCCTGCCTGTTGTTTTACAGGGAAATCAACCCATCGGCTCGTAGCCGTCGGGGATGGTGACGCCCAGCGCCTCGCAGTTGGCGGCATTGTACATCTTGGTCACCTGGGGCGCGTACTCCACGGGCATCTGGGAGATGTCCGCCTCGCCGGTGAGGATCTTGGCCGCCATCTTGCCGGTGGCGACACCCAGATCATAGTAGCTGATGGACAGAGTCGCAACGCCGCAGCCCTCGCAGATGCCGGCCTCACCGGCAATCACGGGAACCTTGGCAGGCAGCACCACGTTGGCAATGGCCTCGGTGTTGGAGGCAGCGGTGTTATCGGTGGGGATGTAGAGCACGTCGCTGGCATCGCAGGCCGCCTGGGTGACGGAGGCGACATCGTTGGTGTCGGTGAAGGCGTAAGCGGTGGCGGTCAGACCCAGCTCGGTCAGATACTTGGTCATCTCATCCACCTGATACTGGGAGTTGGCCTCGGCGGAGCAGTACAGCAGTCCCACGTTCTTGGCATCCGGGAACAGCTCCTGAATCATGGCAGCCTGCTGATCCAATGGCGCCAGGTCGGAGGTGCCGGAAATGTTGCCGCCCACGGTGCCGGTCCAGTCCTCGATCTCCAGAGCGGAGGCGTAGTCGGTGACGGAGGTGCCCAGAATGGGAATGTCGCTGGTCGCCGACGCGGCCGCCTGGAGGGCGGGGGTGGCGTTGGCCATGATCAGATCGACCTTGCTGGAAACAAAGCCGTTGATGATGGTGGTGCAGTTTACGGACTCGCCGGAGGCGTTCTGCACTTCAAAGCTTACCTTGTCTCCCAGCGCTTCGGTCAGAGCGTCCTGGAGCCCTTGGTCGCGGCGTCGAGGGCGTCGTGCTGAACCAGCTGGCAGATACCCACAACGTATGTATCCTTCTTCGCGGCAGCGCCGCAGGCGGTCATAGACAGCAGCATTGCAGCCGCCAGCACAATAGCAAGAATTTTTTTCATATGCAATCCTCTCCTTCTGTTTCTATTCGGTGTACCTTTGTGCGTGCGCCGAATACTTATTGACATACTATACCACCATAATGCACAAAATGTCAACAGGAAATTGCGCAATATGCAAAAAATCCTTTCTGTCTTTCGGGAGCGGAGCGGGTGTGGCGTCCCAGGGCGGGTGCGTCCCGAAAACGGCCGGAGGGATTGAAAAAAACGTCCGCGCATGTTATCATTCAGTTGGTATCCAATACAGCGGCAGGTTGATATTGGTTCGGAAAACCTATATTATTGAAAGGAGCGCAGATTATGTTGTTAAGGGGAAAGATTGCAGTCATAACCGGAGGCACCCGGGGCATTGGGTACGCAACCGTGAAGAAATTTCTGGAGAACGGCGCAAAGGTGGTGCTGTTCGGCTCCCGCGAAGAGACCGTAGCGAAGGCGCTGGCTTCCTTAAGGGCGGAAAATCCGGAGTGGGAAGTATCCGGCGCATGGCCGAATCTTGTGGACGCGGACGAGGTTGCCGCAGAAATCAGCAAGATCAGGGAAACCTATGGAAGAATCGATATTCTGATAAACAACGCCGGTATTTCTGACAGCACGCCGATCTCGGGCTACACTGCCGAAAGGTTTGCAAAGATCATGCAGCTGAACGTTGACGCGGTCATGAACGGCGTTCTGGCCGTCGTCGATATCATGAAGGAGCAGGGCGGCGGGTGCATTCTGAATACAAGCTCCATGGTCAGCTTTTGCGGGCAGCCGGGCGGCGTTGGGTATCCCACAAGCAAATCCGCCGTGAACGGGCTTACCTGGTCGTTGGCAAGAGAATTGGGCCCGAGCAACATCCGGGTGAATGCCGTCGCGCCCGGAATCACAAGAACGGATATGGTCGCCGCGCTTCCGGAAAGGATGATCCAGCCGCTCATTAACGCGATTCCGCTCCGCCGCGCTGGCGAAGCCGACGATGTCGCGAATGCGTTTTTGTTCCTGGCCAGCGATATGGCAAGCTATATCACGGGAGAGATTCTGTCCGTGGACGGCGCAATGCGAACCTGATTTCAAATCAAAAAAGGCCATGACCGTCTTCTGACGTGTCATGGCCTCAATTTTTCTCTGACGCTGATTCCGGCAGGTGTGCTGTCGGTCATGAGGATTTTGGCTCAGCCGAAATCTTCTGCCGCCAGCTCTCGCCGATTTGATCTAGGGCAACACCGCGCAATTCGGCAAGAAGTCTCAGCCAGAATTTTTGCCCCACTTCTGCAGTTCCGAAAATGGAGGAATACTGTATGTATTTCCCATTTTTGGAACTGCAGAAGTGGGGCAAAAAGACGGCTGAGACTCGCAGGCACAATTGTGCGGTGTTGCC